>NZ_JAMYMR010000054.1:0-31007 GCF_040318635.1 Mesorhizobium sp. M1066
CGCGGGAATCGGTGACGTTGAACATCACCAGCCTGCCATGACCGCCCTCTCTCAGCGAATTTGCAGAACTCTCAGCACACTACCCGATTTGTCAACAGCCTCCAATGGTTTTCTGATCTGGCACCGTGCATGCCTGGTCGTCCGCAAGACGTCGCGGACCAAGGAAAATCCCTCCAATGGCCACCTCCCCAAGAACACCGCCGCAGGTCTCCTGGGTCCATCCGAAGGTGAGGCTCGAGTGAGCCCTGGGCCCATGATTCATCTGGCTCGGCGCTGCCCGCCGATCCTCCCACGGGGAGGCGAAGACGCAGCGCGTTCATTAAAAAGAGGAACAAATCACTTTTGCCTCGAACCCTTTGCCTTGCCAAACGCAGCCATCGATCGCCCCCCTAGCTGCGCAAGGCGTTCACTGCCACCGCCCTAGCCCTGGTGACGACAGCTCCGGCTCTGGCCGCCACCGACGGCGGCAAGATCGCGGATTTCCTGCTCGGCAATGGCATGCGTCGACATCCCCGATCACCGCGCGCCAATCGTGACTCATATGGTCTGGTACAAGGTCGGCAGCGCCGACGAGCACCCGGCAAACCCGGACTTGCCCATTTCCTCGAGCGTCTGATCTTCAAAGCGACCACCAACCGCGCCAACAGCGAGTTCACCGAGCCGTCCAAGTGAGTGGCGGCTACAATAACGCCCTCACCGCCTCTGACTCGTTTTGGGCGAGATGATGGGCTTCGAGGCCGATCGCATGTTCAACCTCATCCTCAACGAGGATGTTATCAAGACCGAGCGAAATGTGATCCTGGAGGAGCGCCGTTGGCGCAGAGAGACGAACCCACAGGTCTGCTGGACGAGGAGGTCAACACGACATTGCGGCCAAATCAGCCCTACCGCATTTCCGGTCAAACGGCTGGATGCGAGAGATGGAAAAGCTGAACGGCACCGACGCATTCACGATCTACAACAAATATTGCCGACCGAACGACGCGGTGGCCGGCACGTAGAACCAGGCGCTGGCCGCGAAGACCTATGGCAGGGTTGGGGGGGGGCCGGACGGCCCCGCGCGCAACCGCCGGTCGAGCCCGGCTAGTAGAACCGCGACTCATCTTCTAGCGAATTCAGGTATTCTCCCTTTCCAGTTGGCAACCGTGGTCTGCTAGCTGTCTGGCCGAGGTCCTATGAGGAGCTTGGAAGTCCGGACTACACACCGAACCTGCTATATACGCCTGGCGTTGAGGAGGAAACCGATTGCCCCTGTGCCCGCCGATGATCCGTCACCTGAGATCCCCTGACCTGTTTGGACCCATCGATCGCCTGCCGGCACTTGGCACGCGGATTAGAGAGCGGACATTCGAGGTCCTCAACCCGTCGACCGGCGAAGTGCTGGCAGAACTACCTGACATGGGAGTCGAAGAGACATGCGCTGGAATCGAGAAGGCCTATGTCGCGCAGCCTGGATGGGCAGGGTTTACCGCACGTGAGCGCAGCGATGTTCTATGGCGATGGCATGAGTTGATCATCGACCACACCGACGATCTCGCTGCAATTCTCACCGCGGAGATGGGCAAGCCGCTTGCCGAGGCCAAATCGGAGATATCGCATGCTGCGGCGTATCTGCAATGGTACGCCGAGGAGGCAAATCGCGTCTATGGCGAGACGATCTCCGCACCATCGACGGACCGCCGAATGCTGGTGATCAAGCAGCCCATCGGGGTGGTCGGCACGATAACCCCATGGAATTTCCCGGCCTCGATGGTGGCGCGCAAAATCTCGCCAGCCTTGGCGGCGGGCTGCACGATTGTCCTCAAGCCCGCTGAACAGACGCCGCTCGTGGCTGGAGCAATGTTCGCCCTCGCCCATCAGGCAGGCTTCCCCGAAGGCGTCGTCAACCTGATCTATGCGTCCGAAGGTCACGCGGTCGGCCGCGAACTTTGCACAAATCCCAAGGTCCGCAAGATCAGCTTCACCGGCTCTACTGAGATCGGGCGCTTACTTATGCGCCAGTGCTCGGACCAGATCAAAAAAGTCAGCCTAGAGCTCGGCGGCAATGCACCCTTCATCGTTTTCGATGATGCCGATATCGATGCCGCGGTTGACGGTGCGATCCAGGCGAAGTACCGCAATGCCGGCCAGACCTGCGTTTCAGCGAACCGCCTTTACGTCCAGTCGGGCGTTCACGACGAGTTCGTCGAGAAATTCGTGGAACGGGCTCGCCAACTTCAAGTTGGTGACGGTTTCGCGCCCGGAGTGGACATCGGACCCCTCATCGACAAGCAGGCTTTGGCCAAGATTGAATCCCATATTGCCGATGCCGTAACTAAAGGCGGCGCAATCCGATGCGGGGGCAAACGCCTCGGCACGAATGGCACGTTTTTCCAACCAACGGTCCTGACCGGTGTCACCAGCGAGATGACCGTCGCGCGAGAAGAGACATTCGGGCCGCTCGCACCGATTATTCGCTTCAAAGATGCGGATCAGGTCGTCCGCGATGCCAATGAAACGATCTACGGCCTCGCGGCCTATTTTTATGCCACGAACCTGAAGCGTGTCTGGCGTGTCGCCGAGGCCTTGGAATATGGAATGGTCGGGGTAAATACCGGCCGGATGTCTTCGGAAGCGGCGCCGTTCGGTGGGATAAAACAGTCCGGCATCGGGCGGGAGGGATCCCGCCATGGCCTCGAGGACTACCTCGAAATGAAATATCTCTGCATGGGCGGTATCTGAAGCATCGGCTTGCAGGTTCACAGACGGGGCACCTAGCGAGCGATGTCCAAACATGTGAATTGTAGAATCGCTCCTCGATTGGGAACTGAGGGGCGGTCCGCACCCGAGCAAACACCCAATCCTGAGGAGCCCCCTAAAATAGCTGGATGTATCTCTCGACGAGACAAGCGTCTGCATTTTCGGCGAAGACGGCGCGCATGCGACGGAGGATACGCTTGCGATTTGGCGGCCCTCGCCGACTATCCTCAGGCGACGGGTTCGTTGCGCGGTCTGGTCGGAAGCTTGTGCACCAAGCCATCGTCAACGCTGATTGAGCAATATCCGGCTTCAGGGGCAGAATTTGGACCTGCTCCATTCTATCAGTAGCTCAGCTGTTCTTCGGCTGACTGCCGCGCCGGTACACGCTCGCACAGAATCGAAGGTACCATCACGCGGCATTCGCATCCACACTGGTGATCGGCGCACGGTCCAAGGCGCGCCAGGTTGACCAAGCGGGTCGAACCGAATGACAGCATTGACCGGCTGGAGGACGGAAATCCCGATGCCGAAGAGGTTGGTCAGCCCAGTCGAGCCCACACGCATTTTCGGCACGAACAGCAAGGGCTGGGAAGCGATCAGCCGAGCGGTCCTTGAAGGCGGGCCAGGGTTGTTTGACGACGCGTTGGGTCAGGTCAGCTAATCTAGAATAGATGTTTAGTCCCGGCATTTGCTGGAGCGGATCGAGTTTGAAGCGTTCCGGTTGTGACGCCCACGCCTTGCAGATGAACTCGTAGGGCGTAAGGCCTTTGAGGGTCTTGAGCCTGCGACCGAAGTTGTAGGCCGAGATGAAGTCGGCAAGGTGCTGGCGGAGTTGGTCGTGGCTCTCGTAATAGAAACGCCTGACGGTTGCATCCTTGATAGTCCGGTTCATCCTCCGACCTGGCCGTTGGTCCACGGATGCCTTGCCTTGGTCGTTCGGTGCTCGATGTCGTTCGTGGCGCAAGCGTATTCGAAGGCATGGGCCCAGAAGCGTTCGCCGTTTGCGATGGCCTCCTTGATCAATGGCACGGCCGAACCGCCGGCGCCGGGCGTCGTGAACTGGATACCGTTGTCGGTGAGGACAGTGTGGATCTTGTAGGGCACGGCCGCGATCAGGCGCAGTAGGAAGTCTCTCGATATGGCGGTGGTGGCCTTCTCATGCAGTTCGACGAAGGCGAATTTTCGAGGTGCGGTCGATAGCGACGAACATGTGCAGCTTGCCCTGTTCTGTGCGCACCTCGGCGACGTCGATGTGGAAGTAGCCGATCGGATAGCTCTTGAACTTCTTCTTCGCCGGCTTGTCGCCTTCTACGTCCGGCAGGCGGCTGATGCCGTGGCGCTGCAGGCAGCGATGCAGTGATGAGCGCGTCAGGTGTGGGATCGTCGGTTGTAAGGCATAGAGGCAGTCATCGAGTGGCAACAGAGTGTAGCGCCGGAAGGCGACTATGACGGCCTCCTCCTCGGGCAAGAGCACTGTCGCTCTAGGCTCTCTCGGACCGGTCGGCAAATCTGCCACCGAGGTCCGTTCCCGCCATTTGGCAACAGTCTTTTGGTTGATCCCGTAGCGCTTCGCCAGCGCCCTCAGGCTCTCTTGACTTGCTGTATCGCTCGACGGACCGCCTCTGTCGTCGTGGCGCTCCCATGAAGAACCTGGCCCATAGCGCATCCCTTGATTCGGAGGACAAGGATGCCCCATCAAAATCTGGGATCAAACATCTAGGCTCTACCGTTCAGAGCGGCTTCCCTCGCCAGTGACAACGAGTCAAGATATTTGGCATCGTCGGCTTTGATTGCCGCGCAGATCTGGTCGAGATGGGGACAGCTCACTGGTGCACCTTTGGGCTCATAGTGTTTCCTCGTCGTCGAGATGAGGATTGCCGGATTTGGCGTAGAACACCAACACGGGTCCGAGATCAAAGCGCGTCCCGGGCGCAAGGCGCTGGACGGACCGGGGCCATGTTTCGGTTGAGGCGCCATCGATGCCTCGCGCCAGCGTTTTGGCGAAGCGGGGCATCAGCGGAGCGAGTGTCGGTGCCAGGATCGCAGCGGCCGTCGTCTGAAGGGCTAGCGAAGTCCGATTGCGGGCAGGATAGAAACGTCGCGCCGCCGCAAAGTCTCGCGCCCCGCGGTAGATAACGCAATCGCGCACGAATTCGCAGACCTGAGTGGCCGCGCGCCGAACCGAGAAGCCTTCGTCCGAATAGGCGCGCTCCATCGCAGCGCGATGGATCTCTATGCGAGCAAAGAAGGCGCGGTCGACCGGGCTCCAGTCGCCTGCATCGGGTACACGGCAGGCAAAATCCTGCTTGATTTCCTGGTTCAACGCCTCAAGCCAGTTCAGCCAGATGCTATGGAACACCTCTTTCTCGGTGCGGCGCAGCGCGTCCAGCGTGAAATCCGTCCGCTCACCTTCCGGGCGTGTCAGGCCCAAATGAAGGCGCACGACGTCGACTGTCTTTGGGCTCAGAACCTCCTTGCCCCAGACCGCATGGCGGCAGCTGGTTGAGAACTTCTTGCCGTTGAGCAGGTAGAACTCGTTGACGTGATAGCGAATGCGTGGCGTCCAGTGGGAGAAGACCTCGGCGTAAAGAGCCGGGTAGAGTAGCGCGTGGTAGAACGAATTGTCGAAGCCGAAGAAGTGGACAATCTGCCAGTCGTTGCCGGGCATCTCCGCCTTCCAGTCGCGACCCATCGAGCGGCCGAGCGCCTGGATGTTGTACAGAAAACCGAATGCCATCTCCGGCCACACCCAGATCACCTGCCCCGGGAACCCCTCGGCCGGCAGGCCCCAGTCCGAGGGGTGGGTAACGGGCACTGAAAAGTCGCCGCGTTGGCGTAGGCGCGCGAAGAGATCCAAGATCCGTAGCGGGACGCCCGACGCCCTTAGATGCCGGTCGATATTGTCGTAGCATTGGTCCATGGCAAGTTCCGGACGGCGGACGGAGCCGACCAGCGGCGCCTCGGCAGACTGCCGTGATTGGGCTGCACGCAGGTCGTGGCAAAGGTTTGGGGCGCCGCAGTCCTCGCAGATGTTGCCACCCGCGGACCCGCCGCAATCGGGGCAGAGGCCGCTTACATCCGTTTCGTAAAGATAACGGCCTGTCACGGCATCGAAAAGCGCAGGGCTCTGGCGTAGATCTATCGCCGTGCTGCTCAGAAGACTGCGGAAACAGGCGGCTTGAAACTCCCCGTAATCGTCATCGCCCGTCGTGAGTTGGAAGCTGTGGACCGCACAATCGAAAAGTGCAAGCGTGGCGCGAATCTCGTCGGCATAGTAGCGCGCCACGTTTGCCGGCGTCGATTGATCGGCATCAGCGCGCGCGGCGACGTAGCTTTGAAAATCATCGCTCCCAGTCAGATGATAGGCTTCGACCCCTTTCATGCGCAGGAAGCGCGTGTAGACGTCGGCGCCAAAATAGGGGCCGGAAAGATGCCCCAGATGCAGATCGCCATTGGGCGTCGGCGGCGTGGAGAAGACGAAAGTCGGCCCGCGGGGAGCCGTGAGCTTTGCAGCGACATGATGAGCGGCGTCGTCGTCTCGCCAGTAGACATCGACGAAATTTAGGTCTTCGTCCCCATGGTTGCGCAGCACATGCGCTTCAAAAGGGTGGAACACAACGACGTCACCCGCCTCGACCGAAATTTCCCCACGGTCGGTCGTGACCCTGCCCGCGCCAGACAGGACCACGAAGGCTTCGATTTCGTCGTGCCGATGGGGCTCGGATGTGACGCCGGGTCCAACCTTTCCCAATGAAAATCCCGTGCGAGCGCTGCCCGTTCCAAGCGTGGCCATGTCGATACCGAACGCCCGCGACAGCTCCGTTCGACAAAACGAGTACTTGCGCATGACAACGAACCTAACCTGTTGAAGCAGTGGGATTTCGGCTGCCAACGCAACAGCCTCCCGTGCAATTCGTGGAGAGAAAACGGTAGCCCGACCCGTTGACGGTGCCAGGATAGTGCAGCTCTGGGCCGGCAAGCGGGCGAGCAAGGGGGGCACTGGTCGGGCTGTAGGCGCACAGAAGACCGCCTGCGACCACCTCCGCAATCCACGTGCCAAAGCGTCGTAACGGGCTGCGGTCGATGCTCCGCGAGCCCGCAAATCAGACGGCCATACGGTCCGCGCATTTTTGAGCGGTCGATCAGTCGTGTGCATGCCTCCGCCTGGCCTGCGTGAGCTCAATCGCGATAGAAGATGCCATTTGGCGGCTTGAGATTGTCGAGATCGGCCACTTTGCCCTCGGGCGGGTTAAGGGCGCGCTTAAGCACGTTATATTGAGCGCGGGTCGGCCCGCCGGTTGAGGCACGCTGGAACACCAAGTAGAGTGTCCGCCGAGAACGATTGCTTTTGTTCGGTCGTGAGTAGTGCGGTGCGTAATCGTCGAAGATGAAGATGTCGCCAGCCTTCCATACTACGGGTTCCCAGGAGAACTTTTCGGCAACTTGAGGATAGATCACCCCACCGGCATCCATAGGAAACACCCCCTTTTCGTGGTTGCCGGGGCTGAAAAAAAGCCCGCCGTTTTCCGGGTCGGAGTCGTCGACGCCTATGGCAACCACCGCATGGACCATTCGGTCGGGGAGTTTGTGTGGAATGTGATAAATGTCCTGATGCGGGAGATAGCCGCCGCTGTCTGGATAGTGGAAAATCAGCAACTCCTTGAGCCTGCGCGAAGCTTCGCCAAGCAAATCCTCGACCGCTGACTTTATGCGCTGATCTTCTAAGAGCAAACGGCGCAATGGATCATGGAAGTCGAGAAAATTCTCGATCTTGGAGGTGATCTTTCGATCATCCGTCGTCTTCTCGAACCACATGAGCCATTTATCATCACTGACATCCCAGCGTGACATATCTTCGATAAAAGTAGAGATATTTTCCTGATCTGCTGGAGTGAAGAACCGTTCGAGCCTGACGTATCCGTCCTTCTGCCACTTTTCTCTTTGTGCATCAGTCAACATGCGAAAAGCCTCCTGTTGGAAAAACTAGTTTGGTCAGACATCCCAGTTGGGTCGGTCGGGCGCGGATCAAGTTGCGGGTCCACGGAGACGGAACTCACGTGATGTGGGACGGCGATGCTAAGTGCGTTCCGCTCCGGCGGATATTGTCCGCAGAAGCTCGGCGCGAGATAGCCTATGTCAGGCTCAGCCGGATCCAGGGGTTGTGTAAATTGGGCCGTATCAATCGCTTCACCCGGTCCAACCACGACACGCATTGCTAAAGGCCCGCGCCATCCGCTAACTGCCGACCCAGCCATGGCCGCCAAGACCACGGCGCTCTTTCGAGTGAGCGACCTGGTACGGTGTTGGAAACCGTAGGGGAAATGCACGCCCCCAGAGTGATGCGATGCGCCGCTTGGTCGAAGGGCTTGGTCGGTCACGATCATATCGGAGAAGTCTCCGGCCTTCGCCGCAGCGGAGGCGGACATCGTTGCCAGTATGCTGGACCGCTGATGATCAAAAGTGGACGAGTCATATCCCGCTGCCCATTTCTTCGGCTGCGGGGTCGGGCCAGCTCTCGATCGAGGTATGGGTAACGAAGCCAGGATGCTCGAGGTTCGCGCATGGCGCGCGCCCAAGAAGGCTATCGAGGATGCGGCGCGCGCGCCAGGCCAGCAAGCTTAGGTTCGGATCGGCCAGGCCGCGCTGCCCGAGGCTCGCATTTTGTACGAAGATGCGTCTGTCACACGGTCCGTCCCAGCTCACCGAAAAATCCTCGCGAATAGCTAATTCATTGTCGATCTGCTCCAAGCGGCTCATGATCGGTTGCAACAAGCTTGGGACGGCGTTCTCGTAGCCGGTAGCCAGGATGACGATGTCAGCCGTGACTTCTTCGACATCGTCCATGCCATGCTGCAGGGTCAGCCTGTGACCCGGTCCGGCGTTAATGCAGTGCGAGACGGTGCAGCCCGGCCGCAGTGTGATGTCGCATCGGTTTGGCTCGAAAAATGCGTGGCGGTACAGCGCCTGATAGATCGCGCGCAACGTGCTTTCTGAAATGCCGTCCGAAGCAAGCACGAAACGTCGCAGGAGCAGCTTACGCTGCGACTCGCTCATCGCCGCGAAGCGATCCGAAAAGCAGGGCATGAACAACTCGTTTGTGAACGGGCTGTTGTCCAGAGGCAGATAGTTTTCGCGCTGCGAGACCCAAGTGATCGAGGCAGGCCGCCGTTCGTTCGGCAGGCCGACAAGGTGCAACATCACCTCGGCTCCCGACTGGCCTCCGCCGACCACGCAGACATGCTTTCTCCGGACCTCAGGGTGGATGTGCAGTAAAACCGATGCGTGGAACAGGTTGCGCCCAATCCAGCCCTGAAATTGAGGCGGAATCTGCGCCTGCTTGCCAATGCCGACCACAACGTTTCTGGCGCCGAGAACCGCCTTATCCGTCCGCACCTGAAACTCGCCGTCAAAGCAGATTTCGCGCACTGTCTCGCCGCCACGCACAAGTGGGTTCCTGTGGAAGATCCAGTTCAGGTATTGTTCGAACTCCACTCTGAGCACGGCTTCGAACTGTGCGTTCAGGAAGTGATACAGACGCCCGTTCTCGTGCAGGAAGTTTACGAAAGTGTAGGCTGATCGCGGATTCACTAGAGTGACCAGGTCCTTGAAGTGGCTGACCTGGAGCTCCGAGGAATCGAATGCGATGCCTGGATGCCAGCGGAAGTCGACCTGCCGATCCAGGAACACTGCCCCTTTCCCAACTTGCTCGTGTATCTGACACGCAAGGCTCAAATTGGACGGGCCAGCACCGATCCCAACGCAAGATAAATCCACCTGCTTCCTCCTATAGCGTCTTCCCACTAGACGGCTTGGCGAATATCGGCCATAGCCATTAGCCTCCGCTCACGAACTTCGAGCCCCAGTCCCGACCGGGCTTGCGAGAATTTGTCCTGCGCGTTCGGGTCTTCGCATGTAGACCCGCGCATCCCAGCGCGGTAACAATCGACGGGTCATGCCGGCGACGTGGGGCAACGACGTTTGTCCTTTCCGCCCGTCTGGATGCCCCCCTCGCCGTCACGCGAGGAGCTTTCCAGGCCCACTAAGGTGTTTGAAGCCGGCGCAATCGCCTGCCTCGACCATGACGCGCCGGCCTTTCGGCGGCTTGATGGCAGGCGAGAGCGAGGTTTCACTGCGGCGACGGCATTTTCGGTGCGCATGATCATGGACGACGTCTCGCTGATGCGTTCGCAGAGTCCCATGCATGGGCCGTGCCAGAGAAGGAAATTTTATTAAACAAAGGGTTGGCGGATTTACGATCCTGTCGGAAATCCGACATTGGGGGGGGGGACGCCTCACTGCGGCGCCCGATTTGCAATCGATGTCGCCTTATTCCGATAGCTAATCGGGCACCTTCTGCACCAGAATACTTCTCTTGTGGAGACCTGCACGAAGTCTTCATGAACAGACAGTGCAGAACCTTGCGTCTCTGCCGGACAGAGTACCCGCACGATCGGCATCTGTTCCCCGCCGACCAGCCGACCGCGTGGCAAAAATTGAGAGCGGCGAAGCTTGCGCTAACGGCCACATTTCTCCGGTATTTCAGCGATGCATTCCTCGATACGCTTCAGGCGGCACTTCGCATTGCGAAGTTCATGTCCGGCTTCGAAACGCCGATGGCGCCCCTGAGGTGTAATCGCCAGGAGATCGCGCTCCGAATCGGTCTTCCTGGCAACACCCTAAAAGCTATGCGGGTTATGCCACCGAGACGTAATTTCCGGCAGGCCCACGCTCTAAACATCCGCTAATGCATCTAGAGAAAGCGTTCTTCGGGAAGAAGGCTGACGCTGCTTGGGGGAAAGCACTAGGAACCGTCGGATCTGACGCGTCGCGTCGGCCGATTGCGGCAGCTCCAAAGCGCAGGGACAGGCCGTCAAGCGCCGGGCAGCGTGCCCTTCATCGACATTGCGAAGACATCGAGCAGGATGGCCAGCCCGACGCCGCACGCGGTCAGGATAAGGCCGGCCATGAAGATGCGGTTGGCGCGTTCGTAGATGGGTCGGCGCAACGAACTCATGTCGAGTAGCAGGGACAGCGCCCGCAACTGCAACGTGATGCCGACCAGGATCGGCACAACGGCGAACAGGTCGTAGAGCCGCCATGGCATGGGGTTCGCCGCCCAATGCGTGACGAAGCCGAGCGAAAAGGCAAGCAGAATGCCGACGACGGTGATTGTGCCGTTGCGAAAAATCGTCTCGATCAGCTCTTCCTTCGGATCGTGTTCGTCCAAGCGTCCCTCCTCTCACTCAGCAGTTGCAGGCCTTTGCACGGTCGACGTAGGCTCTCGGGAAATCCCTGTACATCGCCGCCAACTAGTCAAGGGCCGAGGACCGAAGCCGCGATGCAAACGTTTTTGGTTGCGCTGCCCTCATCACTTTCTGGGGCGCCATCGGCCTTTGCCGCGAAGTGAACGATGGAAGCGCCGTCTGCCACGGGTGCTGCGCTCAGAGCGGCAGGGTCAAGGGCGTCATTTCAGCTGGAGTGTCTACAATGAAATAAAAAAAGCTGAATGGCACTCTAGGTGTTGGTCCCGAGCTTTGATGATGCATTATTTTCTTCCGAATGGAAGGAGGCACTATGGGCCAGGTTCTACACGGCAGCGCCACGACGACAGAGGCAGTCCGTCGTGCAATACAAAATAGTCATGTCTGGACGGCGCCCGCTGATCAAGGGTTTGTTTTCAGCGATGGGATGGTCGCGGGTGCGGTCATGTCTCCGGCCTGTTGCTGGGGTCTTGTGACTTCTTGCCCTGATGGTATCCGCTGATCCTTTGGCCTGATCAAGAGAGCGAGCTCGAAGCTCCGACTATGCTGCAGGCTTTCAGGATCTGTCCTCGTCTGTTCCCATCACGTCATTGTCACCCTCGATTCCGGTTAGCGGCCTTTGCCGATGCTGTTGTTACGCCGGTGTGCCGGCATAGTATGTTGCGTCGCGCATAAGTGCGAAGACGATACGGGCGAGCTTGTTGGCGGTCGTCACGGCGACAAGCTTGAAGGGCTTGGTCTCCATCAGGCGATCCGCCCGGTTTCCCAACGCATCGCCGGAACGCTTGCGATGGAACAGAACGGCATGAGCGCCGACTACGAGCAGCTTGCGCAAATGTCGGTTACCCATCGTGGAGACGCGTCCCAGCCGTTCCTTTCCGCCGGAGGAGTTTTGCCGTGGCGTGAGCCCTAAGAAGGCGGCGAATTCGCGCGAACCTGAGAAGGTGGAGATATCCTGGATGCTCGCCGCAAGCGCGGAAGCAGTAATGGGGCCGATGCCGCGAACGGTCATCAGACGGCGTGCCATTTCATCAGTCTTGGCAAGGGCCAGAATAGCCTGATCGCTCTGCCTGATCTCGGCATCAAGTCCGCTCAGTTGGCGCACCAACGGCAACAGTGCCGAACGCACGGTCGCCGGGATCATTCGTTGCCCTCAATGACGAGGGCAAAGGCAAACCCCAGACCCGTCCCACCAAACGATCTTTACCCTGTCAGCTCTTTTGGCGCGGTAGACGTAAAGCGCGCAGTTGAAAAGGTCCGAGCTGGCATCGCGCACCAGTGCCAGAAGGCCGTCGGGACCTTTTCTAAAATCGACCGGATGGCTGGCGACCAACACCTTCACGCCCGGCCGGAATCATGCCTGGCGGACCGCGCGAATAATCCTGGCCAAATGATCCTGGCCGACATCGGCGCCAGCCCGAATGACCACATCGCCCCAACAGATCTCCACCGTTGAAGACGCCGCTTGGGTGACCTCGACAAAGCCAATTCGATCCGCATCCCGCTGCGGCGTCACCGCACCGCTCTTGATCGCCTTGCGCCGCCAGCCGAACAGGTGCGAGGTCACCACTCCAGCCTCTCGCGCGATCGCCGACACATAGGCGCCCCGCTTCAGCGTCGCCTCGATCAGAGCCGTGCCTTCGCTTGCGCCGACCAGCGCCGCAGACGCTGCTGGCTTGCCTCCGGTTCGGAACCGCCTCAAGAACATGGAAACTTCTATCATCAGACATAGGCGCAGACATAGAAATTGACGCCGCAAGCTCCTCGCTCCTTCAGTGTCATCATCTCTCACCCATCATCTGATGCCGCGCCAGATGGGATTGGCTCCGCGCTTACACTAGATCGATCAGGCGCCTACCGTCGCAGTCATTGTCGGAAGTACGACGATGTCGGACATAAGACACAGCGCTATCAAAGTGATCGTATTGTTCTGAAAACGTTTTCCTGGTTGGCACGACACATGCAAGTCCTATGCGCAAACGCACTGCCGCGCCGCACCAACTGAGAAGACCTCATCCCATGATCACGCTCGCCGAGCATGCGGTCGCCGCCGCAAACACTGAGCTTTCCCGAGCGGAAGGAAGCCTTTGCGCGGTCATTCTTCAGGTTGTACTGACATGATCGCGTTCGATTTCCGTCCAACTCTGAATGCTCCCGACGATGATGCCTATCTTTGGCTTGGAGATATAGAAGGCGAACGGGCACTCGACTGGACCGCCAGCCAGTCGGCCAGGACACTGGGGCACTTTGGTGGAACGCAATTCGAGCGCGACCGCGCCGCCCTCACAGCGATTTTCGACCGTCCGGACAAAACTCCCCAGATCAAGCGCAAGGGTCATTACCTCTACAATTTCTGGCAAGATGCCCGCAACCGGCGCGGACTGTGGCGCCGGAGCACCCTTGCCGCCTACATGAAGGCGGATCCCCAATGGGAGGCACTGCTCGATCTGGACGCCGTCGCCGTTAGCGACGGAGAGGACTGGATCTGGGGCGTGTCGATCGAGCCGGAGAGACGCGAAAGAGCCGTTCTGCGCCTGTCGCGCGGCGGAAGCGATGCGGTCGTGCATCGCGAATTCGATCTGAAGCCTCTTAGCTTCGTCGCCGACGGTTTCACCCTCGCGGATGCCAAGGGCGGGGTTAATTGGCTCGACCCTGACCCGCTTCTGCTTTCTAGTGCGTTTGGTGATGGCATGGCCACGCGCTCCGGCTACGCGCGCACCGTGCGGCTGTGGAAGCGTGGCGCGGATCCGCTCACCTCAGCGGTAATCTTCGAGGCCGATTCCGAATCCCCCGGCGTATCTGGTCATTTGGACCGTACTGCCGGGAGCGACCGCCTTTGGTTCATCGAGACGCCGGCCTTCTTCGAAATGATAGGTCATATCGGCGACAGGAGCGGGCCGAAGATACAGATGGACCTCCCATGGGACGCCCGCTGGAATGGATTCGGCGACTGGCTGGGGGTAAGGCCGCGCAAGCCGTGGACGGTGGGAGGGGCGACCCATGCCGCCGACGCGCTGATCGGCATCTCGCTTTCCTCGTTCATCGCCGGCGAGCCCAGTCTTGCCGCCCTCTTTGAATCAGGCGACAGGCGCTCCTTGCAGTCATTCTTCTGGAATGACGGGAAGCTCATCATTTCCTACCTCGTCAACCTCGTTCCGCATTTCGAGATGTTCACCTCCAGCCGCCAGGAATGGACGCGCCGAGCCCTGGACACCGTGCCCGCCGAAGGGACTGTTCACCTCTGCTCATTCGATGCGGAACGTCACCAGACCAATGGAGAGGTCCTCGTTTCGGCTCAAGACCCGATCACGCCGCCGCAGCTTTTTCTGATCGACCTCAATGCCGCGCCACCTCTCAGCGCCCCAGTGATCCTGAGGCGCAGCCCGGAGCATTTCGACGCATCCGGACTGGTGGTCACGCGCCACGAGGCAGTCTCGACCGATGGGGAGATGATCCCCTATACGCAGGTCGGCCCGGCGAGCGGGAACGGAGATGCCCCGGTTTGTTTCACCGCCCACGGTGGGTTCGGCGTATCGGTCCTGCCCTACTACAACTCCTCGATCGGCAAGCTGTCGTTAGAACGCGGCGGCACGTGCGTGGTCGCCAACATCCGGGGCGGCGGCGAGTTCGGCAGCCGTTGGCACGACGCCGGGCGCAGACAGGGCAAACGCCTGGCCCATGACGATTTCGCCGCTGTTGCCACCGACCTGGTGCGAAGGGGCATTACGCGGCCGAGGCGGATTGCCGCCGAGGGCGCCTCAAATGGCGGCCTCCTAATCGCCAATCATTTCGGCGCACTGTTTAGCACAATCCCACTTACCGACATGCATCGCTACACCAAGCTTTTGGCGGGTGCGAGCTGGATTGACGAATATGGCGATCCTGACAAGCCGGACGATTGGACTTTCCTGAAGGAAAACTCCGCCTATCACGCCGCGGCGCCGGGACAGCCCTATCCGCCTATCCCGCTCGCCACCACGGAGCGGGACGACCGCGTCCATCCGGGCCACGCGCGTAAGATGGCCGCGAAGCTCTCGGCTATCCGGCCGCGCGGGCGGGCACGGCTACGGCAAGGACAACCTGGAGCGGACCGCGTTCATTGCGCTGGGTACAATTTCCTTCGCAGTTCGATCGGCTGGCAAACCGATATCGGTCGATAGGTGACCGGTGCCAACACGAGCAACATTTCAATAGGGAGTACAGATTGCTGATCACGAGCACGGTGCAAATATGTGTGCACAGTCACGCAGTTGCTCCGTTAATCTCAAGCAATTCCAACAGGGTTTTTCATAGTGCAATCGATCATTTCTGAAGAGCAAGGAGAGATATCATGGCGAGAAAGCAAACGGGCGTGGCGCGGGGAGCAACAGCGGCCATCGTCCTGATACTGGCGGGACAGCAGGCCGTCGCGGCCGACCTTGCGCAAGGCGCGAGCGACCCGCAGGCGGGAGCCGCGGTCACGGAATGGCCAAGCCCTTGGCAGGTCCGCCTGCGCGCGTTGGGGGTCATCACTGAGGATTCGGGCTACGTTAATACGGTGCCCGGCTCCGGTCTTTCCTATTCGGACACGGTGGTTCCGGAACTCGATATCTCGTATTTCTTCACGGACAACATCGCCGCCGAACTCATACTCGGCACCACCTATGCCAACATCGAGGGCCAAGGAGCGATCGGCGGGCTGGGCAATATCGGCAAGGTTTGGCTGCTGCCACCCACGCTCACATTGCAGTATCATTTTACCGATTTCGGCGCGTTCAAGCCTTATGTCGGCGCCGGCGTGAACTACACGATCTTCTATAACCAGGATGCCGGCAGCGCCGATGCTCTCAAGATTAAGAATACGTTCGGCACCGCGCTGCAGGTCGGCTTCGACTACATGGTGGATCAGCACTGGGGCGTCAACTTCGACGTGAAGAAGCTCTTCCTGAAGCCAGACTTCGACGTCACGGTGGACGGCGCGAAGCTGACGGGGAAGGCCGCTCTCGATCCCTGGTTGATAGGCGCAGGTGTCACCTACCGCTTCTGACAACGGAAGGCGAATGCCGGTTGTTGAAGCCCCGACCACGAAGTAAGCGCTCGTCTGGGCAGCCGATACGAATAATGAAGGGCGCCTCGTGCGCCCTTATATCTCCAAAGCCGTGACGCTCAGGAAAGGTGAGATTGGAGAGACGTGTCTTCACTTCTAGTGCAGCAACACTCAACGGCAGCACCATTAAGCCCGATCCGATTGCTTTCGGCTCGCCGGCTGATAGTGAAGGCCGATGCAGAAACCGGAGAGATACGCGGTCCTTGGCTTCAGACGCTAATAGAGGATGCGTCCGATTTTTCGCGCGCGGGCAGCAGGTGATCATCGTCGCCTCTGGTGCTGTCGCGGTCGGCTCAAGTCACTTCAACCAATCTGGACAGATCTCTGCGAGTTGAGAGAAGCAAACGGCCGCCGCTATCGGTCAGGTTCTACTCATGCGTACCTATGAACAGAGTTTCAAACGCCATGGTTTTGGCGTTGGGCAAATACTATTGACCGCGAAGATATAGACGATCAGTATCGCCGCCTGAATGCAGCTTTCAACCCTTCAACAACTTCTCAAAGTTGGCGCCGTACCCATAATCAACGAGAACGACACGACCGCTACGGCGGAGCTCTGTTTTGGCGACAATGACCGGCTAGCGGCACGGGTCGCGCAGATGGTAAACGTTGTCGTTCTGCTTTCCAACGTAGATGGCTCTTCTCGGAAAACCCACACGATAACCCCGCAGCCCGCCTGGTGACAGAGGTTAGATGCATGACTCCCGGATAGAGGCAATGGCGGGTCATTCCCTGGCTCGCCACAGTTCGGGTGTCATGGTGACAAAGTTGATGGCAGCAAGGATTGCCACGGACGCGGGCTGTGAAATGTCATTGCAAGCGGTAACAAATCTTACCCGCTCGCGGCCATTGAGAACGGTGGGCCATCAACATGGTTCCTTCCGCTCGCTAAAGCCGGCCGATCCGCCATGTCGGCAAACGCCGCCTCGAACTGTTCGAGGAGATCGTGCGAGCAGCCTTGAGGCCGCTGCCGGTGGCACCGTTCGAATAACGTCTAATGGAAGGTGGCCAAGCGCATCCCAATTACCACGTCGAGGTCGACAAGGCTTTCTTCCGCATCGGCTGATCGGCCGCACCATCCAGGTCCGCCTCACCCATCCGGTGGTCCGAAGAGCCGTGGCGTTCTGGGTGGCGACCATGGAGGCTTTCGGCGCTCCACCAGCTGTTGTTGCCGGACGGCCGTGCAAACGGGCAGATGTGCGGCGCGATCCGCCAACCCGCGAACTCAACGAGGAAGTCCTTCCAGGCCGAGCGGCTCTCGCGATTGGCCGTCTCGACGGCCAGGATCTGGAGCGTTCCGTCGCAGTCGGTGCCGACCGCGATCGGCACCGTTCGCTCATGACGATGCCGGTTTCGCGCACCTTCTCGTAGCGGGCGTCGGAAATGAGGAAGGCAAACGGCTGTTGCCATTTCAGCGTCGCGCGGCCAATTCGAAGACTCTGAAATCTCCATCTGATCGATAAGTGCATCCGTCTTGTGGATGCATTGGATTAAAACAATCGGTTTTACGAACAACAGTGGACATGAAAAGACCTCGCTTCGGCGGCGCCTACAGGAGGTCTCTCGCCGTGCGAGATGCTGTAACCGTTGGTCGCCGGCGCGCCGCCGAGAGATGCGCGTAGAGGACCCTCGACCACCGGAAAGAAGCCCTTCTGGACGAGGTCGATCATTCCTTGCATCGATTTGCCCTCATAAACGGGATCGGTAATCATACCCTCGAGCCGCGCACACATTCGGATGGCCTCCTTCGTTTCCTCGGACGGGATGCCATAACGCGGGTATGCGTGGTCCTCGAGCAACACCACGTCATCCTCGACGGGTTCCGTTCAGAGATCGACGAGCTCCGATGTATGTTGGGCAATCTTTAGCACCTGCGCCTTGGTTTTGGTGGGGGTGGCAGAGGCATCGATACCGACTACATTGCGCTGTTGACCGTCCTTGGGGAATCCGAGACCCGGCACACCAAGGCCTTCCTGAAGGCCCAGCCAAACAAGTCCGATCGCATTGACGCCCGCGGCATTGCGCAGATGATGCGGGTCAATCTGTTTCGCCCGGTGCATGTGAAGACCCTGACGAGCCAGAAGCGCCGGGCGTTGCTGACGGCGCGCAACCTCCTACAGGAAAAGGCCATTGCCGTCGAGAACGACATCCGCGGCTTGCTGCGCAATTTCGGGCTCAAGGTCGGCAAAGTCGGCCCAGCCGGCTTCGCGGAGCGCATCCGCGAGCTCACCGACGGCATGCCCGATCTGGGCCGAGATCATCGAACCGCTGCTCGAGGCACGCGCCAAGCTGCGCCAGAATTTTGCCGCCCTGCACCGCAAGGTTTTGACCATCGTCCGGGTGACGAGAATTGCCGCCGGCTGATGTCGATTCCCGGTGTCGGCCCGGTCGTGGCGCTGGCCTACACCGCCACGATCGACATGCCGGGCCGCTTCCGGAACTCCAAGGTGGTCGGGGCGATTTTGGGCTTGACGCCGGTGCTCAACGAGTCGGCGAGAGCCGCCGCATCGTCGGATCTCGCTGTGCGGCGATCGCATGATGCGAACGCTGCTCTACGAGGCCGCGCAGACCCTGCTGACGCGGGTGACGAAATGGTCCTGGCTGAAGGCCTGGACGATGAACGTCGCCAAGCGGCGCGGCCAACAGAAGGCCGTTTTCGCGCTCGCCCGTCGGTTGGCGGTGATCATGCACCGGATCTGGCGCGACGGCACGCAGTTCCGCTGGACCAGGACTGAAATCATGCCAGTCGCCGGCTGTCCTCGTCCCGACCAGCGTCAGCATGCCGCCGTGCTCGTGCCCGTCAAGGGCCAAGTCGCTGCGCGATGGGTCCTTCGGTCCCCACCCTTGACGATCACTGCGCGCGGCGGGAAGCGCCGAAGCAAAGGTCGGGACGAGGACGAAGGAGATAGTCGCCCCATCGGCCGAACAAGGAGATAGAGATAATCATCGCCCCCGATGGAAGGTGACACAGTTCCACTTGCCGGTGGAAAGCCGTCCTTCGCGGGACGAGGATGAGGTGAGTTCGTAGTTCGGAAGTACCGATCGCACTGGGCATCAGGACGCGGTAACAGATTGTTCCACCCCATTCTTCTGAATCCCCATGGAGGGCAGGGCCAGAGCGCCGATCACGAAGAGAAGCAAGGCCCCGCGAATGACGTGCAATGCCGGTGAGGCGGAAAGCTCGAAAAGCGCTTGACCTCAACACGCCGAATAGAGAAGCCGGAACTGATTGGCCGTCGCTCTTGTGCAGGATGTGCGGTCGGCGGCGAGATGCGTCTTCCAGGACTTAATGTGGTTCTCGGCCGCGCCGGCAGTAGAGATCCTCGTAGAGCCCCTTGGCCTTTCCGCCGGCAAGATTGGGGACGATGAAGCGGCTGTCGGCACCTTGGGCGCCGACCTTGACGCGGGCGATGAGTGCTCGACGCGGCTTCAACTGGCGGCGCCGTCCAGGAATTCCTTGAACCGGCGGACCTTGTTCGTCTTCGCCGAGGCTTCAAAACGCGCCAGCGAGCGGGCTTCCAGGTCCGCGACATGCTTGCGTAGGGTCGTGGTAGGCGCCACGCCAAGGATGAAGTCGACATCGTCAGCGCGACACCAGTCGATGATCCGCGGACTGCAATAGTGGCTGTCGGCCCGGATCAGGATTCGGGTGCTCGGCCAGATGCTCTGGATCGCCCGCACCAGGCGCACAAAATCCGGCTTCAGAGATCGTGCATACCGTCGCCGAGCCAAACGAAAAGAGTCCGTTTGTCGGGTGTAGGTTGGCGCCCATATCTATTCAGTTGGATGCTCTCATCGCCTCCCGCGGTAAGGAGCAAGCAAGTCGATGGGAGGTAAGAGTTGGGGCGGGGGCAAGCGCGTCATCGTCACCTCTTCTTAGCGTGTGTTGTCGGCGAAACTATTTAAGGCTCTTGATAACATGCGTGCCAGCACTTTGCGATTTTCTCGGTTTCCCACCATCGTGTTGTGATTGCCTGGAACTGGAACTGCATGGATGGCCGTCGCACTTAAAATTCGGTCCCAGCCGCGCATGAGCGATCTTGCCTCTGGGCCAATTGAGCTCTCGCCCAGTCGCACACGACGGCTGGGGAAAGGATCAGCTGCATAAAACTGATGAATCTCAATTGGCAGGGACGGAACTTGATACGACTGCAGCGCCCTATGAAATTGGGCGGTTCTTTCAAACATCAGAATGTCATCGTGGAGATCACGATCCGGAGGTATCGCCTCGATTTTCTGTGCCTTTTCAAGCAGCTGAGCAATTGAACATTGTCCAGCAAAGCGGTCCAACACTTCGAAGCTCTCATCATCCAAGGATTCGAAACGGTCCAATACCATATTTCGGAGGATCTGAGAGGGGGATATGCTCGATCGATTTGCAAATAGCGTAACATCGATGAACGCCATGAAAGACACGGCTTCATCCAGACCCAGTAAGCGCTGGGCTATGGCGTAAGCCAAGATGCCACCCGAGCAGTATCCTGCAAAGCGGTATGGACCTTGCGGCTGAATCTCTTTGATTGCCAGGATGACCGTGTCAGCAATCGCTTCAAGGGTCAATGAACGAGCTTCATCGGAAGACGGCCATGGCAAAGCATAGACGGGACAGTCTATGTTCATTTCCTTTACCAAACTGATGACGTAGGAACAATCGCCCCAACCGTCGGGAACAAAGAAGAGCGGCGGTTGAGATCCCGTCGCACGAACGGGTAGAATGCCAGGTCTATGACGGTGAAAGTCAATCTCGACCCTCGATGCAAGCTCCTTCAGGACAGGAGCATGAAAGAGATCAGCCGCGCTAAACTTCAGTCCAAGATCTGATGCTCGGCTGAGTAGCTGCACCGCCAAGAGCGAGTGTCCGCCGAGTTCGAAGAAGTGGTCATGGCGTCCGACCCGCTCGACACCCAGAAGCTCCGCCCAGATCTGCGCCAGCGCCGTCTCGACCGCGCCGCGCGGCGCCTCATAGGCCGCCCGCGCATGGGCGTCGTCGGCCGGCGCCGGCAGCGCCTTGCGGTCGAGCTTGCCGTTCGGCGTCAGCGGCAGCGCCTCGATCCGCACGTACGCAGCCGGCACCATGTAGTCCGGCAGCCGCCCGCTCACATGCGCGCGCAAGGCGGCGGCAAGCCCGCCTCCATCGTCCTCGTCCGAGCCGGCATTGGGTCCACACACCACATAGGCGACAAGCTGCTTCTCGCCGGCGCGGTCCTCGTGCGCCACTACCGCCGCCTCACGCACCCGGTCGTGCTCACAAAGCCGCGCGGCGATCTCGCCCGGCTCGATGCGGAAGCCGCGGATCTTCACCTGGTCGTCATTGCGGCCGAGGAACTCCAGATTGCCGTCCGGCAGATAACGCGCCAGGTCGCCGGTCCGGTACATCCGCGCGCCTGCCCCATCGCTGAACGGATCGGCCAGAAACCGCTCCGCCGTCAGCTCGGGGCGGTTCAGGTAGCCACGCGCAACGCCTGCCCCGCCAATGTAAAGCTCACCCACCACCCCAAACGGCACGGGCGCACCTTGACCGTCCAGAAGATACACCCGCGTGTTCGCTATCGGACGCCCGATCGGGACAACTGGCCTGTCTAATCCAGCGGAATACACCCAGGCTGTCGCGTCAATCGTTGCCTCACTAGGCCCATAGAGATTGACAAGTGGCCGCGATGCCAATTGCAGCCATTTAGCTACATGCTCATTCCGGAGCGGCTCTCCGCCGCAGAATGTGTAACGTAAACTACGGACTTGCTTGGGATGAACATCATTACCCGTTGTCAATGCCGAAAGCAGCGACGGAACCAACTGAAGTACTGTCACCCGATACTTATTTACTATATCCAGAATTGTTCGGACATCTAATTGGCTGTCGAAGGGGAGAAGAGTTAATTGGGCCCCAATCGACAAGGATGTCCATAGCTCCCAAACCGCGGCATCAAAAGAGGGGGAGGTTCGCTGCAAGAAAATGTCGTGGGCAGCAAGTCGGAATCGATCCGCCTGCCAAGTTGTGTGATTCACCACTCCCCGGTGCTCGACCATGACGCCCTTTGGGGTTCCGGTTGAGCCTGAGGTGTAGATCACATAGGCGAGATGGCGCGCGGTGAGGCCAAGGGTGCGCGGGTCCGGGTTCGAGGCCGGCAACTCGGCCCAGGCCGGGGTCGCCGTATCCAGTTCGACCACGCTCACATCGGCCAGTGCCTCGGCGCCGAGTGCTGCGCGGCCGGCCGCATCGGCCAGCAGCAGGTGCGGCGTGGCATCGTCGAGAATCTGCCGCAGCCGCTGGAACGGATACGCCGGGTCCAGCGGCAGATAGGCACCCCCCGCCTTCAGGATCGCCAAAAGTCCCACCACCATCGCCAGGCTCCGCTCCAGGCAGATCGCCACCGGCTGGTCCGGCTTCACACCCAGTGCGATCAGATGATGCGCCAGCCGGTTGGCCCGCGCGTTGAGCTCGCCATAGCTCAGCCGCTCGTCCTCATGGACCAGCGCAACCGCCTCCGGCGCTTGGCGCACCTGCGCTTCGAACAGCTCGTGGATGCACCGCTCCGACGGATAGGCCGCCGCCGTCCGGTTCAATTCCTCAAAAAGATAGGCCCGCTCGTCGGTCGGCAGGATGCTCAGGTTACGCACCGGCGTATTGGGGGCATGCTCCAGTGCCCCTGCCAGTTGCCCGAGCACGTGCTGCATGTAGCCGCAGACCCGATCCGCAGAGATTGGCTCCGCCACCTGCGCCGTCAGGCCGAGCGCCTCGCCATAATCCTCCACCGACAGGGTCAGCGGATAGTTGGTGCGTTCCTCGCCGCCCAGCCATTCCACGCCCGACAGGACATCATCCGGTCCGGAGCCTGACATGGCCGCCGGCGTGTTGTGGCGGTAGTTCAATAGCGCGCTGAACAGCGGCGCCGGCGCCGCAACGCCGCTGCAGCGTTGCGCCAGCGCCAGCGAGGCATGCTCGTGCGCCAGCAGCTCCGCCAGCCGCGCATGTGTGGCCCGAACGCTCTCCTCGATCCCCGTCCCGTCCAGATCCAGACGCAATGGCAGGGTGTTCATGAACAGGCCCATCGCCCGGTCGGCGCCCGCACCGCCATGCATGCGGCCAAACAGCACCGTGCCGAACACCACCTGCTCTCGCCCGCTGCTGCGCGCCACCACCTGCCCCCAGGCCAGATGGCACAGGCTGGCCAGGCTCACCCCAAGCCGCCGCGCCTGTTCCCGCAGCCGATCGTTGAGCGCCTGCGGCAGCATCCGATGCGCCTCGCCGACACCGCTGCCGTCGCCGCGGACCTCGCTCAGCCCGAACGGCATGGTCGGCTCATCGATGTCCGCCAGCAGACCCCGGAAGAACTGCTCATGCGCCTTGGCATCAACCCCCATGCGCGCCTGCGCCACCAGATTGCGGAACGGCTGCGGCGTGCCCAGCTCATGCCCTCGGCCCCCCAGCACCGCCTCGACCTCGGAATGTAGCACCTCCGACGTCGTGTGATCCCCGATCAGATGATGGTGCAAGCTCAACAGCAGCCAACGGTCACTATCTGGTTCGACGGCGATCACGAACCGCATCAATGGCGCCCGGCCGAGATCAATACGATGCTGACGTGGGTCGAAACGGCGCTTCAACTGCTCATGGCCAGGACCACCATCTGCATCCAGCTCAACCTCGACCACATCCAGCGGTGCAGTGCGCCAGACCACCTGCGCCGGGTTGGACAGCCCCTCCCAGACAAAGGCCGTACGCAGGATGTCGTGCCGATCCACTACCTGCTGAACCGCACCAAGATAGCGCTCCAACAGGTCATGGTCGGCGAACGCCATCTGCGACACCAGCAGGTAGGGATCGCCCCGGCTGGCCAGCAGATGATGGAACAGGATGCCGTCCTGCAGCGGCGACAAGCCATAAATGTCCTGGATGTTGCCGATGCCACCGGGCACCGTGCCGACGATCCGGTCGATCTCCGGCTGGGCCAACTCAATGAGCGGCAGCATCTGCGGCGTAATCGCCGTACTGTGCTCGGTGATCAGGTTGGCAGGGACCGCCACCTCATGATGGCTGCCCAAGCCTGCGGCAAGATCGGCAAGCACCGGCCTGGCGAACAGGGTGCGCACCTCCACCCCAAGCGACAGCCGCCGCAGACGCTCCATCAGTTGAACCGCCAAGAGCGAGTGGCCGCCGAGCTCGAAGAAGTGGTCGTGGCGGCCGACCCGCTCGAGGCCGAGCAGCTCTTGCCAGTTCCGGGCCAGCAGCGTCTCGACCTCGCCCTGCGGCGCTTCATAGGCCGCCCGCGCATAGGCGTCGTCGGCCGGCGCCGGCAGCGCCTTGCGGTCCAGTTTGCCGTTCGGCGTCAGCGGCAGTGCCGATAGCCGCACGAACGCCGACGGCACCATGTAGTCCGGCAGCCGCCCGCTCACATGCGCGCGCAAGGGGCCGGCAAGCCCGCCTCCGTCGTCGTCGTCCGAGCCGGCCTCGGGTCCACACACGACATAGGCGACAAGATGCTTGTCGCCGGCGCGGTCCTGGCGCGCTACCACCACCGCCTCGCGCACCCAGGCGTGCTCGATGAGCCGCGCCGCGATCTCGCCCGGCTCGATGCGGAAGCCGCGGATCTTCACCTGGTCGTCGTTGCGGCCCAGAAACTCCAGATTGCCGTCCGGCAGATAGCGCGCCAGGTCGCCGGTCCGGTACATCCGGGCGCCTTCCACAAAGGGACTGGCGATGAACCGCTCCGCCGTCAGATCGGGACGGTTCAGGTAGCCACGCGCAACCCCCGCCCCGCCGATGTAAAGCTCACCCACCGCCCCGAACGGAACGGGCGCACCATGCCCGTCCAACAGGTACACCTGCGTGTTCGCAATCGGACGGCCAATCGGGATCGAGGCCATACCCTCGACAGATTGGGATATCTCGAATGTGGCACATCCAACCGTTGCTTCTGTCGGACCAAAATGATTGATCAGACGCACGCTCGGGAAACGCTCTTGCCAAAACTGCATGTCTGCCGGAATTAAGGCCTCGCCCCCGACCATGAGCGCTCTTGCCGGAGCCGGTCCATTGTGGGCTTCAAGTCGTTTGTTCAGCATGCTTAGATGCGAAGGCGTCAGCTTGATCAGATCATAGGTCTGACCATCCTCTACAGCACCAATCCAGTCTATTAGAATGCGGAGCCTGGCGCCCGCCAACAGAGGCCCGAACAAAGTCGTAATGCTGCCGTCAAAGCTAAACGACATCAGCATCAGCGAGCCGTTCGCAGCTCGTTCGTAATGGCGGCGATCCGACCAATGCAAATAGTTCACCAGACTGCCATGCTCGACCATGACGCCCTTTGGGGTTCCGGTTGAGCCGGAGGTGTAGATGACATAGGCGAGATGGCCCGCGGTGAGGCCAAGGGCGTGCGGGTCCGGGTTCGAGGCGGGCAGCCCGGCCCAGGTCGGGGTCGCCGTCTCCAGATCGATCGCCGTCACATCGGCCAGCGCCTCGGCGCCCAGTGCTGCGCGTCCGGCCGAATCGGCCAGCAGCAGCCGCGGCGCCGCATCCTCGAGAACCTGCTGCAGCCGCGCGCAGGGATAAGCCGGGTCCAGCGGCAGATAGGCACCGCCCGCCTTGAGGATCGCCAAAAGCCCCACCACCATGGCCGGGCTGCGCTCCAGGCAGATCGCTACCGGCTGGTCCGGCCTGACCCCGAGCCCGATCAGATGGTGCGCCAGCCGGTTGGCCCGCGCGTTGAGCTCGCCATAGCTCAACCGCTCGTCCTCGCAGACCAGCGCCACCGCCTCCGGCGCTTTGTGCACCTGCGCCTCGAACAGCTCATGGATGCACCGCTCCGACGGATAGGCCGCCGCCGTCCGGTTCAGCTCCTCCAGCAGATAGGTCCGCTCCTCGGCCGGCAGCAGTTCAATCCGACCGACCGGCTGGCCTGCATCGGTCCTCACACCATATAACAAAGTTTGCAAATGCTGTGTCATACGGCCGATTTGCTTCGGCGCTAGTCGACTTGCATCGAACTGCCATCGAAAGCTCCCATCCTGAACGCAGACCTCAAACGTCAGCAAATCGCCGCATAGGCGGGCCCCAGCACCTTGGCTCGACGTCAAATCGCCAGCGACAGAACAGCTGTCTGTCGTGATTGTGAGGCCAATCGGCCAGGGCTGGTGCGACCGTAGCGGCTCCACACCTCGCACTGTGGGCCAGCGCGCGATAAGATCCCGCGCAAAGCTACCGCGCTCCCTCAGCTGAGCGCATTCGGCTGCCACCATTTTGCGTATTTCTTCAAAATCATGTGCAAGATCAATGGTAACTTCCATCGGCGCGACAGAGGCGATAAGCACCTCCATCGCTTTAGAGCCAACTTGCGATCTATCCGATGCGGGCGTCCATCCCAGTTGAAGATCTTTTTCTCCCGTGATGCGGGCGAGATAGATCAGCCAAGCCGTTACCAAGCATTCCGTGCGATCATGTGGAGACAGCTTAGCTAAAGCACTAGGAATGAACCACGAACTCGATTGCCATCTGGGCGGCGCCTCAGCCACGGACGACGACAGGAAAGGAAGCTGCAATATTTTAAACTGCTCTAGCCGCCGTCGCCAAAAATCCTCCCGAGGCGCCAGCAATTCATGGGTGGCAGTTATGCTCTGCGCCTCTTCATCGCTCAAAATTGGCAGACGATCACCTTCATTCAGATTGGAATGCCTGGCGAGGTCCCGCGCGTCCAGCGCCTGACCATCGGAGCTGCCAAAGCAAACCTCAACATCCTGCGTACCCGTCGCCACCCGCCAGTGGCTGGAGTGGATTTCAAGCAGGCAACCTGCCGGAAAGCCCGAGCGTTGTGGCAGCACCTCCAGGCGTCTGACTGTGACAACCCCATCGCCTACGAGAGCCTTGGGCAGACACAATGGATTGGGATGATATGGCCCAAAGTCTAGGGCACGCGTCATCGCTGACAGATCTTGCGCGGATCGATCCCATCGCAGACAGCCTGCCGCATCTGGGCGTCGACGTCTCGGAAAATAGCTTCTGTTCACCAGCGCCTGCGGATAAGCAATAAGCTTCCCGCTCTTGAGGCCAGTTAAAAGCTCGCGGAAACCCTCGACAGCGGCCTCATAACATTTGAGGTTCAGGGTCAGTGCCGTATCGGTAGGCGCAATCAGCACTTGGCGCTGGACCACCACGTCACCCGTATCAACACCATCATCGATACGATGCCACGTGATGGCATGTTCGGTCTCTTGCGCCAGCAGCGCCCAGGACGTCGCGTGCGTTCCCGCATATCGTGGCAATGGACCGTCGTGGTAGTTGAAAGCACCTTGACGCACTGTCCCAAACACGTCCGGTGGCAGTATGAACGGATTGGCAACGGAGAGTATCCAATCCACCGGCTCGGTCTTCAAAAGAGAGGAGAGCTCTTCAACACTCGCCATGCGGGGGATCTTGGCGCGAGCCGCCCACTCTGCGAATATGGCATCGCCACACAGGGCCGCACCAATGACGTGGCCCATCTCAATTGCCAGCTGAGCGCAGCTGATAGCAAGCGTACCACTGCCAACAAAGACGCTGGAGGAGATTGATCGGGCTGCAGGTTGCCTATCCCGACCGCCTGGTTCGCAAGCGCCTCCGCGCACTGGAGAAGACCGATATGCCATCTTCACCCCTCCAGCAGTCCACCCAGTAGGCCGGGCAGTGCCCGCCCCAGGCGCCGCGGCACGTAGCGGCCCAAACTAATCACACTGGTTCGGATTTGCTCGGGGGTAACCGCGCCCACAGTCGCTTGTGTAATATGGCGTGCACTGACGGTAACGAAACTCTTGCGCGGAGCCACATCTTCCCAAAGTGCCCGGCAAGCCCCCACGGCTCCAAATATCGTCTCCGGCAGCATCGCAGCCGCCACCTTAACCTGATCTGAGTTTCCAGTGAGCCTGATCATCGGACGACTTCTCCTCAGTCTATGCGCCTTGTAGAGGACTACGCATGTACCGTGCCAAAGGAGAAATCGTTCTCAACCAATATGATAGCCTAACACTGCTATGTTGCTTATCCGACATCGTCGGACATAGGACGATTGAGCGCTGTCAATCGTCCGTTCAATTGCGGATCGCTGTCAAGCATCTGCCGCGGCGTTATCAACTTAACTCGCGTTCAGGGATTTGCGGCATAGAGCTTGTGCCGCAAGCAGCACAGCCGAAACGATGTCTGGCACCTGGACGAGGTCGTCATCACCATCGCCGGCAGGATCCTCACCGAGCTTGGCAAAGATCTGTGTCTCGGAGCCGGTCGGCTCCAGCACCGAAACAATTGCCGGCAGGCCGTCGGGCGCGACGTCGATATGCTCGGGACGTATGCCGTAGACGACCGGCTGGCCGCCCTGCGCCCTGCCCTCCTCGACCGGCAGCACGGATCCGGTGTCCGAGACAAAGACCTGTCTGCCGTCCTTCGCATCGATCTTGCCCTTGATGAAATTCATCGCCGGCGAGCCGATAAAACCGGCGACGAAGACATTGCCCGGATTGTCGTAGAGATCGAGCGGTGCGCCGACCTGTTCCACCTTGCCGTCCCGCATCACCACGATCTTGTCGGCCATGGTCATCGCCTCGATCTGATCATGGGTAACGTAGACGATCGTCGTGCCGAGGCGCTGATGCAGTTCCTTGATTTCTACACGCATCGCAACACGAAGTTGGGCGTCGAGATTCGATAAAGGCTCATCGAACAAGAAGACCTGTGGGTCGCGCACAATGGCGCGTCCCATGGCCACACGCTGGCGCTGTCCGCCCGATAGCTGTTTCGGAAACCGGTCGAGCAGCTTGCCCAGATCGAGTATCTCGGCCGCCTTCTTCACCTTGGCATCGATCTCGGCTTTAGGCCTGCCCTTGATCTTGAGAGAGAAGCCCATGTTGGCGGCGACGTTCTTGTGCGGATAGAGCGCATAGTTCTGGAACACCATCGCTATGTCGCGGTCTTTTGGCAGAACATCGTTCACCACCCGGCCGCCAATGCTGATCTCACCGCCCGATATTGGTTCGAGACCGGCGATCATGCGCAACAGGGTGGATTTGCCACACCCTGACGGACCGACGAGGATGACGAACTCGCCATCGGCAATGTCGACATTCACGACCATGGATGACTTGGACGTTTCCGTAGCGCTTGATGATATTCCTGACAGTGACCTGAGCCAACTCGCATCTCCTCTATTGCGGCAAGGCAATCTGCATCTTCACTTCGCCTTTTTGGGCGGATGCGGCGATCTCAAACGCGCGAACGCTGTCTTCGAAGTCGAACGTGCGCGTGATCAGCGGCTTCACGTCGATCGCGCCAGAAGACAGCATGGCAACACAGCGTGGAAAACATGGGCATAGCGGAACACGTGTTCGACGCGCGCTTCGCGCACCATCGCTTTGCCGACGTCATCGGCGAGCTGAACACGAGTGGAGTTCTACCGGGCTGAACCATGCGGCCTCCCGAAGCCGAGTCATTGCTATTACACGGCATTGGTGGCTGGCAATATTAGATTATTGCATTCTTGCAAGGAATGACTTAGCGTGGGCCTGCTTCTTCATGCACTCGGTTGCGATGTCGGGCGTCAAAGAATAATCTGGAGGATTCGCATGACCATAAGACTGCTTCACCAGACGGACCTGTTCCGTCCCTATATCGATCCGGACGATCACTGGGACCTTGCTTGCGTCTATGCTCTTGCCGCATCGGGCCAACTCGAACTCGGCGGCGTACTGGTTGACTTCCCGCCCAATCACTATCCGGGCCGCAGTCCGGACGTCACCGGCATTGCGCAGCTAAGCTACCTCACGGGGTTGCCGACCCATATGGCTGTCGGCTCCTCCGTTCCCTACACGCATGACCGGGCGTCGCTTGCTACCCTTTCCAGGCGCGACCGCGCCGGCGCGGAGTTTCTCCTCCGCTATCTTCGCGACAGCGAAGGGCCGGCCTATATCAGCATCGTCGGCTCCTGCCGCGATCTCGCCATCGCGGCCAGGCTTGATCCGGATCTCTTCCGTAACAAATGCGCAGGCATCTACGTCAACGCCGGCACGGGCCATCCCGATGTCGCGAAGCAGGGAGGGATAGAGTACAATGTCGAACTAAATGCAGCCGCGTACGCGGCCACGTTCGACATACCCTGCCCGATTTACTGGATGCCATGCTTCGAGACCATCAGGCAGGAGGCGGAGGGAACGGTCGAGCGGTATGGTACTTTATACCGTTTCAAGCAGCGCGACATTCTGTCAAAGTTGTCGCCGGCCCTCCAAAGCTACTTCACCTATTCCCTCGAAGGGCGGACAGATGCGCGCTACCTACAGCCGCTAATGGCGCCGCGGAGCGATGTACCGAGCTTCGTGACCTTTCGTGCCGATCGCGATATGTGGTGCACCGCCGGCTTTTTCCACATGGTGTCTCAAGCCGTGGACAAGGCGGGCAACATTATTCCAAGTTCCAACACGGACGATGCGGTTTTTGGCTTCCGTCCCGTCGACATCAAATGCGATCCGAATGGGGTGCCGACGTGGACGGACGCCGATGCAGAGTCAAATCGGTTCTTGTTTGAGGTGAAGGATCTCGATAGCTATGCTAGCGCCATGACCCTCGCCATGACGACGCTACTGGGGAATATTCAGTAGTCGCAAGCCGAAATGGCGGCCATTGCAATTTCGAGACCTTTCCGCCGCTCGTGATGGTCGCGAACGAGTGGTTTTGGCGCAGTAGCGCGGCCCTCGCCGTGGCCGCGAAGCGAAAGATCGGCGCTATCACCACGTGTTATCCGTAAGCGGTGCGCCAAGGCACTTTCCCGAAATCGACTTGATGGTTAGATCGCTCGTTGGTCGGCCCGCCGGCGCCGATCACTGCGGATCGTAGTGGGTGACGTAGTGGAGTTCGCGCAGGGCGGGGATGACGAGGGCGGTGTCTTTGTAGGCCTCATGCTCGATGAAGC
>NZ_JAMYMR010000055.1:0-30205 GCF_040318635.1 Mesorhizobium sp. M1066
CACCGACTACACCGACAGCATCACGGTTGCGACCGCCGACGGCACGAGCCAGCTGATCACCGTCACCATCCACGGCACCGACGACAGCCCGTTCGCTGCCAATGACACCAGCGCCAGCGCGGGTGCGATTGCCGCAACCGAGAAGAGCGGCACGCTGAACGGATCCGGCGGCACCAATGGTTCCGGCAACGTGCTGACCAACGACAGCGACGTCGACAGCGCTAGTCTGACGGTGAGCTCGATCCGTACCGGGGGTGCCGAAGGCACCGGTACTGCCGGTTCGGTGGGTGTCGGCCTGGTCGGCGCGCACGGCACACTCACAATCGCGGCCAATGGCAGCTACACTTACGTGGTCAACGAGAACGACTTGACGGTGCAAGCACTTAACACTGGGGGCTCCACCACCGATACGTTCAACTACACGGTCAGCGACGGCAGCCTGACCGATACGGCAGTACTCACCGTCACCATCAATGGCGCTAACGATGCGCCGGTGGGTGCCAACGACACCAGCGCCAGCGCGGGTGCGATTGCCGCAACCGAGAAGGGCGGCACCCTAAACGGGTCCGGCGGCAATAACGGTTCTGGCAACGTCATCACCAATGACACCGACGTCGACAGCGCCGGCCTGACGGTGAGCTCGATCCGTACCGGCGGAACCGAAGGCGGCGGCACTGCCGGTTCGCTGGGTGTCGGCCTGGTCGGCGCGCACGGCACACTCACAATCGCCGCCAACGGCAGCTACACCTACGTGGTCAACGAGAACGATTCGACGGTGCAGGCCCTCAATGCCGGCGGCTCCACCACCGATACGTTCAACTACACGGTCAGCGACGGCAGCTTGACCGACACGGCAGTACTCACCGTCACCATCAATGGTGCGAACGACGCGCCGGTAATAGATCTCAACGGCGGGCTGGCCGGAACATCCACAAGCCTCAGCTATACCACCGGATCGGCCGCGACCGCTATCGCTCCATCTGGAACTGTCGCCGATGTTGACTCCGTCGATTTCAACGGAGGCTCGCTGACCGTCGCGTTCACGGTAAACGGCACCTCAGCCGACCAGTTGACGATTCAGAACCAAGGCACGGGCCTCGGCCAGATCGGCACCAGCGGCAGCAACGTCACCTATGGTGGAACGACCATTGGAACGTTCACCGGCGGAACGAACGGGACAAACCTCGTCGTCACCTTCAACGCCAACGCCACGCAAGCCGCAGCGCAAGCGCTGGAGGATCACATTCGCTACTCGAACGCGACCAGTGCTACCACGACAAAGACCGTGACCTATACGCTGGTGGATGGAGACGGAGGTACCGACACAGGCACAGCCACGGCGACGATCAATGTGACTGGCGGCGATACAACGGCGCCCAACATTACGCTGATCACAGGCGTTCAAGGAAACAATAACGCGCCAAGTACGATTATCGTTAGATTCAGCGAAACGGGGATGAACCACACGTTCTTCGATTCCACAAAACTGACCTTAACAGACGGGGTTGTCCTGGTGCCAAACTCGGGAACCTGGGGCACCACAACTGACGGAAGCGGCAATACCGTCGATACGTTCACCCTGCTGGTGACTAAGCCAAACAACGGCACCACCTATACCGCGACTTTTGCATCTGGAGCCTTCAAGGATGGGGCCGGCAACCTGAGCACTACTGCTAGCCAAGGCAACCTTAAGCCCGCCGGCACCTCCGGCGAGCCCATCAACCTCGCTCTCACCGATCCCTCGCATGAGGGCGCGCTCATCACCGTTACGGTGAAGGACGTGCCATCCGGCTGGACCATCGACGGCGCGACGCACAACGCCGACGGATCCTGGACGGTGCAGACCAATGCCGTCCACGGTCTGACCGTCACCACGCCGCCCGAATTCACCGGCGCCGCGGTGCTCGACGTGCAACTGACCTGGATCAATGCCGACGGCACCTTGGGCAGCGCGTCGATCGCTGACAATGTCGAGGCCTACGCTCCGGGTTCGCCGATCTTCGCCTGGTCCGGCGACGACGTGCTGACCGGGTCGAGCGGCAACGATCTCTTCGTCTTCTCGCAACCGATCGGCGCCGACACCGTGCACAGTTTCGATGTGGCCGCCGACCAGATCGATCTCATCGGCTACAACGGATTGGCAGACTTTGCCGACCTGCAGACCCATATCGCCGACGATGCCCATGGGAATGCAGTGATAACGCTCGGCGACGGACAGTCGATCACGCTGGACGGCGTGCATTCGAACGCGCTGACGGCAGGCAATTTCGTCTTCGACCAGACACCGGTGGTTAACAACTCCGGTACAATGACGATTGGCGACGGCGCCTTGCTGCCGCTGAGCGGCACGATCAACAATACCGGCCTTATCTCGCTGGACTCGACGGGCAGCGAAACGCTGCTGCAGGTCATCCAGCATGGCGTGACGCTGCAGGGCGGTGGACAGATCCTGCTGTCCGACAGCGCCGCCAACGTGATCTCCGGCACCGGGCCGGACGTCACTCTGGTCAATATCGACAACACGATATCGGGCGCCGGCCAGTTGGGCGGCGGGATGCTGAGCCTCGACAACCAAGGCACCATCATCGCCTCCGGCGCGAATGCGCTGGTCATCGACACAGGGGGCAGTGTCGTCACCAACTCCGGAACATTGGAGGCGACCGGGTCAGGTGGCCTGACGGTCACCGGCGGGCTGGCGAATTCCGGCCTGTTGTGGGCCAACGGTGGCGACATCGTCATCCACGGCCAGGTTACCGGCGACGGCGATGCCACGATCGGCAACCTGTCGAAGCTCGAGTTCGGCGGCGCCTCCTCGACGGACGTCACCTTCGCGCACGATGCGGGTGGCACGCTGCAGCTCGATGACTCTTTCGATTTCAGCGGGCGGATCGGCGGCATCACCAATGACGACAGGCTCGAGCTCGAGGATATCCTGTTCGGTGCGGGAACGACGGCCGTCTACCAGGCAAACCAGGATGGCAGCGGCGGAACGCTGACCGTTTCGGACGGCACGCACGGCACCGCGCTGCATCTGGTGGGCTCCTATGATGCGAACGGCTTCAAGCTTGCCGATGACGGCCAAGGTCATACCGCCGTTTCGTACAATCCGGCCGAATTCACGCTGACAGGCGTCGGCAATGGAGGAATTTCAAGCGACTTCGGGGTGTGAATCAAAAGGGCCGTTGTCAGCGGCGGCTCACTTGGCCTGACGCGTATCGAGTGGGGTTTTGGAAGTGGATAGCAAGTCTCGAATTGTAAAGGATGCGCTTCGGGCCTGCCGCCGCTATTTCCTAGTCGCGGCGGCATTCAGCCTGGCGATCAATCTGCTCTACCTCGCCTCCCCACTCTACATGCTGCAGATCTACGACAGGGTCGTCACCAGCGGCAGTGAAACCACGCTGGTGATGCTGACCCTGGTGTTGCTGGCGGCCTTTCTTTCGCTGGCCGGCCTCGACCTGGTGCGCGCCTCCATCCTGACGCGTGCCAGCGCGCGGCTCGACCGGTTGCTCTCGGCAAAAGTCCTCGCAGCGTCGGTCGAGACCCCATCGCCGGGTTCCTCGCAAAGCCAGCCGATCCGCGATTTCGATACGTTCAGGCAGGTGATCACCGGCAGCGGCATCCATGCCCTGTTCGACCTGCCGTGGTCGCCCATCTACATCGGCATCATCTTCCTGCTGCATCCGTGGCTCGGCTTCTTCGCACTGGGTTGCTCGCTGCTCCTGATCGCCATGGCGGTGCTCAACGAGTATATCGTGCGCTCGCCGCTGAAGCAGGCCAACGAGTTGGCGACGACCAACTATAACTTTACCGAGATGAGCCTCAGGAACGCCGAAGTCGTTCGCGCCATGGGGATGATCGACGGTCTCATCCGCCGCTGGGGGCGCGACCGCAACCTGGCGCTGCGGCGCCAGGCGGAGGCAAGCGATCGCGCCGCACTGATGTCGGGCCTGATCCGCTTTCTGCGGCTCACCATGCAGTCACTGATTCTCGGCCTCGGCGCCTATCTGGTGATCGAGCGGCAGATCACCGGCGGCACCATGTTCGCGGCGAGCCTCTTGCTGGGCCGGGGGCTGCAGCCGGTCGAGCAGATCGTCGGCCTTTGGCGCAGCCTGATCCTTGGGCGGGCGGCGTTGGCAAGGGTCGAGAAGCTGCTCGACGGCGGTGCGCAGAGCGAAAGATCTTTCAACCTGCCGAAGCCCACCGGCAAGATTTCGGTCGAGCAGGTCAGCTTTGCAATTGCCAGCCAGCAGAAAGTGCTTCTCCGGGACGTGTCGTTCCGGCTGGAAGCAGGCGAGACGCTGGGAATCGTCGGCCCTTCCGGCGCCGGCAAATCGACGCTGGCGCGTCATCTCGCGGGCGTCATGCAACCCAGTCGCGGCACCGTCAGGCTGGACGGGGCCGACCTGTCGCAATGGGGGCACGACGCGCTCGGCGACCACATCGGCTACCTGCCGCAGGATATCGAACTCTTCTCCGATACGGTCGCCGCCAACATCGGTCGCTTCAAGACCAATGTCGACCAGGAGGTGATCGAGGCCGCGCGGCTCGCCGGCGTGCATGAGATGATCATCCGCCTGCCGCAAGGCTATGAGACGCAGATCGGCGAAGGCGGCGCAGTGCTGTCAGGTGGATATCGGCAACGGATTGCTCTTGCCCGTGCGGTGTTCGGAACGCCGAACCTGATCATTCTCGACGAGCCGAGTTCCAATCTCGACGCCGACGGCGATCGCGCGCTGAGCGAGTGTGCGATCGAGCTCAAGCGCCGCGGCAGCACGGTGATCATCGTCTCGCATCGGCCTTCGACTCTGGCGAATGTCGACAAGATCCTTCTGCTGCGCGATGGCGCCGTCGAGGCCTTCGGCATGAGAAACGAGATCGTGGCGCTGCTCAACCAGCGCGCGGCTCCAATGGCGGTGGCAACGCAATGAGCCGTGTTTGGAGAGAGCGATGAGCGTCGGCGCCCTTACCTACCGGAGCCTGCCTGGCGACACCGGCATTCTGGCCCCGGATTCGATCCGGGTGCCGGCCTATATCGGCCTGCTGATCATCGCTGCCTTCTTCGGTATTTTCGGCGGCTGGGCGGCCTTTGCCCCGCTGAACGGCGCCGTGCTTGCAGACGCCATCGTCAAGGTGGATGGCAATCGAAAGAGCGTACAGCATTTCGACGGCGGTACGGTGAAGGAGATCCGCGTCAAGGATGGCGACGTCGTCAGGAAGGGCGACATAATGCTGAAGCTGGACGACACCAGGATCCGGTCCGAGTTCAATCTCTATGCCCAGCAATATGCGCTGCTGCGTGCAACCGATGCCAGGATCCGAGCCGAACTGGACGGCAGCGAGGTTGTTGCCTTTCCCAAGGACATCCTCAAGGAGCACGAGGCCTACCTTAGGGATGCAATGGCCAACCAGATCGCCGATCTGGAAAGCCAACGCGCCTCGATGGCCGGCGCCGGGCAGATACTCAAGCGGCGCATCGCCGAGCTCGAGGAGCAGATCCAGGGCAAGCAGGCTCGGGTCCAATCCTACCAGGCCCAGATGCAATCGACGATCGACGAGAAGGCCAGCCTGTCAAAGCTGCTCAAGGCCGGATTGACGACCCGCCCGCGCATTCTGGAATTGGAAAGATCGGCCTCGGATCTGCAGGGCCTGATCGACGAGAACCTCGGCGCCATAGCCGGCAGTCAGCAGAGCAAGGCCGAACTCAAGGGCCAGATCGCGCAATTGACCTATGAGCGCCGAGCCAAGCTGTCGGCGATGCTGATCGATACGCAATCGAGCCTTGCCGACCTCGTGCCCAAGATGTTTGCCGCCCAGGCTGCGATGGACCGAGCCGAAGTGCGCGCGCCTTATGACGGCCAGGTGATGGATCTCAGCGTCTTCTCGATCGGCGCGATCGTTTCGCCGGGCCAGACCATTCTCGATATCGTTCCGACCGAAAATTCGCTGATCGTCCAGGCCCAGATTCGCGTCGAGGACATATCGAACCTGCGACCCGATATGGCCGCCGAAGTTCGTTTCACATCCTACAAGCAGCGCTCGATACCCATAATTCATGGCCGCGTCACCCGCATTTCGGCGGATCGCATTACCGACAGCAAGACCGGGTTTCCCTACTATCTTGCCGACGTAGCGGTCGATCCGGTGGAATTGGCAGCAGCCCCACAGATTGCGCTTTATCCGGGCATGCCAGCGTCAGTCATGATCGTCACCGAGGAACGCACCGCGCTCGACTACATTCTGGGCCCGTTGGTTGTGTCGTTCCACTCCGCCTTTCGCCAGAAATGATGGATTAGCCAAGTGACTTCGCTTTTGAGGTGATTCTAACGCAGAGCAGTTGGAGATCATCGGCAGGCAAAGGACCGGACAATCTCCCTACTCTAAAAGAGGCAGGACCAGTCCTCTCGGTCCGGCAATTGCGGGTCTGCCATGTTCCGTGCCGACAACCCCTCCGTTTCTTTGGTGCTGGAGATCTGATGATCCTGGTAATCGCAATTTTGAGCGGTGGTGACGGTACTTTTGATGCTGGCTGAGACAGTCTGCGGGAGCCACAACACTTCAAAAAAACATTCGATTGGTCCCGATAGCTGGATGAAACCTCAGGATTTTTTTGTGGTGTTTTTTCTTTTGAAATCAACAGCGTAATTTTTTGACGGTTTTGGTGTCAGATGGCAGGTATACGCATCGAGTTCTGCACAGAGCAATTTGCGAACGACGGCAGCGTAGGTTCTGACGTGCTTAAGGTCATCAGACGTAGCATGGCCGCCGAGGCAAGCCGCATGCTCTCGCAGAAAGTCTTCATCGGCCAGAGCCGGATAGTCAAGGTGGGTTTCCGAGGACTGCCGGTCGAGTTGCCGCGCAAAACTGTGAAAGCAACCGAACTGCCAGTTCTTTCCGGGCACCCACATCCTGGAAACGGACGTTGAACCGAACTGGGCTCATGACCCTGGCTCGACACCGAGCGGTTTCGTGATCAAAGCGCGCAAGTGCTTTGGACGGCTGCTCAAACAACGGCTACAAATACTCAGGTTGAACTGCGGGTATGTCGTCGGCAACCGGGGGCATTCCGAAAAACTCCGTGAAATGAAAGTCTCGCCCAAGATACGGATGAGGCAAGAGACATCTGACTGAGCTGGTTCCTGCCGGTAGGAAATCCCCTGCGGTCAGCTCTTTGATGGACTCGTTTCCATGGCGCGGGATGCGCCGGTCCTCACCCGTTATTGATTGTCGCGGCGAAGTGCCTTGCGGCCGGGAGGAGACTTGGAATGGACGGCATCAAATTTACGACGGGCCTGAGCGTGGTTGCCGATGCCCGCGTCGCCTTTCGCGGCACGCCCTTCGTCGAACGGACGGCGCCGCTGAACCAGAACGCATTGTGGATGCGCTGGGACAGGAACATGGTCGTCGATTCCTATTCCGACATGGCCGAGGAGCTGTCGGCGATCCGAACCAGGGTTGCGATGGGCGACATGTCGCCATTGTCGAAATACGTCATTGCCGGTCCGGATGCGGAAAAGCTGATGGACAGGCTCATCCCACGCGACATCACAAAGCTTCAGGTCGGACAAATCTACTATGCGCCGTGGTGCGACGAGAATGGGTATGTCGTCGGCGACGGCCTGGTCTTCCGCATGGATGAAACGACATTCCGGGTTTCGGCCGATCCGGGCTTCGGATGGTGGAAACGACATGCAGAAGGCTTCGATGTCCGCGTAACCGATATCTCCGACAGCTACGGACTCCTTACTCTGCAGGGGCCACGTTCCCGCGAGGTTCTCCAGGCGGCCACCCAATCCGCGTTTGAGGAATTGCCGTTCTCCCGTCTTGCCATAGTCACCATCGCCGGCAGGCAGGTCGAGGTGCTGCGCCAGGGCTTTACAGGCGAGCACGGCTACGAGCTCTGGATCAAGGCTGATGACGGCGTCGCCGTCTGGGATGCGATCGAGGAAGCCGGCAAGCCCTATGGCATTCTTCCCGCCGGTGCCTGGGCGCTCGATCTGGCGCGCCTCGAGGCTGGGCTGCTGATCGTCGGCTATGACTACACCAGCGCCGGACCTGACCATGGCGGAGCGGGCATCCAGGCGGCGGGAGAATACCGTGCGTCGCCCTTCGATCTCGGCCTCGGCCGGCTCATCGATTTCCGCAAAGGCGATTTCATCGGCAAGGCTGCACTGCAGCGTATCTCGAACACGGGCGACCATCGCCAGCTCGTCGGGCTCGACATCGACTGGTCGCAGGCCGTCGACGGGAAGGGGCTGGAAAGCGATGCGCCTGGAAATCTGCGGCGTGTGCAGTGGTATCCGTTGAAAGCCTTCCGCGGCGAGAAGGAAGTCGGGCACGCCAGCAGCGTCGCCTGGTCACCTTCGACCGGCAGGATGATCGGCTTCGGCCATCTGCGGCGCGAGGCCGCCGAGATTGGCACCGAACTCACGCTGAAGTGGAACAAGGATGGCGTGGCGGTCGACGTGAGCGCACGTGTCGTGGCGCTGCCGTTCCTGTCGCTCAAACGCGCCGCCAACGGCTGAAGCCACAGCTTCGCAACGGAAAATCGTCCGTCGCATCCTCCCGCGACGACAGGCCGGGCGGCGGGGGTCGCCCGGCTACCCGAACGTGTGGCCATTTTTAAGCTCGAAACCATCGAGCTCACCGAAACCTGGAAAGATCATGAACGATATTCGCCGAGACTTTCTTCGAGCGCCTGGCGGGTCCGCATATGCGTTCGGTCCAGCCGTGTCGATCGAGCTCGCCCCGGAGCAGGCGCGTGGCTTTGCACCGCGCGCCGATTGCTTCGCGCCTGGCTCACGCGTCTTCCTTACCCATCTCGCCGGCAAGCCCGAAGCGCTGCAGATCGACGCGGCCTTGCGCATCAAGGAGATGGGCTACGTGCCGGTGCCGCATCTGGCGGCGAGGAATTTCAGAACCGCACAGGACTACGTCGATCTCGTTCAGGCGCACAGCCGCAACGGGATCGGTGAAGCGCTGTTTCTCGGTGGCAATCCAGCCCTTTTCCCCGGACCAATGGCCGAGGCCGCTCAGTTGCTCGCCCATCCCGTGTTGAGCGACAGCGCGATAAGGACCGCCTTCGTTGCCGGCTATCCGGAAGGGCATCCGGCCATCGTCGAAGCCGCACTGGCGGATGCGTTGCGCCGCAAGCTCGAAATCTGCGCGGATCGATCACTCGAGGCTAGGGTCGTGTCGCAGTTCGCTTTCGACGGCGATATGATCGGCGATTGGGCAAGGAACCTGCATACGCTCCATTCCGGATTGTCGGTCCATGTCGGGCTGGCCGGCGTGACCAGCCTGACGAAACTCATCAGGTTCGCCATGATGTGCGGCGTCGGCCCTTCGCTCGCCGCACTCCGGCGTTCGGCAAGTGGCCTCTTCAACGTCATAGCAGACCGGAACCCGGCCGAAATCCTGGAAACGATGGCGGCAAGCTACCCGGCGCCGCTTGGTCCACTGCATCTTCATTTCTTCCCATTCGGCGGCTGGGAAAAGACGCTGGCCTGGTTCAGCGACTACCGGGAGCTCAGCCTTTCGCGGGTCAACGAACGATGAACCGCATCACACACCAACAGGAGGAACACGTCATGAAGAATGGAACGGCGCATCTTTTCATTCCCGGTCCGACCAACATCCCCGACGCGGTGCGGCGGGCCATGAACGTGCCGATGCAGGATATGCGCGCACCGGATTTTCCGGACCTGGTGCTGCCTTTGTTTCGCGACCTGAAACGGATCTTCAAGACCGAGACCGGCAGCGTCTTCATCTTTCCGGGCTCCGGCACCGGTGCCTGGGAAGCGGCGATCTCCAACACGCTCAACCGTGGCGATCGCGTTCTGATGTCGCGCTTCGGCCAGTTCTCGCATCTGTGGGTCGATATGGCAGAGCGGCTGGGTCTGGAGGTCGATTGCATCGATGTCGAATGGGGCGAGGGGGTTCCGCTCGACGCCTATCGGCAACGGTTGAGCGACGACAAGGGCGGCGAGATCAAGGCGGTGTTCGCCACCCACAACGAGACCGCAACCGGCGTGACATCCGATGTCGCCGGCGTGCGTGCCGCGCTCGACGAAACAGCTCATGACGCGCTGCTGTTCGTCGACGGCGTCAGCTCGATCGGCTCGATCGATTTCCGGATGGACGAATGGGGTGTCGACCTCGCCATCACCGGCTCGCAGAAGGGGCTGATGCTGCCGGCTGGGCTTGGCATCCTGGCGGTGAGCGCCAAGGCCTTGGAAGTGCACAAGCAGTCACGCATGGAGCGTTGCTATTTCAGCTTCGAGGATATGCAGGCGCCGTCCAAAACCGGCTTCTTCCCCTACACGCCGCCAACGCAGTTGCTGCTTGGGCTGAGGGCTTCGCTTGACCTCATCTTCGCCGAAGGACTCGAGCAGATCTTTGCCCGTCACCACCGCCTCGCCGAAGGTGTTCGCCGCGGTGTGCATGCGTGGGGACTGAGGCTCTGTGCCAAGGAGGAAAAATGGTGGTCGGATACGGTTTCGGCGATCGTCGTTCCCGACGATGTCGATGCCAGGCAAGTCATCGCCAACGGCTACTCCAGATATCGCACTTCCTTCGGCGCCGGCCTGAGCAAGGTGGCCGGCCGCGTGTTCCGCATCGGCCATCTCGGCGACCTCAACGAGGTCATGTGCCTCGCCGCCCTGGCCTCGGCGGAAATGTCGTTGCGCGACGCCGGGGCCAAAATCGAGGCCGGTTCCGGCGTCGCCGCTGCCCAGGAATGGTACCGCTCCGAGATCGGCCGGACCTTGCTGCCGCTGCACGAACGCGCGGCTTGAGAGGATCGTGATCGTGAGAAAATTGAAGGTAGTCGTTACCAGGCGATGGCCGCATGAGGTCGAACAACGCCTGGCCGACCAGTTCGATGTCAGGCTTAATGAAGCTGATCGTCCCTATGAGCAACAACAGCTCCGCGACGCGTTGCTGCAAGCCGATGCGGTGCTGCCGACCGTGACCGACCGGCTTGGCGCCGATCTTTTCGCGGGCGGCGTCAGGGCAAGAATGCTTGGCAATTTCGGCGTCGGCTTCAACCACATCGATATCGCCGCGGCGAGAGCGGCGGGGCTGGTCGTCACCAACACGCCTGCCGTGTTGACCGATGCCACCGCCGATCTTGCCATGACGCTGCTGTTGATGTGCGCCCGCCGGGCCGGAGAGGGCGAACGCGAATTGCGCTCCGGCAACTGGACCGGCTGGCGACCAACGCATCTGTGCGGGACCCAGGTCAGTGGCAAGACCGTCGGCATCATCGGCATGGGCCGCATCGGCCAAGCAATGGCGAAGCGCTGTCACTTCGGCTTCGGCATGGATGTCGTCTTCTTCGACAGCATGCCGGTTGCTGATCCCGGCATGCCGGCTCGGCAAATGGCAACAGTCGATGACGTGCTCTCGGCTTCGGATTTCGTGTCGTTGCATTGTCCTGGCGGTGGCGAGAACACCCGCCTCATCAACGAACGCCGTCTTGCCTGCATGAAGCGATCGGCCTTCCTGATCAACACCGCGCGTGGCGACGTGATTGACGAGGACGCACTGGTTCAGGCGCTTCGTGAGCGCCGGATCGCCGGCGCCGGACTGGATGTCTTCGAGACGGAGCCTTCCGTGCCACGCTCCTTGACCGAGCGCGAGGATGTCGTGCTGCTGCCGCATCTGGGCAGTGCCACCAGCGAAACGCGCATCGCCATGGGCATGCGGGTGATCGACAATCTGTCGGCCTTCTTCGAAGGGCGCACCCCGCCTGACGCCGTGAATTAGCCACGCGTTTTCAACTCAACGAGCACAGCCATCGCCGGATGCCTGCAAGCATCCGCGGGCACGCCAGGAGACCAGCAGAATGTCCCGCTTCTTCCAACGAAACCTCGCGCGGCAGGATCCGGTGATCGCCGACGCGATAGAGCGCGAAATCGGCCGGCAGAGGTCGGAGATCGAGCTGATCGCTTCCGAAAACATCGTCTCGCCGGCGGTGCTCGAAGCGCAGGGCTCGGTGATGACCAACAAATATGCCGAGGGCTATCCCGGGCATCGCTACTATGGCGGCTGCCAATATGTCGATCTGGCGGAAGCGGCGGCCATCGACAGGGCTTGCCGGCTGTTCGGTTCGGCGCATGCCAATGTCCAGCCGCATTCCGGCGCGCAGGCCAATGGCGCGGTGATGCTCGCCATGCTTAAACCCGGCGACACCTTCATGGGTCTGTCGCTCGCCGCCGGAGGGCATCTAACTCACGGTGCCAAGCCGACGATGTCGGGAAAATGGTTCAACGCCGTCCCGTACGGCGTCCGCCAGAGCGATTGCCTCATCGACTATGAGGAACTGGAGTCGAAGGCACATGAGACCAAGCCCAAACTGATCATCGCTGGCGGGTCAGCCTATCCGCGCATCATCGACTTCAAGCGTATCCGGGCGATCGCTGACGCTGTCGGCTCCCTGATGATGGTCGACATGGCGCATTTCGCCGGCCTGGTCGCCGGCGGCGTGCATCCCAACCCGGTCGAGGTCGCTGATATCGTCACCACCACGACGCACAAAACGCTGCGCGGCCCGCGCGGCGGCATGATCCTGACCAACAACCAGGACATGGCCAAGAAGCTGAATTCGGCTGTCTTCCCGGGCCTGCAGGGCGGTCCGCTGATGCATGTCATCGCTGCCAAGGCCGTTGCCTTGGGTGAAGCCTTGGAGGACGGGTTCAAGGACTATGCCCGTCAGGTGGTGACGAATGCCAGGACCCTGGCCGCCACGCTTGGCGAGCGCGGTTTCGATATCGTCTCCGGTGGAACCGATACGCATCTGCTGCTGGTGGACCTGCGCGGCAAGGGTCTGTCCGGCAAGGATGCGGAGGAGGCGCTGGGCCGTGCCGGGCTGACCTGCAACAAGAACGGCATTCCCTTCGACCCGGCGCCGCCCGCCGTCACCTCCGGCATCCGGCTGGGCACGCCAGCGGCAACGACGCGCGGTTTCGGCGAGGGCGAGTTTGCGCGTGTCGGTCATCTCATAGCCGACGTCCTTGACGCGGTTGGAACGCAATGGGGCGCCGAACAGGAGAAGGCGGCTCGCCTGTCGGTCGAGGAGCTTTGCGAAGCATTCCCGATCTACGGTCGCTGAGACGCACCAAAGTCAGATTTCATTCGAACAAGCAAATGCCTTGCGCCACGGAGCCACACCCTCGACTATTGAAGATGACAGTCCCGGCAAGCGGCTCGACACGATGCCGGCAGCCTGAGAGGGAACGTCGCCATGCGCCTGCCTCCAATCGATCTTAGCCGCGAGAACACGTTCGGTGCACTGACCTATGAGAATGGTGGCGAGTACGGGCCGATTGGCGGCGACTATCTGGCTTTCATGCTTGTCCACATTGGATCCCTGCGGTTGGAGACGGATGACAGCGTCCTGCAATTGGAGGCGGGGCAATGCGCTCTGTCGCTTACGCGCCACCGCTATATGACGACGGTTGCGTCGGACACGCTGACCCATATCAGTTGGTGCGATGGCCGGCCGCAGAACGCGGCATGGCTGTACAAGGAGCGCGAGAAGTTCGCGCCGTTCATCGTCGCCTCGCCGATGGTCCACACCCTCATGCAATTGGGTGTCGACCTTGGCCTTGGTGAGCGCGGCGGTCGCAGCGGTGTTCGCGAGTCGCTGACCAACGCTCTGCTCCACGCTTTCATCTACGAGGCCGAGGTGATCGAGGCGGAGCGGCCGATCCCGCAGACGATCCTGCAGGCGCGCCGGTTCCTTGAAGAGAATTTTGCCGCTGATCTGTCGATCGAGCGGGTGGCGCAGCAGGTGCGCGTCAGCCCGCAATATCTGGTCTCGGCATTCAAGAAACATCTCGGCATGACGCCTGCCAAATATCTCTGGCGTTGCCGTCTCGACTACGGCACGCATCTGCTGCAGCGGACGGGACTGTCGGTAAGCGAGATCGCCTACCAAGTCGGCTACAAGAACCCCTATCATTTCTCGCGGCAGGTCAAGCTGGCATTCGACTGCTCACCGACCGAGTTGAGAGAGCAGAAGCGCAACGCCTGACGGCTGCCCACATGCCTCCGGATGGGCGGGGCAAGCACTGCCGCCGGAACGAGCGCGGATGAACTGGCGATATGCTTTCCTCAACAGCAGGCATGGCGGATTTCCGGCCGCGGATGAAATGTCGGACCTATCAGGATTGATCCGGCTTGCAGCGCCAAGCCCGCAGGGCAAGGGACCGATGTCCTGCAACCTCGTTGCCGGTCGCGCCTCGGCCAGATCCGTTCACCGACAACAGACATTCCGGGCTGGACAGCATCATGGACAATTTCTCTCACCTGGATCCCGTAGCGCTCAACGACTGGCATGTCGTTGGCTGCATCGAGGACTTGCCGGTCGATCGGACGGTGCGGACGGTCCTGCTCGGTGAGCCGATTGCCATTGGCCGGCGCGACGGCAGGGTTACCGTCTGGCAAGGCGAGGCTACCGCCGACGCTGCCCGAGCAGAGCTCCCCGTCATCGAGCGGTTCGGCTATGTCTGGACGACCCTGGGCACGCCGGAGCGCGACCTGTTCGAGATTCCGGAATTCTCGGAGGCTGACCGCCGCCACATCATCCAGGGCGTCGTACGGGTCAACGTATCGGCGCCCAGGGCCGTCGAGAACTTTCTCGATATGGGGCATTTCCCATTCGTTCACACTGGCATTCTTGGCGAGGAGCCGCACACCGAGGTCAAACCCTACAAGGTGCGGGTCTCGGCAGAGCCGCCCGAAATAATGGTCACCGATTGCGAGTTCTACCAGCCGCAGGCGAATGCAGGTTCGACGACAGGGGCCGACACTGAATACATCTACCGGGTGCCGCATCCGTTCTGCGCCGTCCTTTACAAGACGGGATCGCGGCAACGCGATCGGCGCGACGTCATCGCGCTGTTCGGGCAGCCGGTCGAAGAGGACTGGGTGCTCGTCCATATCGTCATCTGCCTGCTGGATGAAGTCCGCGACCTCGCGACCCTGAGGCGGTTTCATCAGACCATCTTGGGTCAGGACAAGCCGATCCTGGAGAACCAGGTGCCGAAGAAGCTGCCGCTGGATCCCCGTTCCGAGGTGCCGATCCGGGCCGACGCCGCATCGGCTGCCTACCGGCGCTGGCTACGCGAAAGAGGCCTGCGCTATGGCGTCGTCGCCGCCGACGGCATCCGTGCTCACTAGGCATGGACGCATTTTCGGGCCTGATTAATTGCGGATATGCCCGAAAGAAATCGCAGCCATTGTTAGCCGGGCTTCGCCATGGAAGTTTCGGGCCCAAGCCGGAAAACCGGCTGCCTGGCAACGCCATAGGGGACGTCGGCCTAGCGATCGCAGCCTCCACGTCGGTAACCGGAAAAGACAAGAATATCCGGATGACGACAGGGCGGCATTGGACAGTTCTCGGACTGGAATGAGAGGATCAAGCAATGACGAATACCATCACGCGACGCACGGCAATCCTGGGTTCGGCAGGCGCCCTGCTTCTTTCCGGACTTGTGCGATCCTTTGGCGACACGCCAAAGACGCTGAAACTGGCGATCATCCTGGAAAGCCGCACCGATGTCGGTTGGTCCAGCACATTGCTCGATTCGCTTGAGCACCTGAAACAGGAGAAACCGGAAGGACTTGAAATCTCCTGGGAATATACCGACCCACTGTGGGGCGACGATGCGGAAAACGCGATGCGCTTCTACGCTGAAAGCGGCGAATACAACATCATCTGGTGCCATGGCCGCTATTCCGACCAGGTCAAGAAACTCAATGCCGAATTTCCGGATCTGATGTTCGTCGTCACCGGCTCCGGCAATCTTCCGGTTGGGGCCAACCAGTACTGGATCTACAAGCGGTTGCACGAACCGTCCTACCTGCTTGGAATGCTGGCTGGCCACACCACCAAATCCGGCATGGTCGGGGTGGTGGGAACCTTCGCCGCCGACGACGTCAACGACCAGATCAACGCATTCCTCGACGGGGCAAAGTCGATCAGGTCCGATATCCAGCATCGGCTGTCGTTCATCGGCTCGTGGTCCGACAATGCACTGGCGGCAGAGCACGCCAATGTGCAGATCGCGGCCGGTGCCGACGTCGTGTTCATGCTGACCGACAATTTCAAGCCGTGCCAGGAGCACAAGATCATGTGCTTTGCCAATATCAACGACCAGAACAAGGTTGCTCCCGACGCGATAGCATCCAGCGCGCTGATCAGCTGGCAGCCCGACGTCAAGTGGATCATCGCCGAGTGGCTGAAACATAAGGCCGGCGGACAGTTCAGCGGCAATGCCGAGCCAAGGTGGTTCTCCATGGCGGAAGGCGGCACCGACATCGCGCCTTACCACGACTTCGACGGCAAGATCCCGCAAGCGGTGAAGGACGAGATCACGGCCAGGCGGCAGGACATCATGTCCGGCAAGTTTGTCGTTCCCCTCAACACCGCCGAGGTGAAGTAAGACACGTCAACCAGGCAGCCCGGTGCGACCAATGGAAGACCTGCTGAACGTCCAGAACCTTACCAAGCGATTTGGCAGCGTCGTCGCCAATGACGGGGTCAATCTCGATATCCGCAAGGGCGAGATACACTGCCTTTTCGGGGAGAACGGCGCTGGCAAGTCGACGCTGTCGTCCTGCCTGTACGGCTACTACAAGGCCGACAGTGGCGTGATCCGCTTCAAGGGCGAGGTGGTGGAGCTGAACTCTCCCGCCGACGCCCTGCGGTTGGGGATCGGCATGGTGCATCAGCATTTCGTGCTGGTCTCCAATTTCACCGTGCTGGAGAACATCGTTGTCGGCAGTGCCGATGTCGGGTTGCTGCTGAAGAAAGCCGACGCCCGCAGCAAGATTCTCACCCTTTGCCGCGATTGCGGCATCGACATCGATCTGGACCGCGAGATCTGGCAGCTCTCGGTCGGCGAGCAGCAATGGGTGGAAATCCTCAAGGCGCTTTATTTCGGCGCCGAGTTGCTGATCCTCGACGAGCCGACGGCGGTCCTCACGCCGCAGCAATCCGACCAGCTCTTCGTTATCCTCGACGGAATGCGCAAACGGGGCCTGTCGATCATCCTGATCAGCCACAAGCTCCGCGAGGTGATGCAGTCGGACAGGGTGACGGTGCTGCGCCGGGGCAAGGTCGTCGCCACCGTCGATACCGTGGGAACGACCGCCGAAGCGATCACCGCGCTGATGGTCGGGCACAAGGTGACCAAGAACGTCAGGGACGCTTCGCTTGCACCGGCGGGCGAAATCCTCGCCGTGGAAAGCGCATCGGCAATCGGCGAGTGGGGCGAGGACGTTCTCAAGAACGTCACCTTCACCATTGCCGCCAATGAGGTGCTTGGACTGGCGGGGGTTGCCGGAAACGGCCAGAGGGAACTCTTCGAAGTCCTGATGGGCGTTCGCAGGCTTCAGTCCGGCGGTTTCTCCCTCGAAGGGATTCCGGTGGTGGCGCCGACGTCACGCGAAATCCTCGACAGAGGCGTCGGCTTCGTGCCGGAAGACCGCTTTCTCGAAGGGCTGATCCCGGAGTTCGGAACCGCCGAGAACCTGGTGCTGGGCTGGCAGCGCTCGCCCGAATATTGCCGCGGCCCTTTTCTCGATCGCCGCAAGCTGGCTGAGTTGGCGCGGCGCAAGATCGACGAATACAAGGTCGCGACCGCCTCGGCCGAGCTGCCTGTGGAGCGACTGTCGGGCGGCAATGCCCAGCGCGTCATTCTCGCCCGCGAGTTCCAGCATGCCAGGCGGTTGCTGCTGGCCAACCAGCCGACGCGCGGCCTCGACGTCGCCGCCTCGGAATTCGTTTACGAGAAGATCCTGGAAAAACGCGCCGCCGGATTTGCGGTCCTGCTGGCATCCGAGGAGCTTGAGGATCTGCTGCGCCTCTGCGACCGCATCGCGGTGATCTTCAAGGGGAGGATAATGGGCATTGTCCGGCCGCAGGAGACCAGCCTTCTCGAACTCGGAATGATGATGGCTGGCGACACCAGCCAGCTTGGACAGGTAACTCAATGATATCATTTCAACGACGCTCGGGCGGCAGCCTGGGGTGGAACGTCGTCTGCTATTCGGCGGCGATGCTAGGTGCTTTTCTGACTTCCGCAATCCTCTTGAAGCTTTCCGGCGGCGATCCGGCCAAGGCGTTCTCGTCCTTGCTGATCGGTGCTTTCGGCAGCCCGGGCGCCTTGCTTGGATCGCTGGCCAAGGCGACGCCGCTTCTGCTCGTCGGACTGGGCACGGTGCTGGCGTTCAGGGCCAAGATCTGGAACATCGGCCAGGAAGGTCAGGTGTTCGCCGGCGCCATGGCGGCCTATTGGGTCAGCTTCTGGGTGGCACCGCTCCCGTCGTGGATGGCGGTCTGTATTCTCGCCATCGCTGGGCTGGCCGGTGGCGGCGTACTTGGCCTGCTTGCCGGCGCTCTGAAGACCAAGTTCGGCACCAATGAGATCATTTCAACGGTGATGTTGAACTACATCATCATGTTCCTGCTTGCCTATCTTCTCGACGGGGGCCCGTGGATGGAGACCGGCGTCACCGTGGCCTACCACCAATCGCCGCCGATCAATCCGGCTCTCGAATGGCCGGTGTTTTTTGGCACGGGTGCGGGAAAGCTGCATGTCGGGTTCCTGTTTGCGCTTGCCGCCTCGGCGTTCTGCTCGGTCTTGCTCGACAAGACCTCGCTTGGCTATGAAATCCGCGCATTCGGCTCCAACCCGACCGCTTTGACCTTTCGCGGCACCAATGTCCGCCGGCTTCTCCTGACCGTCATGCTGATGTCGGGGGCGCTGGCTGGGCTGGCAGGTGCGGGCGAGCTGTTCGGCGTAGCCCACCGGCTGCGCGCTGAAACGCTGCTCGGCATCGGCAGTTCCGGCATTGTCGTGGCCATGGTGGGCGGACTTCGCCCTAGCGGGACGATGCTCGCGGCACTGTTTTTCGGCGCCCTTCAGAGCGGCACCATCTACATGCGGCTCAAAAGCGGCACACCGGCCGGACTGGTCTCGGCGATGGAAGGATTGGTGCTGTTGTTTTTCCTGTGCGCCGCGGTGGCGACACGGCTCCAACTGGTGAGGAGGGAAGTCCATGCTTGAGCTCTTGCAAGGACCGCTGCTGATCAGCCTGCTGGCGGCGATGGTCCGCATTGCGACACCGCTGCTGTTTTCGGCAATGGGCGAACTGGTCACACAGCGCGCCGGCATATGGAACATCGCCGTCGAAGGCACCATGCTGATCGGCGCGGTGGTCGCCTACATGGTCAATTCGACCACAGGATCGCCGTGGCTGGCCTTGGCGGTGGCCATCATTGCCTGCGCCGCAAGCAGCCTGATCATGTCGTTCGTGACGATCGTGTTGAAGGCCGAGCAGTTCGTCGCCGGACTGGCTCTCAATCTTCTCGCGTCGGGCGTCACACTGTTCTGGTTCCAGGCCTACGTTGCCGGCCGCGAGCCGCCGACATTCGCTGGCTTCGACCGGGTGCCGATCCCCTACCTGGCGGATATTCCGGTCTTGGGTCCGGTGCTGTTTTCGCAACGTCTGCTCACCTATGTGAGCTTCTTCCTGCCTGTCCTGGTCTGGTTCTTCCTCTACCGGACCAAATACGGCCTCGAAGTGCGCTGTGTCGGCGAAAATCCAAAGGCGCTCGATGTCAAGGGATTGCATGTCGGCCTCAGGCAATGCCTGGCGATCATGTTCGGCAGCATGATGTCCGGCTTCGGTGGTGCGTTTCTGATGCTCGGCTATTCCGACAAATTCGTCCCGGACCTCATCGCCGGTCGCGGCTGGCTGGTGGTCGTCGCCATCATTGCCGGCAACTGGATGCCGTTCCGGATCGTTGGAGCGATCTTCATCTTCGCGTTTCTCGAGGCGCTGGGCATCCACGCGCAAGTCGTCGGGATTCCCGTCCCGCACCAGCTGTTCCTCGTCCTGCCCTATGTGGCATCGCTGGTGCTGCTGGCCGGGTTGCGATCGCGCACGCATCAGCCGGTGGCGCTCGGCGTACCCTACAACAGAGAATAGTTCCTGGCTCAGCTCGCCGGGCGGAAGGGCTTTGCAAGTGAGGCCGGGAAATGCAGCGCGAGCATCTGGCGGTTTCGTGAAATGAGGACCAGCACGATGATGGTGGCCAGATAGGGCAGGGCCGACAGCAGTTCTGAGGGCACTTCCAGCCCGAGCGCCTGTCCTTGCAGCTGCAGGATCGTCATGCCGCCGAACAGCCAGGCGCCAAGCAGAATGCGCAGCGGCCGCCATGTGGCGAAAACCACCAGCGCAAGCGCTATCCAGCCCTTGCCGGCGGTCATGTTCTCGACCCACAGCGGCGTGTAGGCGACCGACAGATAGGCGCCCGCCAGTCCAGCCATCAGCCCGCCGAACAGGACGGCCATGTAGCGGATCCTGATCACCGGGTAGCCGATCGCATGCGACGTCTGCGGCGACTCGCCGATCGTGCGCAAGATGAGCCCAGCCTTGGTCCGATAGAGAAACCAGCTGATCGCGGCGAACGTCAGCAAGGCCAGGTAAACCATCGGGTCGAAGCGGAACAGCATCGGGCCGACTAGCGGTACGTCGGACAGGATGGGGATGTCGATGCCACGCAGCGCCTCGATCGGCTCGCTGCCGAAGCCGCGTCCGAGAAAGGCCGAAACACCCGACCCGAAGATCGCCAGCGCCAGACCGGCGGCGTATTGATTGGTCAGGAAGGTCAGCGCCAGAACGCCGAACAGCAGCGATGCGGCAGCACCGGCCAGCGCGCCGGCCATGATCGCGACAGGCATGGAAAAGCCCGCGGTGACAGCCCAGAACGCAAGTGCTGCCCCCATCAGCATCATGCCTTCGATGCCGAGATTGAGAACGCCTGACTTTTCGACCACGAGTTCGCCGAGGGCTGCGAAGATCAGGGGCGTTGCGGCAATGACGGTGCCGGTGAAGATGGCAATGAACAGATCCATCAGGCTTTCTCCCGGACCAGGCGAACGCGATAGAAGATGAAGAAGTCGGCGGCGAGCAGGAAGAACAGCAGGATGCCCTGGAAAATCCGTGTCAGCGCCGAAGGCAGGCCAAGCGTCATCTGCACACCTTCTCCGCCAAGGAAAAGCAGCGACATCAGCAGACCGCCGAGCACGATGCCAAAGGCGTTCAGCCGTCCGATGAAGGCGACAATGATGGCCGCGAAACCATAACCTGGCGATATCTGTGGCGAGAGCTGGCCGAGCGGTCCGGCAGCTTCCGCCATGCCGGCGATGCCGGCTGCCGCACCACCGGCCAGCAGGCCGATCCAGATCGCCGCCGACTCGCGGAACCCCGCATACCGCGCGGCCAGCGGTGCCGCGCCGCTCACCGACATCTTATAGCCGAGGAAGCTGCGGTCGGTGAACAGCCACATCGCGATGACGGCGACGACGGTGATGAAGACCGAGGAATTGAGCCGGTATGCCGGATCAAAGGACTGGAGCATCGCGGCAGCCGGCAGGAGGGCCGTCTGTGGATAGTTGAAACCGGCCGGATCGCGCCACGGTCCGTGCACGAGATAGGACAGGAACAGCGTGGCGATGTAGGTCATCATCAGCGTGACGAGGATTTCGTTGGTGTTCATGCGGGCACGCAGGAAGGCCGGAATGGCCGCCCATGCCATGCCGGCGCCCATGCCGGCCAGGAACATCAGGGGCAACAGCAGCACGCTCTCCGGATTTGGCCAGAACAGCCCGACGCCGCTGGCGGCAATCGCACCCATCGTAAACTGGCCCTCTGCGCCGATGTTCCAGACATTGGCGCGAAAGCCGACCGCCAGCCCGCAAGCGATCAGGATCAGCGGTGAGGCCTTGAGCAGCCATTCCGACAGTCCGTTCATCGAACTGAGCGGCTCGACAAAGAACGCATGGAGCGTCGCCAGCGGGTCATGTCCGAGAGAGGCGAAGAAAACCGAGCCGACGACGACCGTCAGTATCGTCGCCAGGATCGGTGCGGCAATGCGCATCGGCGCGGATGGCTCCGGCCTTTGTTCAATCCTGAAGTGCAATATCGCCACTCCCGTTTGCCGATGTCGGCTCGTTCATTGTCCGGCCGGTCATCAGAAGTCCGATCTCCTCGCGGTCGGTTGTCGTGCGGATGAGTGGCGGTGATACCGTTCCCTTGCAGATCACCAGCAGCCGGTCACAGATCTCAAACAACTCGTCGAGCTCTTCGGAGACAACAAGCACCGCTGCCCCGGCACGGCTGAGATCGATGATGGTCTGCCGGATGAAGGCGGATGCGCCGACATCGACACCCCAGGTCGGCTGCGAGACCAGGAACAGCTTTGGCTTGAGCGCGATCTCGCGTCCGACGATGAACTTTTGCAGGTTGCCGCCCGACAGGCTTTGCGCGGTCGACTGCGCTCCGTTGGCCTTGACCTTGAACCTGTCGATGATGCCGGCGGCGAAAGCCTTGGCCTTGCGACGATCGACCAATCCGTTGCGCACCGTGCCGAAGCGGTGCGCGGTCAGCACGGCGTTCTCCCACAGCGTGTGTGACGGCACGGCACCGCGCCCGAGCCGTTCTTCGGGGACAAAGGCGACGCCGAGCTTGCGGCGTTCATTCGGACGCAGGCGGGCGGCGTCGGTGCCGCAAATCCTGATCGCGTCGCCGCGGTCATGCGTGCGTTCGCCGCTGAGCAAGGCGATCAGCTCGGCCTGGCCGTTTCCGGAAACGCCGGCAATGCCGACGATTTCCCCGCCATGCACATTGAACGACACATCCTTCAGGTCGACGCCGAAATGGTCCCGGGCCGAGACCGAAAGATTGTTGACCTCAAGCACCGGCTTGTCGCTCGGGCTTGGCGGACTGACATGCATTTCAGGCAGCTTGGAGCCGACCATCATGCGGGCAAGCTCCAGCGACGTCGTCTCTTTCGGGCGGGCGGTGCCGGTGACCTTGCCGTTGCGCAGTACGGTGGCGGTGTCGCAAAGCTCCTGCACTTCGTCCAGCTTGTGGCTGATATAGACGATGCTGCAGCCCTCGGCGGCCAGTTGCCGGAGCGTCTCGAACAGCTTGACCACTGCCTGCGGCGTTAGCACGGAAGTCGGTTCGTCGAGGATCAGGAGTTTCGGCGCCTGCAGCAGGCAGCGCACGATCTCCACACGCTGGCGCTCGCCAACCGACAAGTCGTGCACCTGGCGATGCGGATCGATGGGCATGCCGTAGCGCATGGAGAGGTCGCGAATCTTTTCGGCAAGCGTCGGCAGATGGAACGTGCTGCTTGTCGACAAGGCAATATTCTCGACCACCGACACGGATTCGAACAGCGCAAAATGCTGGTAGACCATCTCGATGCCGAGAGCGCGGGATACCGCCGGATTGTGAGCGACGATCGGATTGCCATCGCTATGGATTTCCCCGGAGTCGGCCTGCGCCACGCCATAGATGATCTTCATCAGGGTAGATTTGCCGGCGCCATTCTCACCTAAGACAGCGTGGATTTCCCCGGGTTGGATCGACAATGAAACGTCGTCATTGGCGACGACGCCCGGATAGCGCTTGCAGATGTTGCGCAGTTCTAAACGCGGATGCATGGCGGGTCCTGCCGTGGCGTGAAGCGGGGTTGGACTAGGCGCAAGCTGGCAGACGCCGAAGCATTCCAGCTTCGGCGCCGGTTGGCTTTTTGAGCGACGATCAGCTCAGCTTGCCGATCATCCCCTTCACGAACCAGTTCATGCCACGAATGTCGTCGTCAGCCAGAATCGAACCGGCGGCGACCTTGACGTTGCCCTCCTGGTCCTTCAGCTCGCCGCCATAGGGATGAACCTTGCCGCTGCCGATATCGGCCTCGAGCTGTTTGAGCTTGGCCCTGGTGTCGGCCGGAATGCCGTCATTGTAGGGCGCCATTTTCACGACGCCTGCCGCCAGTCCGTCCCAACGCACTTCCGGCTTCCAGGTGCCCGCGGCAACGGCCTTGGCGGCGCCAACATAGTCGCTGGTCCAGTCGAGCACGAATGCCGTCAATTGCTTGCCCGAACCGAACTTCGCCATGTCGCTGGCATAGCCGATCGACCAGGCACCGCCTTCGCCGGCGACCTGGACACCGGTGGCCGTGTCCGTCATCGAGCAGATGACGTCGCAGCCTTGTGAAAGCAGGGTTTTGGCGGCCTCCTTTTCCTTGCCCGGATCAAACCAGGAGTTGAGGAAGATGGTGTTGCAGGTGGCGTTCGGGTTGACGCTTTGCGCACCGAGCAGCAGCGCATTGGCCGGCCCGACGATGTCGGGGATCGGGAAGCCGCCGATGAAGCCGATCTTGCCTGATTTCGACATGTAGCCGCCGGCTGCGCCGGCGACGAAAGTACCCTCGTAATATTTGGCTTCGAAGGTGCCGAGATTGGCGAGGTGGACGATGCCGGAGCAATGTTCGAAAGCCACTTTGGGGAACCGTGGCGCCACTTTCTGCATCGGCGTTCCGTGCGAAAAGCTGGTGCCGAAGATCAGCTTGTTGCCGGCGCTCGCCAATTCACGAAAAATGCGCTCGGCGTCCTGCGGCATGAAGATGTTGTCGATGACGGTCAGCTCGACCTTGTCGCCGAATGCGGCCTTGATGGCTTCGACGCCGAGGCTGTGCTGCTTGGTCCAGCCGATTTCAGCCACCGGGGAGACATAGACGGCGCCGATTTTCAGCACCTCCTGCGCTTGCGCGATCGTGCTCAGGCCTCCTGCACCAAGTGCAGCGCCGAGCGCACCGCCGTATTTCAGAAAATCGCGTCTTGTTGCGTTGTTCATGATGGTAACCCTCTGTTGGTTTTTTTGCTTGATGCCCGGCTTGTGGGGGCCGGATCTGTTTTTGGAAGATGGACGTGGAGATGCGCAGCCGCGCCGCCATCCCCGGGCGACTTCGCCATCCTTCTGAGCGGGACGGCTGTTGTGGCCGCATCGGCCGTGCCGTCGAGATAGGGTGCAAGGGCCTCGGCGGGCGTCATTTCGGGAAACACCTCGCGGTCCATGATGTAGCCGCGCACCACCGTGCGGTGGTGGGTGTCGATGAGATCCATAGCCTGTTTGAGCCGGCCTTTTTCCAGAAGGTCGACAACCCTCGAGTGGTCGTCCAGCAGATTGCAATAGTCAAAATCGGCGGTAATGAGCGAGCGCAGCAGCGTCGTGCGGCGCACGAGTTGCGCATGGATTTCCTGCATAACCTTGTTGCGGCTGAGGCGCACGAACACGGTGTGGAACTCCTGGCCGAGCACGTCGGCCAGGGCATCATTGCCGGCGGCCACGGCCTGTCGCTGCCGTTCGACATGGTGGCGCAGTTCGGCCCAGCCGGCCGGGCCCAGCCGATCGCTGAGCTGTGCCGCCACGCCCTGTTCGACAAGCGTCAGGGCGTCGTAGATTTCCATCGCCTCCTGCATGCTCGGCTTGGCGACGAAGGCGCCGCGATTGCGCTCGATCTGGGCCAGTCCGTCATCGGCGAGCCGTATCAGCGCCTGGCGGACGACGATGCGGCTAACGTCGAATATTTCAGCGAGTTCGCGTTCACCGAGCTTGCAGCCGGGGACGAGACGATGATCAATGATGGCGCGCGTCAGCGTGTCGGCGATTGACTGGGAACGGCTGCTCACGAGACGGCGCTCCGCATGGGTTTCCATGCGTCTTTCGCAATGTCACTGCCGATGATCGGCGTCATTCCAGCGCCCCATATCCCAGGTTGCGGTGTGGCATATATGGGATGCAATCCTTTCAGTCTGTCAACCAAAAAACATTCATTGGCAACAAAAAATACATTGATTGATATCCAATCTTGTGTTTGCAATGGTGGCGCTGACCACGCCGGGTTCGATGTGAAGAGCCGGCCAGGGAGGACGATTGCGATGAACAGCCCTTGCAGAGACGGGGTTCTCTTGAACGATTGGCATATTGTTGCGGATTGCTTGATGCTGTCCGCTGGTGCTCCGTTCACCACACGGCTTTTGGGGGTCGCTCTCTCGATCACCTGCAAGGGACGCTACAACAAGGAGATCGTCCGCCATGACACCGGCGAACAGGTCAATTCTGCCGAGCGCTACGGCTTCGTCTGGGCATGTCTTGGCAAGCCCTGGCGGGACATCATTTACATTCCGGAATCGAACGAGGCAGACCGGCATCTGGTCAGCGGCGGCTCGATCGCGGTCAAGGTGTCGGGTCTGCGCGCCGTCGAGAATTTCCTCGACATGGGGCATTTCCCCTTCGTGCATACAGGCCTGCTGGGTGACGAGCCGCACACCGAAGTGGTGCCCTACAGGGTCGAGATCACCGACAAGGACGAGGTGCTGGCGACCGAATGCAAATTCTATCAACCGCTGGCCTCGCCGACCGCCAAGGAAGGCTTTGTCGTCGACTACATCTATAAGGTGATCCGGCCGTATACGGTGGCCCTCTACAAGAGCAATCCTGTGAAGAAGGACCGGCTCGACGTCATCACCCTGTTCGTGCAGCCGGTCGATGAGGACAACTGCGTCGCTCATCCCTTCCTTTGCTACCTTGTGGACGGCATCGACGCGGCGACGGTGCGCAGCTTCATGCAGCTGATCTTCGCCCAGGACAAGCCGATCCTGGAAAACCAGGTGCCGCGACGGTTGCCGTTGGATCCGCGGGCTGAAACACCGATCCGCGCCGACGCCGTCTCTGTTTCCTACCGGCGCTGGTTACGGGATCAGGCAATAACTTACGGCGCCACTCCGGCCCAGGCCTAATGGGATCGATGCTGGCCTGGCTCCTTCGAGGGACATGAAAATGATACAGACGAGATGCTCGGACCCGGTCATCCTCAATCTCTGGCATCCGATCGGTGCCATTGCCGAGACGACGCCAGACAGTGTGGTGGAGACGACCCTGCTCGGCGAGCGGGTCAGTTTCGCAATTGGTGCGACCGGCGCCATCGGGGTCTGGATATCCAGGCCCGACTTGCGACCCGGCGCCAGGATCGATCCGGCCTCGATCCATGAAGCGCTGCCCGCCAAGAGCGCCTATGGCTATGTCTGGACCTCCCTCGGTTCGCCGCCGGCAGAGCTGTTTCCGATCCCTGAATATGAAGAGCCGGACCGCCGCAAGCTCAACGCGGCAACGTTTGGCGTCAACGTCTCGGCGCCGCGCGCCATCGAGAATTTTCTCGACATGGGCCACTTCCCCTATGTGCACACCGACATCCTCGGCGTCGAACCGCATACCGAAGTCAAGGAATACGACGTCGAGATCTCGGTCGACCGCGACGAGATTTTGGCCACGCGTTGTCGCTTCTTCCAGCCGATGGCTTCGACCACTTCGGATGGTGGCGCGGATGTGGACTATGTCTACCGCGTGCCGCATCCCTATTGCTCGGTGCTCTACAAATCGAGCCCCGTCGACGAAGCCCGGCGTGATGTCATTGCCGTCTTCCTGCAGCCGGTCGATCAAGAGCATGTGCGCGCCCACATGCTGCTTTGCGTGCTCGACGAAGACAATGAAGACAAGGTCATCAAGCGCTTCCAGCAGACGATCTTCGGGCAGGACAAGCCGATCCTTGAGAACCAGGTGCCAAAACGCCTGCCTCTGGACCCGCGCGCCGAAACACCGATCCGGGCTGACAAGTCGGCCATCGCCTACCGGCGTTGGCTTAGCCAGAAGGGCGTGACCTACGGGGTCATTCCGGTTGCCGCCTGACACTATTTTTGGAGACGACGCATGTTGCAAGAAGCCAAAAGCCGGTGGCATCCGATCGCCGCTGCCTATGATTTGCCTTACCGCCACGTCTTCCACGGCCAACTGCTTGGCCGGGAATTTGCCGTCTGGCGAGCCGATGACGGCTACGTCAACATCTGGGAGAATCGCTGCCTGCATCGCGGTGTAAGGCTGTCGATCGGCATCAACGACGGGCGCGAACTGAAGTGCCAATACCATGGCTGGCGCTATTCGAACCGCACCGCCGGCTGCACCTATATCCCGGCGCACCCTGCCGATGCGCCAGCTCGCACCATCACCAACCGCACCTTTCCGGCGGTGGAGCGCTATGGCCTCGTCTGGTCGTCCGAAGAGCCGCAAGGGGAGGTTCCCGATGTCGCCGGGCTGCTGGAGGGCAAGTTGCTTGCCTTGCGCGGCATTCCGGTCAATGCGCCGGCAGGCAAGGCGGTGGAAATGCTAAAAGCCTATCGTTTTCAGCCCAGCCAGGCCGTCGAGGGCGACAATGCCGAGATGCTGGTCGAAGCCGTGCAGGATTTTGCGGTGGCGCTCCGCTCCCGTGCCGGCGGCGAGGAGACACATGGCGTCTTCTTCGTCCAGCCCGTCGATTCCAACCGTTCGGTCATTCGCGGCGTGCTCGATCGAGACCTCGAGGGAGCCGCGCGTATCGCCGCCTTGCGCCACCACAACGAACGGCTCGGCAAGTTGCGCGATGCGGCGGAACGCGAGGCGGCAAGCGCCGCCGCGCCCGCGCCGATCGAGCCTGTTTACGAAAAAGTGTCAGCCGAACTCGCCGAAATGCCGGAACTGACGACGCATGGCCGCAAGGCGGCGCTGCGCGTCTCCGTGGCAAGGAAATGGCAGACCGCCGATGGCATAGCCGGCTTCGAGCTTCGCCCGATCAAGGGCCTTTTGCCCACTTTCCAGCCGGGCGCCCATATCGATGTCCACATGCCCAATGGCGAGGTCCGGCAATATTCGATCACCAACGGTCCTGGCGAGACCGACAGCTTTACCATCGGCGTCAAGCTGGAGAGGGATTCGAAGGGCGGTTCGAAATGCATGCACGAGACGGTGCGTGAAGGCGATGTGCTGGCGATCTCCGAGCCGCGCAACAATTTCCCGCTGCGCCGCGACGCGATCAAGACGCTGTTCGTTGCCGGCGGCATCGGCATCACGCCATTGCTGGCGATGGCGCAGGCGCTGAAGAACCAGGATCTGGCGCACGAATTGCACTATTTCGCGCAAGGGGAGGAGCATCTCGCCTTTTCCGATCGGCTGCGGCAACTCGGTGGCTCACTGGTGCCGCATCTTGGCCTCACGCCGGAACAGACAGGCGCGAAACTGCGCGAACTACTTTCGCCATACCGGAACGGCATGCATGTCTATATCTGCGGCCCCGGCCCGATGCTGGAAGCTGCCCGCAGGACAGCGGCGGAACAGGGTTGGCCGGACGCTGCCGTGCATTTCGAGTATTTCAAGAACACCAACAAGATCGATGACAGTTCGAGCTTCGAAGTAGCCCTGGCGCGCTCCTGCGTTACGCTCAAGGTGCCTGCCGGCAAGACCATCATGCAGGTCATGCGCGAGAATGGCATCGATGTGCCGTCATCCTGCGAGCAGGGTGCCTGCGGCACTTGCGTAGCGATGGTGATCGAAGGCGAACCGGACCATCAGGATGTCTACCTGAACGACGCCGAAAAACAGGCCGGGACCAAGATCATGACCTGCGTTTCGCGGGCCAGGTCGGCGCGCCTCGTGCTGGACATCTAGGAGCAGCCGATGATCACGCTTTATGACTACGAACTCTCCGGCAATTGTTACAAATTGCGGCTGCTGATGAGCTTCCTCGGCATCGACTACAAGACCGTGCCTGTCGACTTCTACCCCGGCCGTGAGCACAAATCCGAATGGTTCCTGAAGCTCAATCCGCTCGGGCAGCTGCCGGTGCTCGACGATGACGGGCTGGTGCTGCGCGACGCGCAGGCGATCCTTGTCTATCTCGCCGCCAGATATGATCCGTCAAACAGCTGGTACCCGCTAGACAATCCGGCGCTGCTTGGTGAGATCAGCCAGTGGCTGGCTTTCGCCGACGGTATCACTTCGACTGCGTCGGCCGCCCGCTTGCATGATGCGCTGTTCTACGATTTCGACATCGATGCCGCGCGCGCCGGCGCGCATCGGCTGTTCCGCATCCTCGACGAGCACCTGTGGTTCGGCGAACAGCAAGGCCGCAACTGGATCTGTTCGGCCGGTCACCCGACCATCGCCGATATTGCCTGCTTTCCTTACATCATCCTGTCGGAGGAGGGCGGTGTCCCGCGTCAGGATTATCCGGCCATACGGCGCTGGTGCGATCGGGTCAAGCGCATCAAGGGCTTTACCGTGATGTCGGGTGTGTTCCCGGCCGGACCTGCCAAGGTCGCCGCATAGTTGATCAGAAAGAGCCCTGAGTTACGGCTCGGCAGAACACTGATTGGGAGAGAAAAGATGAAAACCCGCGCCGCTGTCGCTGTCGCCGCCGGAAAGCCGCTGGAGATCATGGAGGTCGATCTCGACGGCCCACGCGAGGGCG
>NZ_JAMYMR010000056.1:0-27752 GCF_040318635.1 Mesorhizobium sp. M1066
GCTCCGGCGCTCGTGACGAAGCTGGCAAGCTGGTCCCGCTGGACGTCAAGGCCGGCGACCGCATCCTGTTCGGCAAGTGGTCGGGTACCGAAGTCAAGCTCAATGGCGAAGACCTTCTGATCATGAAGGAATCCGACATTATGGGGATCATCGGCTGACACGCTGCCGCCTTTCCTTCGCACCATCAAATCTGAATTTCGGGCGAGATGCCCAGGAGTAAAAAAATGGCTGCCAAAGACGTAAAATTCTCCCGCGATGCCCGTGAGCGCATGCTTCACGGCATCAACATCCTCGCCGACGCGGTGAAGGTGACCCTCGGTCCCAAGGGCCGCAACGTCGTCATCGACAAGTCGTTCGGCGCACCGCGCATCACCAAGGACGGGGTCACCGTCGCCAAGGAAATCGAACTTTCCGACAAGTTCGAAAACATGGGCGCGCAGATGATCCGCGAAGTTGCTTCGAAGACCAACGACATCGCCGGTGACGGCACCACAACCGCGACCGTTCTGGCGCAATCGATCGTCCAGGAAGGCAACAAGGCCGTTGCCGCCGGCATGAACCCGATGGACCTGAAGCGCGGCATCGATCTGGCCGTGACCGAAGTCGTCGCGGCGCTCGGCAAGGCTGCCAAGAAGATCAAGACCTCCGAGGAAGTTGCCCAGGTCGGCACGATCGCCGGCAATGGCGACGAGTCGGTCGGCAAGATGATCGCCGAAGCGATGCAGAAGGTCGGCAACGAAGGCGTCATCACGGTTGAGGAAGCCAAGACCGCCGAGACTGAACTCGAGGTCGTCGAAGGCATGCAGTTCGACCGCGGTTACCTCTCGCCCTACTTCGTCACCAACGCCGACAAGATGGTTGCCGAACTCGAGGACGTCTACATCCTCCTGCACGAGAAGAAGCTCTCCAACCTCCAGGCGATGCTGCCGGTTCTCGAAGCCGTCGTGCAGACCTCGAAGCCGCTGCTCATCATCTCGGAAGACGTCGAAGGCGAGGCGCTCGCCACGCTGGTCGTCAACAAGCTGCGTGGCGGCCTGAAGATCGCCGCCGTGAAGGCGCCGGGCTTCGGTGATCGCCGCAAGGCCATGCTGGAAGACATCGCCATCCTCACCGGTGGCCAGGTCATCTCGGAAGACCTCGGCATCAAGCTCGAGAACGTCGGCCTCAACATGCTCGGCCGCGCCAAGAAGGTGTCGATCTCCAAGGAGAACACCACCATCGTCGACGGCGCCGGCAAGAAGGCCGAGATCCAGGGCCGCGTTGCCCAGATCAAGCAGCAGATCGAAGAGACCACTTCGGACTACGACAAGGAGAAGCTGCAGGAACGTCTCGCGAAGCTCGCGGGCGGCGTTGCGGTGATCCGCGTCGGCGGTGCGACGGAAGTCGAAGTCAAGGAAAAGAAGGACCGCGTCGATGACGCCCTCAACGCGACCCGCGCGGCCGTCGAAGAAGGCATCGTTGCAGGCGGCGGCGTCGCTCTCCTGCGCGCTTCGGCCGACATCAAGGTCACCGGCGTCAATGCCGACCAGGCCGCCGGCATCAACATCGTGCGTCGTGCGCTGCAGGCTCCGGCCCGCCAGATCGCGGCCAACGCCGGTGCGGAAGCATCGATCGTTGCCGGTAAGATCCTTGAGAACAAGGGCTTGACCTTCGGCTACAACGCCCAGACCGGCGAGTATGGCGACATGATCGCCATGGGTATCGTCGATCCGGTCAAGGTCGTGCGCACGGCCCTCCAGGACGCGGCCTCGGTCGCCGGCCTGCTCGTCACCACCGAAGCCATGATCGCGGAGGCTCCGAAGAAGGAGTCGGCTGGCGGCGGCATGCCTGGCGGCATGGGCGGCGGCGGTATGGGCGGCATGGGCGGCATGGGCGGCATGGATTTTTAATCCAGCCCCTATCAACCTACAGCGGAAAGGGCGGCAGCAATGCCGCCCTTTCCTTGTGTGCCGAACATGATCGACAACTTGGAGTGCGTCCCGAGGATCTCCTTCGAGCCTCACCGCATGGTCGAGAATTAGGATCTTGTCCGATCGAGCAATTCGCGGGCTCAACCTGGTCAAACCGGCGCCCCCTACGAACTGCCCGATCCTTGAGGATTCCGCTGCGCGACAATCACGATGATTCATTCAGTTGGTAGCTATAGGCGGTGAATCATGAGGGGCATTGAGGAGCGTGGCAAGGCGCCCAGTGGAGCAGACGCGCTCTGAGCCTCAAGATCAAGCGTTTCCTCCTCTGAGTATCCTTGATCTGCCGCTGGACATTCTCGTTGATATTGCTGAGCGGCTCAGCCCGACGGATCTGCTGAGGAGGTCGCACACAAATCAAGAGCTGCGTGTCGCCGCGATGATAGTCGCAACGCCTCAAGAAAGGCGGATCCAGGTTCAGGCCATCTGTGGAGCCCTTGCAACCGGGCTCCAGCAGCGTCTCGTCGTCGTGGCAGAGGGGCCTCGTGACCCCGACGACTGCGCTTCGGCCTTGTGGGGCCTCGGAGCGGGCGTGGCAGCGCTTGCACCCGAGCTCCAGCGGCGTCTCATCCTCCTCGCCGAAGGGCTTGAGCCCAGGTCTCAGACCATTGCCATGGAGGGCCTCGGAGCAGGCGTGGGTGGCCTTGCCCAACTTCAGCCGATCCAGGATTGCGATCAGCAGGTCATGATCTAGCGTCGTCATCACCAGCTCCCTCCGACCACCGCTTCGTACTCGGCGAATGGCCGCAGCAAGGTGGCCGGGCGTGATCTTGATGCGCTCGGCGCGCACCGGCCCTTCGAAGCCGGCAACGCCGACAAAAGGCTCTGTCGCAAACCTGGAAATGGGGGTGTGAACGGCCATTTCGGCCTGTCCGTGAGGCAGCGAGGATATCGAATTGCTCAGCGATCGACAGACTGGGATTGTAGGCATACCTCGCCTGTCGCTTGCGCATCATGTGGATCATCTCGATGCCGGAGAGGATAACCACGGCGCTCGCCTGCGACTTGAAGCCGAGCATGGCTCGAACGCGGCGCTTGATACGCCGGTGATCCTGTTCGATCCGATTGTTGAGATACCGGCTATTGCGGATGCGGATCGGCTTCAGCGGTCGCCGCGATCGCTGCCGCAGCCGGCTAGCGTCGCAGGAAAGGATCGCCTCGTAATTGGTCTGGCTGCCGTCGATGACGATGCGCTCCGGCCAGCCATGGCGCGTCAGCACCTTGCGGAGGAAGCGTTGGGCCGCCACCAGGTCACGGTTTTCGCTGAAGAACAACTCGACCGTGTCGCCGAGGCTGTCGATGGCGCGGTAGAGATACATCCATGGCCGCGGACCTTGATGTACGTCTCGTCCATATGCCACTTGCTGCCGACCACACGCTTGCGCCGGTTGAAGCGCTCCAGCAGCTACGGCGAGAAGTGGGCGACCCAGCGATGCACGGTGGAATGGGCGACCTTCAAGCCGCATTCGGCCATCATCTCTTCCAGATCGCGCAGGCTCAGAGTGTAGGCCAGGTACCAGCGCACGCACAGCAGGATCACCGACTGGTCGAAAATACATCACGTGCTCCTCCACAGCTGAGGAGTGTTTCTTGCCATGCTCCGCTTACCAAAAGGTTTGCGACAGAGCCGTTCGAACCGCATGCCGACACCATCGTCAAGGGCGGCCGCGATGTCGATTATGGCCACAAGCTCAACCTGACGACGGGCAGGCAGTCTGTTCTTTCAATTTAGACCAACTATGCGGATGCCGCCTCAGTCAATTCAAGAAGGTAACCAATGCCGCGCACGGTCGTGATCCGTGGCGTTGCACCTGACCTACTCAGGTGTCCACGTAAGCGATAGATTCCGACTTCAAGCGCGTTGGCAGATACCTCGTCGTTGAACGAATAGAGGTGATCTTCCAACTGCGCACGAGGCACGATGCGGCCTGCACGGATAAGCAGATGCTCTAAAATACATAGTTCGCGGCGTGCGATCTTCAGAGGATGACCCGAGACGGAAACCTGTCGGCCGATCGGATCGAAATTGAGATTGCCAAATACAACGATGGGGTCGGTCACCTGTGTCGACCGGCGCAGAATGGCTCTCATTCTGGCGATGAGCTCATCGAAAGAGACGGGCTTGAGCAGAAAGTCGTCCGCGCCACCGTTGAAAATTGCAATTCGCTTCTCAAGATCGTTGATGCTACTCATAATGAGGGTTGGAACTGAATGCCCGTCGCTCCTTAGCTGTCTCAGCCAGCCCAAGCCATCGCCATCTGGCAGAGCCAACTCCAGCAGGAGAATTTCATAGGTTGCGCAACAAAATGCCCTCGACGCCTGTTCCAGGTTGCCAACTACATCAACGGCAAAACCGCTATCCCCGAGCGCAGCTCGCACGGCGCGCGTAAGATCCACATGATGATCAATGAGCAGCGTTCGCATTTCACGTCCTATCAAAGTAGGACAGGTCACCGTCCGCTGTAAGACCGGGGCGACAGCGGAAGTCGCGCAACTCGTCGTAGTGTTCGTAACGCTCTTTCCGATGGGTGATCGCGGGAGCATGCAAGCCGCACGCCTGCAATAGTCGGGGATGGAACACGTGAAGACCTGTTGACGGGCTGAAACCGTCGGTCGGCCCGCCCACAATGCCACCGACTCTGCCTGCGATTTCTCTGCGCATCGATCCCCCTATATGGGTTGCGTCGCAAACTCCAGCTGAGGTCGCAAGGGCAGGTTGCGGCTTTGTTCATTGAGAGGACCCCCTGGAGGCAATACCAGGAGGATTCCCTATATGGCACTTCCCGATTTACCAACCGGTCATTCCGAACCACGTTCGGCGGCTTTGAACACGCTCATTGAGCGCGGCTAGGTAAATCAAGGGTACGGCCTGCCGGGTGTCGATGCCGCTTTTGAAGCAGGCATCGGCACCAGCTCGCTGAGCGTCGCCCGCGCAATTCAGCGGACGCGCTCGATACACCCAGTCGAATCGTGCCGCAGCTTGCCGCGCCGACAGGGCGCCCGAAGACTTTAGACTTGTGACCGAAGGTCTACGCCCAGTCCTCCTCCCATTATCCACCTCCGTCAAATCAAAGTGGACGTTCAATCTGAACAAATTACGCCATCGTATCACAAACCACTTACCGATCCCCGACGTGCTCTAGCCTTAGTGCTTGTTAAGAAGGTCGGCTACTGTCTCTCCGCGTCGCCGGGCATCGGCGGCGAGCCACACCTCCCCCACCTCATACACGTCGCCGTGGGTACGGAACGGCACAATGACGTCAATGGCAGCCGACAGCAGGTCAAGAAGCGTGTGGTCTTCCACAGCAGCTCCTTGCGGGCTGCTCTTGACGAGTGAAAAGAGCTTTTTAAAGCCTTGGACCGGATCCGCCCCATGAATCGTTGATATTGATCCCGCGTGGCCGGAGACGACTTCGCTAAGGTAGGCCCAAGCAGCATCATCGCGCATCTCGCCAAGCAATATTCGATCAGGGCGCATGCGCAAGCTGGCTTGCAACAGTTGCTCGGCTGTCACCGCACCTACGCCTGCTCGGTCCTTCGGATAGAGTAACCGGACATGGTTCTCGTGCGGGATTGCAAGTTCGAGCGTGTCCTCGATACTTATCAGCCTCTCTTGCGGGGGTATAGCGTTGATCAAAGTCTTGCTCATTGTCGTTTTGCCGCTTCCAGTAGGTCCGCAAAGCAGCATCGTGAGCCGCCCGCAAACGCACGCTCGCAAAAATTGCTCCAAGTCACCATTGTCGTAGTGCTGAAGAATCGTTTCGTCCTGCCGCTCTTGACGCTCCTTTCGTGACCGCCATTGATTCCAACGCGAGTATTCGTAGCGAGAAGAAACTTCCTTGAGTTCGGTCACACGACTTGAGGGACGCCGTATCGTCAGGCTTATTGTTCCTGAGGGAACAGCGGGCGGCAAACAGATCTGCAGCCGCTCTCCGTTCGGCAGCTCAGTCGCACAGAGGGGGCTTTGCGGTCCGACATCTTGCTTGCGCAGCGCTCCAGCGAGGATCGCGATGTCCTCCAGATCGTCATAAGATAGCGGTAGCGGATGTTTCGTGAAAACGCCGGCCTGTCGGACAAAGGCTTCCCCAGGCCGGTTGATAGCGACCTCTTCGGTCCTTGGCTCCTCAAGCCATTTCAGAACAGGGTTGAGAAGCAAACGCAATTGAGGGTCAGCCTCCGGTCGCATTGTTGTCTCTCCGGCGTTCGTGATGTTGGGGGGCTGGCGCCACGGCGGTCGCTCTAAGATCGTATACATCCGAGAAATCGAGGTCCCGAGCCACAAAGATGGATACAGCATCTCCCTGGTTTTTCTTCAGAGTTGGCGGAACGTTGATCGTTGCTCTAAGGGTCGTGTCAACGGCTTGTCCGGCGTTGCTCTGGAAGCTGTTGATGCCGCTTCCTCCACCTGAGCTGCCAGCGTATTGACCGGCGGCCTGAAACGCGCCTTGAATGACGCTCATGAGCATTGCTCCGCCAAAGCGCTGCCAGAAGTGATTATCCACCGTGCCAGGCATTCCGGAGCGGCCGAGCTCGTCAGCGCCCGGCGATGCTAGCGAAACGAGGGCATGGTCAGGCGTTTCGATGCGCGTCCACAGCACGAAGACACGCGCATCCCCCTGTTGGAGACCACGCTGGATCTCGCCAATCACGGTCGTCCCGCGATCCAAAAGCACCACGTTGTTGGTGGCGCCGCGGACGTCTTTAGGTAAGACGCACTTCACATAACCCGGTAAGTTTGTGTCGACTGCCGTTTGCAAAATGCAGGGAATTATCGTTCCTTGAGTAATCACGAGATCAGGGTGCGGCAAAAGTGTGGCCCGGCTTGGCTCCTGTATATCTGGCTTCAATCGCCCCGTCAGATCGCCAGCGTCTGAAATCTCATGCGAGGTCGCGGGAGCATCCCTATGGTTGTCTTCGCTCCGCTGACCGTCGTTGGGCATTTGACCGCTGCCACTGTAGGCGAAAATTGGTGTTTCCTCCGGCGGCGGATCAGCTGGCGCCGGAGGCGGCGTGGATGGCGCAGGATCTCCTGCCTGCGCCGCCTGTACGGGTGCTGGAGGTTCGGGAGCAATCTCAATCGGCACGGGGCGGAATGGCTCGGCGTCGGCGACAATTGGAGGTTTTGGCTGAGTTGGCTCGTCTTGTGTGCTGGGACGACCGCCGAGCCAGATGAGCGATAGAGATGAGATGAGAACAAGAGCAGCGACGGCCAACTTCTGCAATCCCGAAACATGCCGGCGGGCCGGCTCCGAGACCATCGATCCGGAGGCATGGACATCATGTCCCGACTGTGGGCCGGTTTCATTCATCGGCCGAGCCTTTCAAAACGCGCCACACGTCGGGTGTCACTGTACCGGTCCCTGGCGCTCGTCCCACAGGGTCATAAGCCCTGTTGAAAATGGACAAGACCGTATTGCCATCTCTCAGACGCCATTCCCGGGCGACTGCGGATACTTCAACATAGTCCCCTTTGACCGTGTAATTGGCAGCGGCTTCCTTGCCGTCGGGATTGATAATGTAGAGGGAGGGTATGCGGGAATTGCTTGCGAAGCCAAATACGGTGGTAAAGCCATTATCGAAAACTTGCAGCGGCGCCAGCGATCGATCGCCCTTTGCGACGTAGTGAAAATTGCTTTCGTCCGGACTGGTAGTTGCGGCGGGCCGATTCAACAAATCCTGAACTCTCTCGTCGTGCAGCACTTTCGCCCGGGCCTGACCAAGAATCGAGCGCCTTTCTGCGTCCTTTCTCTGAGCAGCAGCCTCATCAGCAGGATAGGTGAACTGCACACTGTAGTATAGGTCAGGTTGCTGCTCATCGAGTTTTGGCATCGCTCTCGTTGAAATACTGAAGACGTATCTCCGTGTACCGGACTCACTCTCGGCCAGCACGATGACCGGCTGCGGCGGGAGCATCCGGCTAGCCTTAAAAAAGAGATAGTTGGCGCGCGGGAGCGCAGCCAGGTCTTTGCTATTGGAAACGGCCACGGCTGCGACTGTCTCGTTGGCCGCGAATGTGACAACCAGCGTTGCCCCCACTGCGGTAGACAGGCGCACCACTTCGTCGGGACGGTAAGCCAGGTAGCGCATGCGCGCATCATGCTTGCCGGCAAGTGGTGTGTCTTCCGCGGACGCTTCCATCGTTAAGAAGAGTGAACAGACCAGCGCGAGAAACGCTCTTTTTGTCATGGCTGCACATAGCCCAGGTTCGATACGCTATCTTCCGAGCCTTGATAAGAAGTGACGAGTAGACCTCCCGGATTGGTGAGCCTCGATTGCCCAGGCAGACCCGTCAAGCGCTCGTAGCGGATGGTAGCTGTCCAGGTGGTCACTATCGGCATCTGCCCATCGACAACAAGCGTACGTTTGTAACGGATCTGTTGAACGTCCGGACTGATGTCGTTTGAAGAAATATGCCCGACCTCGAGCTTGCCGCGCTTGCCGACCGTGACTTGCGGCGAGGTGGGATTCGGATAGTTGAAGAAATCTTGATATTGCTGTCGCACAGCCGGCGCGCTGAAACTGGATACGAGATCATAGGCGTATTGGGCTGTATCTGCTGTGTACCCCTCGCGCAGGCGTACATATTCCCACAGCGAAGCATTTATGACGGCTCGGTCTTGGGTGGCCGGCAGTCGAGAGACTGACACTTCGCTGTCGACGGTCCCATCCGGCCGGACCCAGAGGAACACAGGTACGAGCTTGGCCAACGGGACCATGGCAGCGATGGTAAATGCCTGGGCAACATTTCCTAGGACCGCCGCTGCGGCAAAGGCTATCAGGGCCTTTGACAGGCGCCGCGCAGACTTCGCTCGTGAAGTTTGAAACGCTTCCACCTTCTTATAGTGGGCGGCTAGCGTTTCTCTCTCCACCAGAAGGGCATGTTCAGGAAATTTCACTTTGGCTCTTCCGCGCATTCGACCTGAAGATCCTCAGGGGTGGTTTCCCATTGTCCCACGTTCAGTTGGAATGGGGCACCCGCGCACGTCGCAAGCCCATGGCTTGTCTTGCAGGCGGCCAAAGCGAGGATTGACAGAAGTAGGCAATATTTCATGTTTTTGGCACCGAGCTTGTCGATTGATTAACCACCCGCCGTTTTGGCAAAGTGGCGATTGAGGCTGTTAAGAGGTCGGTTCGCACCTCCCCAAGAGCCGCCGGCGATGCTGCTGGCGATCGTCGGAAGCGCGACGATCAGAGCGTCACCAGCTAGGAAAAGCATGTCGAGCTCGTAAAGCCCGATGATCTTGGCTGCTGTCGTGCCCGAGAATTTGATCATCAAAAGCATGGCTGCCAGCGAGACTGCTTCGGCAGCGATTACTATCGTTGCCACGATGTTGAGGAGGAGAAGCAGCAGCCCGTACGAGAGCAGTTGGCCGATCCATCTGGTGGCTATGTCTCGAGTGTGATCAAAAAGGTAGCCTACAAGGACCAGAGGGCCGATCGTCAAGAGCACCTTCGTCAGAATTCCAACGGCATCGTAGATCTCGAACGCTGTCCACAGCGCGCCATAGAAAATCCATTGCGCTCCCTCGAAAGCAAGTATGTCCTGGCCGTTCATAGGCCCAATTTCGGAAGCAATCAGCTGAAAGACATACTGGCTTGAAGCAAACATGAGATCGAGCTTCTGGGGGATTCCGGTGAAGGGCAAGTCGCTGCCACTGATGTCGTGAGCCAACCTCGGAATCGTGTCGTCGAAGAGGGATTCAATGTACAACTGATAGTTGGCCTGCCCTAAGATAAGGGCGACGACAATCGACACCATGATTACGCGCGAGATACCCCCGCGCGCATCGACTTGACCACGCATGACCAGAAAGCCTTGGATTATTATCCAAAGCGTGACACACGCCACCAGAGGCGCACTGACCGCTTCTTGGATCTTTCCAAGCACTTTGTGCAGCCCCAACGTAAAGGCCCCATGAAAGATCGCGTGTATAGTCGTGAATGGCGCGGGAATTTTGAAATTCATGGCGTGAGCCTGATGTGTCCCTGATCAGCGCAGCTGAGCCTGATGAACTCAGCGTTCACGGGAGGGGGTCAAAAATGCGAGCGGTGTCCCGATGTTCGCGACGCTGCGTGGCGGCCTCCTCAGCGGCGTGAAGGCTCCCTTGTGCAGTGGCCATCGTCAGCAGACTCGTGGCTTGGGCATTTTGGATCATCGCATCGTGAATCTGCTTGAGGACCAGACCGTTGGTCACGGTGGCCTGCATAATATTTCCCGAGCGGGAAAGCTGACCAAGCGTGCCGGCGTTATCCTTAAGGCGCTTGTCCATTATGCCCAAAGTGTCGGCTGCAATAGCTGCGGCATTGGCGGCCCCAGCGATTTGTCCCTTTAACAGTTTCGCTTCTGAATCGTCGCCCGTGACTATCCGATTTGGGTCCTCCGCAATGTTACGGGCCATAATCGAAGCTGGCGCCCGAGCATCAAACATCTGCTCCTCCAGCTTATTGCTCGACGGGTAATGATTTCCTTGGTTCAGTGAGCTTAGCAGTCCCGTGACAGCGAATGACGACGTTAGCATTGTCACCATTTCGATCGTGGTAGCGAGCGTCTCGATTGACCTCTCAAGGATCGCCGCATTGGAAATCGCTGTTAAGGTCGTTTGTATTTCTGTTCCAGGGTCGGTGACGATCCATTGCGACCGGGCCTGTCCGTGAAGCAGAAGGGAAGCAGCAAGGGTCGTTACTGCAAGTTTGGCAAGTTTCATGAATATTCCTCCGTCAGTCTTGAACTTCATGGTACCGGGCCATGAACTTGTCGAGCCACCCACTTGGGGCGTCTCCGTGCTGGTTACGAAGGTGGTCGGCAAAGCGCACTGTGTTGGCCCGCCCCGAGAGTACGGCTACGTACTCGCGCATCTGCCCAAGATCGAATTCGCAAACAATACTCCCGCTATCGCGCTTGAGCAAAAACTTGCGGCTGCCGATTGCCATTCCCTGGCGGATTGCCTCGAACTCCTGCGCAGTGCACTTCAAGCCATCGACATACGCAGAGCGGTCCGCCGTAGGTGATGGGTAGAAAATTTTCGTCATACATTGCGCAACGAGACTAGCTCCGAGAGGCGATTCCAGAACGTGTTCAGGCTGCTGCGTTGCGAGTATCAACATGCCGTTGTTTTTGCGGACCGTGAGCAAGAACTTGTCGATAGTAGCCGAGAATTGGGGGTTGAGTAGATAGAATCGAAATTCGTCGCAGCTCATGACGAACCGACGACCATCGACGATAGCGCCCACTCGATGCAGAAGGTATGCGGCGGCCGGTGCACAGACCTCCTCATATTCCAGGAGCTGCGTCATGTCGAAGCCCGTAATGGAGGCATCCAGCCTTACTTCGTCCACGTCGCCGTCAAAGGCCCATCCAAGCGCCCCCCCTCTACACCACCGCTGCAGCCGTGCTCCTGCGCCCTCGGAGGGGCTGTGCAATAGGAACTCGCGCAGGCCCGCAAGTGAGCGCATAGGGGGTTCGAACGAAAGCTGACGAACAATGCCGCGTTCCAGCCGACGGCTTTCCTCCGGCGAGATCGGACCACGACCGTCACTCTCGATCAGGGCCATCAACCACTCGCGCAGAAAGTCCCGAGAGGCGGAGGTGTTGTCCAGTCCACGCAGAGGGGCCAAGCCGCTCGGAGCGCCTCTGCGCAACGCAAGATATGTCCCTCCCGTGGCTCGCACCAGCAGTTCACCACCCCGATCCTTGTCGAAGAAGACGATCGCACCATTGCGATCGACCAAGCTTTGCTCAAGCATCGCGAGGACAAAGGTCATCAGCGTCGTCTTGCCTTTGCCAACGGGCCCGAATATTGCCGTCATGCCGACGTCATTCTCATGGGGGATGTAGTCGAAAGAAGTTCCACCGTTTGTGCGAAAGCGCGCAACAGCATTGCCCCAGTGGCCGGAACTGGAACCGCTTGGGAAGTTCTCAAATGAGACGAGCCCGGCAAAATTGTGTGAGGTGATCGCCCCCGGGCGCGTGCGCCACCTGTTGTTCCCCGGAAGTTGGGACCAATATGCGGCCTCCATGCCGATGCCCTCTTGGACGATAACGGCGCCCGCGTCGGCCAGCCGTGCGCGGGCACTTGCTGCGCGATCTGCAAGGCTATTGAGGCTGTCGGCATAGACGCACAGGCTCAGATGATGCGAACCCATCACGAATTCGTTGCTTGCCAGTGCGTCCTCTGCCTCGGCAAGTTCATTGATCTGGGTGAGAGCCTTGTCGCCGGCACTCGTCATCTGGCTGGACTTAAGGCTTAGTTTGGCATGAGCTTGTGGGCGAGTGAGGAAGGAAAAGCTCTGGCTCAGGACAAGCGGGAAGTTGGCGGACAGCAAGGAATTTAGCATGCCCGGCCGCGTCGTCGCCGGATATTCACGGAACGAAAACAATGATCCGACGGAGCTATCCCCGGGCCTTCGAATCTCAAGCGCCCGCTTCCCGCAGATGACCTGGTCAGTGTAGATCGAGGCGCCAAGTGAGCCGGTAACCATCGGAACCGGAAGAAACCGGCAAGTCATCATGAGCCGAAGCGCCTCGCCGATTTCCGTGAAGAGCACGTTGCCTTTCTCACGAATGCCCAACCGGCGCAGACCGTAACCGCCGAGTGCGCCAGCAATGATGTGCCAGAGGTCTTCCAGGCTCCGCATTTGGGTGGCTAGATCGTGCTCATTCCGTCTGCGGGACTTGGCAATCCGCAAGCCGATCTTGCCGATTGCGGTGCGGGGGGACACGATCAAAGTGAGGAAGTGATCGTTGCGAAAGAGCTTTCCCGACAGCACACGACGCTCGTAGGCCTCGCTCAGACTGCCAGCGAATGCACTTTGAAACTGGCGCGGCGCCGGCGCCGGCACATCGTTGTGTCTCACAAGATGAGCGTATATCGAGACATTGTCATCGGCGATGTTGCGCAAGAGAGTGTTGAACGCGCGGCAGCGCGAGTTGCGCATCTCAGCGTCTTCCAAATCAAAGGGCACACCGTTCACATGTGCCATGGCCATGATCGATCCGTCTTCCAGAAGGACAACCTGATCGCTTACGTGACCAACATACGGAAGGTAGATCTCGCCAGACCTCTCGGTCCGGCCGCTGGCGCCGAACATTACACCATTCCTCTTCCGCGTTTCGGCACTCTGATCGGATTGGCGCTGACGCTTGCGCCTCCCCAGACCGGCCCGTCCACGCTTCTGCCGGCCGTCTGCAAATAGAGCAGCACGACGCTTGCCGCGTTATAGTCACGCTCAACAACCAGCCGTGCTCCGAACCAGAGTGGCGCGAGAACGATTTCGTAGAGCGGGTTCTGAAGGATAATGATAACAAGCCCAGCCAACATCATGAGCAATCCGGCCAGCGTCAGCGGCACCCCCAGAAACAGTGCGGGGCGCGTCGCCGCCACATAGAGGGTGCTCACTTCCAACCGGTCGCTCATCAGCCACCGCCTATGAGCGCCTTGCCCAGGAAGCTGGCCCCGAACATGATGACGATCCCTCCAACGACACCCGCAACCAGGCCAAGTGAAGCACGACCGAACATCCAAGAGATACCGATGGCTACGAGCCCGAGCACGGCCAGTGATTGTCCAAAGGGGCCAAGTATGAACGTGCAGATATTCTGGACCATCTTGGCAGGATCCGTCCCTCCGGTCACCTGAGCCGCGGCTGGCCCGCTGTAGAAGACCGTCCACGCCGCGCCTGCAGCAGCAGCCGGTACATATTCAGCCGCCATGCGCAGCATGGAAAAAGGCGAAGGAACACGCGTTTTAAGCGCACGAAGTATCTTGAGTGGCGTCATCATTGCATCTCCATGTTTCAATCGAATACGAGTTTGTTCGGGTTCGCGGGTTCCCGTGCTTTCGCAGCCTGGCTGCCTGTCGGACCGGAGGGATCGGCACCGGAGCGGTCTGGCTGATACGAGCCCCAAATGTCCCAAGAATCTTGGTTGGGCTGCTTCTTTCTATTGGCCTGTTGGCTCTGCTGGAGCAGAGGCGGCACGGCTTTCCGACCGGGTGCCTCAAGGTGCGGCACATCTCGAGCAGTCGGCTCCAGCGTTCGCTCAAGGAGACTTGAGATGTCCTTTGCGGCCGCCTCGACCTTGCGTACATAACCGTTGGCGAAGCCACGCGTGACGTCGCCCGTGTTATAGGCCGAGATGGCACGGCGAAGCGCCAGTTGCTGTGCCACAGCAGTGGTGCCGCCGGCATACCGGCTTTCAAGCAAGTGGGCGGCAGCCGAAAGCGAGGCGCAGGGCTCGAAAGCCCTTTCCGGCGTAAGATTGAGCATGGCAAAGTTCTTGCTGTTTATCTGCATCAATCCAACATCGACAGAATGTTGTGCTTCGAGGCGTTCCTTGATGCCCCGCGTGGCTTCCAGGTGGTCTATCCAGCGAAGCTGCTCACCTGTGGTGTTGTCATGAGCCACCAGCGTGTCAAAGCCACTTTCAATCTTGGCAATCGCGGCCAGGGTGGACGGCGCAACCCAGGGAGCGCATTTGCGCGACAGGCTGCGGAACTCACGCGGAGAAAGTGGCGCGGGCTCGGCTGGGAGTGACATGGATGTCAACAGGACGATGGCCAGCGGCCAAGCTGCAATAAACATTCCCTATCACCTACCTTTCCAAGCCGCCGGACGGGTTCTGGCCCTGTCCGGCACGCGCTTATCGGGGAGGTTTGTTACTGTGTGATGTTCAAGTTCAGCTTTTTGGTTTCAACTGAAGCAAAGACCGTGTTCGTGTCAGCGTGGGTGAGCATCTTGCGCATGCGTGGGTGGCGCGGGCCCGATCAGCCAGCGACATCCGGAGCATCTTGGTACGATGACTCCTGTGCAGGATTGCTCGTCCCGGCCGTCCGTTGCTCCTGGACTGTAGGCCGCGACTTCGGCGCCATGGATGGTACTTCTGTCAGCGCCAAGCCAAGGACAAAATGGGGAGCTTGGCGGGTTTGTTCAGGCTCGGGATCACCGTGGGGAATCGACGAAGGCGATAAAGCAGCCCAACTTTACCGGTATGCTGCCGGTGCTTTAAGAGCAGCCATGCGCGGCCCTGCACACTCAGATCATTGCTTGAGTCGCGAGCTCGTCCGCGAAGCTGGCTCGAAGGCGCAAATCCGCGGGGGCGAGGGTCAACTGGGAAGACGTGGCGGCGCAGCCCATCCTGGTGCGAGCCTGGTTCAGCTGTTCGGCCGCCGCCGCCGCCAAAGGGAGGATCATGCACAGTCCCATCGGCAGAAAACCGCACGTCATTGACGGAGTCCGACGGCGCAATGGACAAGCATAGTGACACGCTCAAGATGGAGGAGTTGCAGTAACTGAGAAATGTTAGCCCGGACGTTCACCGCAACCGGCGACCTGCCGGTCGCCCGAACAGCATTTGAGGCCGCCGGCCACCTTGGACGAAGCCGGCTTGGCAGGAGACATACTATTTGGCACAAGGCCGCTGCAGCGAATCACGGTCTTCTTCCGCCGACCGCCTCTCCGATCAAGCCAAACGCCGCGCTGCTCAACCATGTCCGAGCTGGATCCACGAGCCGCAGGATATCGAGATGATCCAGGTCCGCAAACTCCAGGATGACCAGGATGCAAGGGCATAGCAGAAACTTGGCATCCATGAGGTCGAACTCGAGTGATATTGGCAGGCCTGCACCAACGGGGGAGCTCGAAGCGAAAAAGCGAATGACCACACGGCAGGGTCATGTCGGCGCTTGGACCTGTCTGGTGGCCACGGGCTGCCTTGGTGCGGTCAATTCGCTAGGGATGAAAAGACCAGGACGAGCACGGCCTCACATTGGCCGCACGCAACGGCGAGTGGTATCAAGGGCAGCTGTTCTGGGTCGGTGTCCCAGGGTTGCTCGGCAACAGGTTTAGACATGGGGAAGGTGTGCCGTTGAAACATGTTCTTGTCATTGACGATGATGCCGCAATGCGGCGCCTCATCGCCGAGTATCTCACGATGCATGCCCTGAAGGTAACCGCAGTCCACGATAGCAAGCAGTTTGACTATGTTCTTTCACGTGAGCCAGTCGATCTCGTGGTTGTTGACCTTAACCTAGGCCGGGAGGATGGACTTGCAATCGTCCGCAATCTGGCGACAAAATCGGATGTTCCTATCATAGTGATCAGCGGCGACCGGCTTGATGAGGCGGAAAAAGTGGTTGCACTGGAGCTCGGCGCAACCGATTTCATTCCCAAGCCTTTCGGGATGCGCGAATTCTTGGCCCGCATTCGAGTAGCGCTACGCCAGCGCATTTCTAGTCCGCGAACCAGAGAGCAGCGCTCATTTCGCTTTGGGGCCTGGAAGCTCAGCGTGAAGCAGCGGCGACTGATCTGTGCGGAGCGTGGCGAGGTCAAGCTTACCGCATGTGAGTTCAATCTCTTGATCGCATTTCTGGAGAACCCCCGCAACGTGCTATCCAGAGAACGGCTTTTGCTCGCGAGCCGTGTGCGTGGAGAAGAGGTGTACGATCGAAGTATCGATGTCCTAATCATGCGCTTGCGCCGAAAGCTGGAGGCTGATGCGGCCAACCCTCGCCTGGTCAAAACATCCCGTGGCGCAGGGTACTTCTTCAACGCTGACGTAGATGTTAGCTACGGAGGCACGTTGGCCGCGTGACAGTGAGCTATGCTGGAGATTGGGGTGACGAGGCTGGTCAAGCCTTCCAACAGTAAACCAGCCTGATCAATTACGGCGAGAGCTACCGGTCCGAAGATCGCATCAGCCCCTCTCTGCATAGGCACGCAGCCGCCTGAATTGCCGATTTCGCTCAGCTGCTGCTGAATGGCGACGGCTTGCTGCGTATTCAGGGCCCTATGCGTCTCCGCTGGCCACAACAGCGCTGTGGAATGTTCATTGTTGGGACGACTCACTCGGGTGGCAGGTGGTTGCCCTGGTCAAGCGCATCCGGCGAGGGGCGGATCTGCTGTTCGCTGGCAGCCAAGACTGGGGGCGGCGGCCCGAACTCCGGCGTCCCAGAGCTTGCGAAAGCCTCCGACACGCTTCTGTTGAGGTCATCCCGTCCAGCGAGCATCCCTGGGTTGCTCAAAAAAGACGAGGCGGCTTGATGATCCTGCCCTCGCTGAAGCACCTCGCGAAACCCCCTGTTCCAGTCGCAGAAGCTCCTCTGGATTGGTTGGCGGCTCGTCAGCTCGACCATCGAACAGCGGCCGGAGCGCCTCGGACACGTGCTGCTCAAAGCCCACTTGCCGGGCCTGGACCGCTTGCCCCTCTTCCAAGCCGGCGTCCTGCACCTGCGACAAAGCTGTTACACGGGATGGATTTTTTCGCGGGGTCCACACCAGCCTCACATCAAACTGTATCGACAAAGTCCTGCGCCAATTCACACAGCGGGTCATCGAGTTGAGATTCGGCGGAGAGCGCCTCCTCTGCTCCCGTCAAGGGCGCCGGCTCCGGGAGGGCGCCTGTCTGGCGTTCAAAGATGCGTTTCAGAATGCGATCCGAGAAATAACGCACCTTCCTCAATTTTAATGGTGGCAGACCTTTGATGAGAACAATCTCGTAGTCGTCATCGAGCAGCCGAACCTGTTCGGGACGCAATAGCGGTGCACCTTGATGTGAATTCTGAATGGTCCAGTCGAACGTTCGCGCCTGGCTGTGGGAAATCGATTTGGCTTCAAACGTGTATTCACCGATGGCCTTGGAAATGTAGTTCGGAGTCTCGTCATCAGCCGTGGCCATGAACACTTGCAGTCCGGTATTGCTGAGAAAATTCTGCTTGCCAGCCTCTCCATAAGCCCCCGTCAGTGCCGAAAGGCTTTGGATGATGAGCATGAAACGCCCCTTGTAGCCCGCGATAGTCGTGATTGCGGTCTCGATCGCCTCCAGCTTACCCAAGTGCTTGAACTCGTCGAGCAGGAAGAGAACCTCGTGCTTTTCATCCCGGCGGGCCAGCGACCGCTGCAGAATTGAAACGATTTGCTGAAAAAACAAGCGTATCAAAGGCGCGATCACCTCAAGGTCGTTCGGACCAACGCAAAGATAGATGCACGTTCTGCGACGGCGAAGATCATAGACCGAAAAGTCCGAGCGACTTGTGGCCGCCTTTACAGCGGGATCCGCCCACAGGTTGAGCCCGCCATCGCCGAGCACGGAAGTGTAGGAGGTTAGGATTTTCGTATCGTTCCCCGCCATGTCGTCGAAGATGCGTTGTGCCTCTTTGTTCTGAGTCTCCATGGCGAGTCGCGCGAAGAGCTTAAACTTCTCCCCCGGCTGGGCGAAGAGGTCATAGACGGCGCCGATTGTTGGCGTGCCCCGCTCGATGCAGGCAAGGATTCCCGCGACAAAGATATCTCGCGCGCCGCTGACGAAACCTTCCGCGCCCTCCCCCTTGGCCGTGATCAGGTTTGCGGCCAAACGGCGGGCTTCGGTGAATTGCTGCTGTGGAGGCAGCGCTATAAGATCCAACAGCGGATTGTAGCAGTTTGTGCGCCGCTCCGAATCCAGCGGCGCGAATTTAAACACGTCGTCACCTGCGGCTTTGCGCGCCCTCGAGGTGAGCTCAAAGAGCTCCCCCTTGACGTCCAGAGCTATCACCGAGCCTTTGAATGTAAGTAGCGTTGGAATGACTATGCCGACGCCCTTGCCAGCGCGGGTCGGTGCAACGATGAGGCTGTGAGGCTGCTCGCCATTGGTCAGGTAGTAGCCAGGCCAGAAAGGGCCACTTGTCTTCCCAAACACCGGCCCTGTCACGCCACGGTATCGTCGCAGATATCCCGTGCGTCGCATTTCATCCACTCGAGCCCAACGAGCCGTCCCGTGGTGTTCGAGCTTGCGGCGCAATACGATCTGCTGAATCAGCAAGACGACCGCGGACGTCGAGAGCACGATAGCCGCGCCCCGATAGAAAACGGGGGTTGCGAAACCCAAATAGAAGGGCGTCTCAAACCAAAAGGCACGGACATCAAACGCCATCAGAGCCTCGCCGCTGCCGCCGTGGCGGAAGGTTGCGTAAAGACTTGCCGCACAGAAGCCCACGGCGAGTGAGCACGCGATGCTAATGGCTATGTTGGGGGACGTCGTTTTTGTTGAAAGCATTGTTCCATTGCCGGATTAGCCGTAGCTAATGCTGCGCGTGCTTCAGAGACCGAACCGGCGTCGCGCGATGTCGCCGCTCGACAGATCGATGCCGCAGTGGGTGGTGCGATGCTTGCAGCGCATCACCCAGCAGACGTGGTTTTTGAAAGTTACATTAAGCAGGCACGTCAACGGCCAGCGAATTGGAAACGGCAAGGCCGTAAACGGATTTCGGGAGAGAAAGCGTCACTGTACCATGGCCGAGACCTCAACGGCCGGAGCGATCTCTGCTTCTGGTGGCCTCCATTAGGTCCTCTCGGGCGTGATTGAAGGCGTGGTTTATGGACCGCCCGATTTGAGCACCCCGCTGCAGCTGTTCATAGGAGGTTTGCGGGCCTACTGTATCACGGACTGCAGCCTCAATACCTGCTATGTGGCCGTCCAGATTCGCACTCCGTTCCTCTGCTGCATGCTGCGGCGGCGGCATGTGCGGCAAGATGTCTTGCATGCCGGGAAAAACTGAGTGAGCTTGGGCCTGTTGATTTGCGTCTAACTGGGGATACATGTTGAGAATAGCATTGGACGCCATGTTTCTGACATTGCCATCCGGATCAGAAGAAGCCAATCCAATGGCCTGATCAAGAATGCGAGATTTATTTTCGTCACTAAACTTACTGAAGTGTGGCGCAACGTAATAAGCTCCGAGAGCTTGCGACGGCGGATCCATGTTGCCAATGCGATTAACAATAGCATCTTGCAGCCCTGGCGTTAGGTAATCGCCTAGATTACTGGCCGCTCCGACTTTCTGCAATGCTATGTCATCCGTGCTGTACCCCAATTCGGCTGTTAATGTCGCGGCCAGATTGATGGCTGATCGTCCAAGCCGATTGGTCCGCCTTTCAAATCTCGCGAGGTCAGTTTCTGGCCCGGGTTGAGTGCCCCGAACGGCTGTTCGCTCGTGCGTCCCGAGGCCTTTGAAGCCCCCAAGATTTCGCGCTGTATCGCGCGGGTTAGCGGTTACCAGCCGTTCTGCAACATCGCTCAATGGCCCCTCTGGAACGTCACGGAGGCTACTGCTCCCCACGCCTTGAGATGATCTTGCAGCTGCACGTGCCCGTTTGTTATCGCGATCCATTGCTCGCCTCCAAAGTAGTTATTCTACCCAATGAGGTTACCACCGAAGCTTGACCTGCTAAACCGATATGATGTTACAGTTGTAGTTTGGCAAAGGGTTCCCAGCTCTGTGGGTCTGCCAAGTGCCCGTCCAAGCCGAAGAAAATACGATGAAGCTGGCATCAAATTGTGAACTGCCCCGGGCATTCCGGAGGCCGTTTCGTTTGAGTCACGCGGCTATGGCTGGTTCATCCAACATGGCGTAGTAGCGTTCCTCGGCTTCGGCCGGCGGGATGTTGCCGATGGGCTCCAGCAGCCAGCGATTGTTGAAGCAGTCGACCCATTCGAGCGTGGCGAACTCGACGGCCTCGAATGAGCGCCAGGGTCCGCGTCGATGGATCACCTCGGCCTTGTAAAGACCGTTGATCGTTTCCGCGAGAGCATTATCGAAAGAGTCGCCGACACTGCCCACTGCGGATTCGACGCCGGCCTCCGCCAAGCGCTCGGTGTATTGAATGCTGACGTGTTGGGCGGATTCAACCGGTCGTCGCAACACCAAGGGATTGGAGGTTGCAATGACGGTTCACCAACGCGCTTCAGATCGGTGCACTCGAAAGAAGCTAGATTCGCCCGTGCGTCCGCCTGCCTGGCAGCGTGAGAATCGCTTCCGGTTCTGGCAAGCTATTGCCTTGGGACATTCGAGCGAGGAGGCCGCACTGGATGCCGGTACATCAACGCCTCTTGGTCCGCGCTGGTTTCGGAGTGCAGGAGGGATGCCGCCAACGCATTTGGCGCCGTGGGCGAAGCCGCCTTCGGGGCGATATCTTTCTTTCGGGAGCGCGAGGATATTGCGCTTGAGCTTGCCAAGGGAATCGGCATCCGGGCCATTGCTCGTAAGCTAGGTCGGCCGCCGAGCACAATCTCGCGGGAGGTCAGGCGCAATGCCGCGACGCGCAGCGGCAATCTGGATTACCGGCCAGTGCCGCCCAATGGCACGCCGATCGTGAGTCCCGGCGGCCTCCTGGCAAGCTGGCGGTCAATCCGGCTCTGCGTGAATATGTTGAGGAGCGCTTGGCCGGCAAAGTCACCAACCCCAATGGCGCCTCATTCGAGGGCCCCAAGGTGGGTATGGAAAAACGACAGAGCCGGAGGTGGTCGGCAGCCTGGAGCCCCGAGCAGATCGCTAAATCGGCTTCAGATCGATTACCCAGAGGATCAAACCATGCGGATCAGCCACGAGACGATCTATCAGTCCTTGTACATTCAAGGACGCGGAGCATTGCGCCGAGGACTGACCGCATGTCTGCGTTCAGGCCGAGCGTTGCGCGTACCGCGCGAACGCGCGTACCGCGCGAACGGGCCCGAGTTCGCAACAATGCCTGTTCCAGGGCATCGAGAACGAAGGCTGCGCGCCGTCCGGCTCACCCGCCAGCCGACGATCCGACGGGTATAGGTGTCGATGACAAAGGCGACATAGACGAAGCCCGTCCAGGTCGCGACGCAGGTGAAGTCGGAGACCCGCAGCATGTTCGGCGCGGAGCATGGAACTGGCGGTTGACGTGGTCGAGAGGGCAAGGTGCGGCCTTGTCGCTCACCGTAGTGCGGATCGGCGGACGATGCCTTCGAGGCCCATGGCCTTCATCAAGCGGGCAACCGTGCAGCGGGCGACGTCGAAGCCCTCGCGACGCAACCGCCGCCAGACCTTGCGAACGCCGTAGACGCGGAAGTTCGCCTCAAACCGTCGGACCTCATCCTTCGAGGCTGTATCCCATCTTGCCCGGGCCGACAGCCGGCAGGGGTCGACGCGCTTGGCGACATGGTCGTGGTAGGTCGACGGGGCGATCGGCAGCACCTTGCAGATCGGCTCAACCCCATGCGCCTTGCGGTGATCGTCGATGAACGCGATCGTGGCCTGAACCGGCGGTCGAGCTTCGCCTGGCAAAATACGCGGAAGCCTTGCTCTCGTTGGCCTGCGAAGCTCGCGGCTCTCGCGTTCCAGAGCCTTCAGTTTCGTCGCAGCATCCGTGGGAACTCCGGCGCGCACGCCGCCGTCACGCTCGGCTTTCTTGCAGCCGATCTTGGCGGCGATCGACGAGACCGCCGCCCACCGCGAGGCATGCTCGCCTTCGTGATCCAGAACCAGCCGCACCGCACGGGCTCGGACCTCGGGAGAGAACTTGTTGGTCGTCTTGCTTGTCATGGTTCCACCTTCTCAGGAGTTGGAGCCTCCGATCAACCCGGGGCGGTACACAACAAGGGTCACGGATCAATCTGGGCGGGAACCCTAGAGAATCAGCCCTCAGAGCCTTTGGTAATAGACCGACCCCTCGCACCTGTTTGGGCTGGGTGTACAAGTCACGATTTTCATCAGGTTCGACGAGTATGTCTGGCAGTAGAGCGCGACCACTTCCGTGCCCGCCCGCTCGTCTGGCAGACACACACAGGAGAAAGATATGCCGTCAGCTACAAGCAGCGCCATCGTTTCCTGCCGCAGATCATCGCCCATCCGGTCTGGCCCTGCTTCAGGTTCCCCTTGAGCCTGTGTCTCGTCGAGGAAATGGCCCGGGAGCGGGATCGTGGTTTCGTATAAGACAATCCGCCGGTGCGGCAACAAATGCGGTCCGCATACGGAGCCATTACGTCGCGGCACTTGATATTGCAGTGCAGCAAAGGTAGAGGGCCGCCCCTTATCGGAGTGTCGTCCATGGTCCTTACCAATACTGGTAGCGAGGCAGAACCCGTCGAACAGTCGAGCCATCCGGCAATCGAACAGCAAAGCCCCAAGGTGCTGATGCTAGGCGCGCTCGGCGTTGTCTATGGCGATATTGGCACCAGCCCGATCTACGCGTTCCGTGAGGCGCTGGTGGCGTCGTCGGGCGGCAATGTCGCCGAGCGCGGCGATATCCTCGGCGTGCTGTCGCTGATCATCTGGTCGCTGACTATCATCGTCACCATCAAGTACATCATGTTCGTGCTGCGCGCCGATAACGGCGGCGAGGGCGGCGTGCTGTCGCTGATGGCGTTAGCGCGCGGCAGTTTCCCCAAGCGGTCGGCGGTGATCCTGGGCATCGGCATCGTCGGCGCCTCGCTGTTTTTCGGCGACGCGGTCATCACGCCCGCGATTTCAGTGCTTTCGGCCGTCGAAGGCATGAACGTCGTCACGCCTGCTTTCCAGCCTTATGTGGTGCCGCTGACCCTGGTCATCCTCGCCATGGTGTTCGCGGTGCAGCGCTTTGGCACGGGTGGGGTGGGATTAGTCTTCGGTCCGGTGACCGCTGCATGGTTCCTGGCGATCGGCCTTTCCGGTCTCAACCACATCATCGCCGACCCGGAAATCCTGTGGGCGATCAGCCCGCATTACATTGTCGCCTTCCTGATCAATTCGCCCGACGTCGCTTTCGTCACCATCGGCGCCATCTTCCTTGCCGTCACCGGCGCGGAAGCACTTTATGCCGATCTCGGCCATTTCGGACGCAGGCCCATCGTGGTCGCCTGGCTGTGGATCGTGTTTCCCTGCCTGCTGCTCAACTATGCCGGGCAGGGCGCTTTCGTGCTGGCGAAGAACGGTCACGTCGGCCACCCATTCTTCGAGATGAACGAAGGCTGGACGCTGATCCCGATGGTGGTGCTGGCAACCGCCGCGACGGTTATCGCCAGCCAGGCGGTGATCTCCGGCGCCTTCTCGTTGACCCGGCAGGCGGTGCAGCTCAATATGCTGCCGCGTCTCGAAATCCTGCACACCTCGGAACGGCAGTCGGGCCAGATTTACATGCCACGCGTCAATCTGTTGCTGGCGCTGGCGGTGATGCTGCTGGTGGTCGGTTTTGGCGAATCGAGCAAGCTCGCCTCCGCCTATGGCATCTCGGTGACCGGCAACATGCTGGTGACGACGGTGCTGCTCTTCGTCGTCATGACGCGCATCTGGAAATGGCGGCTGTGGGTGGCGGTGGCGATGGCGTCGGTGTTCGCATTCATCGACATCGGCTTCTTTGCCTCCAACATCGTCAAGGTATTCGAGGGCGGCTGGGCCTCGCTGGCGGTGGCCTTCACCATCGTTCTGGCAATGTGGACCTGGGTGCGCGGCAGCCGCTATCTCTTCGACAAGACCCGCCGCAACGAAATCCCGCTCGATTTCCTCGCCGGCAATCTGTTGAAGAAGAAGCCGCAGTTGGTGTCCGGCACCGCCGTGTTCCTGACCAGCGATCCGCAAAGCGCGCCGACAGCGCTGATGCACAGCCTGAAGCACTACAACGTGCTGCACGAGCAGAACGTCATTCTGTCGGTGGTCACCGCACCGCAGCCGCTGGTGCCCGACAGCGAGCGGGTCAAGATGGAGACAGTCAACGAGTTGTTCATGCGGGTGACGCTGACCTTCGGCTATATGGAGCAGCCCAGCATTCCGCGCGCGCTGGCGATCTGCCGCAAGCAGGGCTGGAAGTTCGACATCATGACGACGTCGTTCTTCCTGTCGCGGCGCTCGCTCAAAGCATCGCCCAATTCCGGCATGCCGGTGTGGCAGGACAAGCTGTTCATCGGGCTCGCCCGCTCGGCGGCCGATGCGACAGAGTATTTCCAGATCCCGACCGGACGCGTCGTCGAGATCGGAACGCAAGTGACGATTTAGGGCATGCCGCGGTTGAGAAGAATCGGTGCTGTCACATCGATTGAGCGGTAAGGAAATTCAGGTAGCAGCGCGCCCGGCACTGTAAGTTTCAGCGGCTTGATGCAGCGATAGCTGGCCGGGACGGCTGTCACGCTGTGGCGACACAATGCATGGCGGCGTTACGCAGGTCTCGATGTTGAGCCGATGACAGCGCATTGCAGGGAAAGTGGAGCAGGTCGGCAATCGGATCATGGATGCAAACGAACCGCTGAAGCTGGCGTGCCGACTTGAAGCGTTTCATGATCCTTTCGCGTCGTCGGGTCGGCTGGTGCGAATTTTCCGCTCGATAATTCAGGCCTGTGTGCGACCGGTGTTCGACGCCGGGCATGAGGTCGCGCATGGCGGCATCATAGGATCGGAGCTTGTCGGTGATCATGATCCGTGGTGTCCGCCCTTGAGCCTTCAACTTGCGCATCAGACGCTTTGCCGCCTTGGCATTTCGGCGGCTTTGTACCAGCACTTCGAGGACGAAGCCGTCCTGATCGACGGCACGCCCAGCCACTGCTTCTTGCCACTGATAGCCACGACACATTCGTCGAGATGCCATTTGTCGCCCAGGCAGCCGGCTGACCGTCGCTTGATCTCTCGGGCGAAATTCCGTCCGAATTTCTCCGCGTAGCTTCGAGTGCGGCCCGCCTGCCGCACCGTCGCCGCGGCCGCGCCGAGTGCGAGGCGCTGCCGCCAGGCGCCGGCCCATTTTTCGTCCCGGCGCACGACCGCATCGAGCGTGGCGATCGCGGCGCGATCGCAGCATCTTCCGTCGCTAACGATCGTAAGATATGCGCGGCCGATGAAGGTTCCACCACCGTCGACGACCTCAACGAAGTTGATGTCGGTGGGTGTCTGATCGATCTGGCAGACATCCAGCGGGTGCGTGGCATGGATGTAACCCGGCCGCGCCTTGAGCCGTTGAAGATGCTTCGGGTTCGCTGATCTTTTCCTCGCGATCTCCTCGGGGCTGAACAGCGAGGGTATGCGACGCGCGACGGTGAGATAGGATGGAGTGGCCAGGCCGGCCTCCTCGCAGCGAGCCCGGACCTCGGCCACGACGGGAGCGAGCGGCGGAGCCTCCAGCACGAGCCACTGCGTCTTCACGATGATCTCCTCGATACCCTGGTCAAGTCGCTTTTTCCGAGTCCCGTCCCCGTCGCGCAGCAGCGACGTCACGGTCCGGTCGATGCGGTAGCGCGCCAGCAGATTGTAGATCTGGCGGGTCGACAGGCGCAGCTCCGCGGCGGCCCGCTCGATTGGCGCCTGACGGGGCCCCGCACCATGGAGGATCTTATCCAGCTCGCGGGCTACACGACGTGCCGCGGACCATGCTTCATCGGAGAGAGATGGGGAAGGAGTTGCTTTTCGGTTGTGTAATCGGTTCGGCAAATGAGCGACCAATGAAATCGTTAGCGGAAAATCGGGGCTGTCGTAGCGCCAAAACCTAAACAACACCTGACTTTTCCCTGTTTGAAATCGGGAAGTAAAAGCGACACCGGTAAACCAGCGAGCCATCTCCAAATATGTGAATTGTGGATTGCTCCTCGACGGGAGCTGAGGGGCGGCTCCGCAAGCCTTACGACGCTCTTTGCGAGCCGTAGCTGCCGAGCTGGCAAAAGGCCGGGCTACGTCGCGCCAGCGCAATCGGCGCGCAGAAAATTACCCGCTCCGGGACCGCGGACCTCGTCAGCTTCTCGTAAGTATGCCCGAGTAGGTTGCTCAGCTGATCTGTGGACGTGAGGCTAGCGTGAACCGGCACAAATTTGACCTATCCAATGTAACAGGTTGGCGGCAGGTGCAGCCCCCGGCATCTCAAGAGCAAGCGGCACAGGCCGGGCAAGAGGGCTTTGAGCAGCGCTCGGGCGAGGCGCGCCAAGCCGCTGCCCAAATTCCCGCCCCCGGCGTTCCGGCTCTGCCAGACCCGTTCCATCCTCATCCGTCTCAGGGAGACCTGAGCCTCATCGAAGCCGCGGCCCGATGGGAAGCGCAGCCCATGATGCAAGGGAGCGGACAAGAACACGCCGCGGCGCCGTACGCCGGAGGCAGTGGGTCGATGCTAGGTGCCTCGGTGCTGCAGCCGGGTCACTCAACGGCGCGCCATCATCATGCGCCGGATTCGTCAGTGGTTGATCTGAATCCCCCCGCACGGGTCGAGTTGCGTGACCATGCTCGTTCTGTGCCGGCGGCGGTGCAGCCAGATCCTCCAATAGTGGTCTCCGGTCACGACAAGGGTCCTCTTTATTCCAACGATGCGACCCTTGTCGAAGGGCTGAGGTCAGCTTACGCGGGTAAGGTCAACGAGAGCACGGTCACGCGCCGTGTAAATTCTCTTCTCGGCTTTAGTCGTTGGCTCCTTGAAAATAACAAGCCGGGATTTGCTGCTCGGCTTGACGCGCTGGATCAGGATCTCAGGGAGTACGTGAGCAAGAGTGGCTCCTCGGACGTGGCTGTGGCACTGGGTCGTCTCAAGACGTGGGCGGGCGGAGCGCCAGTGAGGGACCGCGCTGTCCTGAATCCCGACCCTGCCGACGCCGTGCTCATCAAAGAGTACGCAGCGGCTCTCATCAAAGAGTACAAAGAAGCGCCTGCGACCGGGCCGAATCCCCGTACCATTGAGGCCTATGGATCTGCTCTTAGACGTTTCAGTCAATACCTGGTTGAAAACAAAAAGCCGGGGATTGCGGCCCGGCTTCACGAGGGGTCGCTGGATGAAGATGCCAAACGCTATACGATCTCCAGTGGTGACCGGAGGATGGCTGCACTAGCTCATCTCCGGAAGTCCGCACCCGGGCGCGAAAAAATTGCCCTTGCTGCTCGTCCGGAAGACGCAGTCGGCATGGAGACTCGTGCCATTGGGGACGCCGCTGCGCAGCACAGCGGGCCGCAGAAGGCATTGGGTCGGCCAGAGTATCTCCCTGGGAAAGCTAAGCAGCTGAGCGAGATCGGCAATTCAGGCGCTCGCGTGCTGATGCAGGCCCCCACCCATCAAGTGAGTGCATTGCCATGGGAAGCG
>NZ_JAMYMR010000057.1:0-25743 GCF_040318635.1 Mesorhizobium sp. M1066
TGGTCATCCTCAATGCAAAAGCACGCGATGCGCGCAACGAGTTCGTAATTGCAACTTGACACCCCAGATAGTCGCTCTCCCCCGCCTTGCGGGGGGCGAGGAACCAGAGATACCCATGACCACCTTCACCCCAACCACGTCAGACGAAGTCCTCTCCACCGTCGCCTGGGCAGTGGCGGAAGGCTCGCCGCTGGAAATCCTCGGCCACGGCTCCAAGCGTGGCATCGGCCGGCCGCTGCAAACCGAACACACGCTCGACCTGTCGAAACTCTCTGGCGTCACGCTCTATGAACCGGCTGAACTGGTGCTGTCGGCAAAAGCAGGCACGCCGCTGGCCGAGATCGAAAAGCTGCTGACGGAAAATGGCCAGCAGCTTGCCTTCGAGCCGATGGACTACGGCCCGTTGCTCGGCGGCGAAGCTGGCAAAGGCACAATCGGCGGTGTGCTCGCCGCGAACCTTTCCGGTCCGCGCCGGCTGAAGGCGGGCGCGGCGCGCGATCATGTCCTGGGCATCAATGTGGTGTCCGGTCGCGGCGAGGCCTTCAAGTCGGGTGGCCGCGTGGTCAAGAACGTCACCGGCTATGACATGTCGAAGCTGATGGCCAACAGCTGGGGTACGCTGGCCGTATTCACCGACGTCACCTTCAAGGTGCTTCCGGCAGCCGAGACCGAAGTCACGCTCGCCATCCGTGGCCTGCTTGATGATGCCGCTGCCACAGCCATGGCCCTGGCGCTTGGCTCGAGTGCTGAGGTGTCGAGTGCCGCCCACCTGCCGGAGCGGATCGCCGCGCGCGTTGCCGGCGGCAGTCTCGGCAGCGAGGCCGCAACGCTGCTGCGTGTCGAGGGTTTCGGCCCGTCAGTCGCCTACCGCATCGCCGCGCTGAAAACGCTGCTCGGCAAGGCCGGGCCGCTGCAGGAGATTGCCGGTGAAACCTCACGGCTGATCTGGCGCGATGTGCGCGATTGCAGGCCCTTCGCCGACAACAGCGAGAAGCCGGTCTGGCGGGTGTCGATGACGCCGGGACAGTGCCACCAGATGGTCCTGACGCTGCGCATGCAGGCCGCCGTCAGCGCCTTCTATGACTGGCAGGGCGGGCTGGTGTGGCTGCGCATGGAACAAGGCGATCCGGAAGCCGCCCTGCTGCGCGGGCTGTTGAGGAAACATGGCGGCGGCCATGCGACGCTGGTGCGTGCCGCACCTTCGCATCGCGCCGCTTTGCCGGTGTTCGAGCCGCAGCCGCCGGCGCTTGCCGCATTAGCGGCGCGCCTGAAACAGGAATTCGACCCGAAGCACATCCTCAATCCCGGCCGAATGGCCTAGGACATTAGCGATGCAGACCAATTTTTCGCTTGCCCAGCTTGCCGATCCGCATGTCGCGGAATCGGAAAAGATCCTGCGCAAATGCGTGCATTGCGGCTTCTGCACCGCCACCTGCCCGACCTATGTGACGCTTGGCAACGAGCTCGATTCACCGCGCGGGCGCATCTACCTGATCAAGGACATGCTGGAGAACGGCCGTCCGGCCGACAAGGAGATCGTCACCCATATCGATCGCTGCCTGTCCTGCGTTGCCTGCATGACCACCTGCCCGTCGGGCGTCAACTACATGCATCTGGTCGACCATGCCCGCGCCCATATCCAGGAGACCTACAGGCGGCCGCTGCCCGACCGCCTGACCCGCGCCATGCTGGCCTTCGTGCTGCCCTATCCCCAGCGTTTTCGCGCGGCGCTCAAGCTGGCGAAGTTGGGCAAGCCGTTTATGGGCTTGTTCGACAAGGTTCCGGTGCTGAAGCCGCTCAGTGCGATGCTCAAGCTCGCGCCGGCCTCGATCCCGGCAGCATCGCCAAGCGCTTCACCTGGCATCCATGCCGGGCAGGGGAGCAAAAGAGGCCGCGTCGCCATCCTCACCGGCTGCGCGCAATCGGTGCTCGATCCCGCCATCAACGACACCACGATTTCGCTGCTGACGCGGCTCGGCGTCGAGGTCGTGGTGCCACCGGGCGAGGGCTGCTGCGGGGCGCTGGTTCATCATATGGGGCGCGAGCAGGCCGCGCTTGCCTCTGCGAGGCAGAATGTCGATGCCTGGACGCGCGCCATCGAACAAGGCGGGCTCGATGCCATCGTCATCACTGCCTCCGGCTGCGGCACGACGATCAAGGACTACGGCTTCATGCTGCGGCTCGACCAGGCCTATGCCGACAAGGCGGCGCGCGTTTCGGCGCTGGCCAAGGACATTACCGAATATCTCTCGACCTTCGACCTGCCTGAACCGGTGCGCAAGCCGGGCACGGTCGTCGCCTATCACTCGGCCTGTTCGATGCAGCACGGCCAGAAGATCACCCGCCAGCCGAAGGAACTGCTCGCCAAGGCCGGCTTCATCGTGCGCGAGCCGCGCGAAGGGCATTTGTGCTGCGGTTCGGCCGGCACCTACAACATCCTGCAGTCCGAAATCTCGGCCAAACTGCGCGACCGCAAGGTGACAAACATCGAGGCGACGGGGGCTTCGATCGTCGCCACCGGCAACATCGGCTGCATCACCCAGATCGCTTCCGCCGCCAAGCTGCCGGTGGTGCACACGATAAAACTGCTCGACTGGGCCTATGGCGGACCGATGCCGGCAGGCGTTCGGGGAGAGAACCTCATCGCCGCGGAGTAGGGCGCCGCGCTTACTCCGCCGCGAGCCTGTCCGCCGTACCGTAGGTCGCCTCATAAAGCGCACGCTGGCGGCTGAGCGCGACCATTGTGTTGCGCAGCAGGATGGCGACCGTGATCGGGCCGACGCCGCCCGGCACCGGGGTGATCCAGGAGGCGACCTCGCGCACGCTTTCGGTGTCGACGTCGCCGACGATGCGGCTTGAGCCGTCAGGGCCGATTTCGGAATTGATGCCGATATCGATAACGGCCGCACCCGGCTTGACCATGTCGGCCTTGATCAGCCGTGGCTTGCCGACGGCGACGAACAGCGCATCGGCGCGCCTTGCATGGGCGGCGACCGACCGCGTCATGTGGTGGCACACGGTCACCGTCGCGCCTTCGCTCATCAACAGGAAGGCGATCGGCTTGCCGACGATTTCCGAATGGCCGACGATGACGACTTCCAGTCCCTTGAGGTCGAGGCCGGTTTCCTTGAGCAGTTCGACCGAGGCCGCCGCCGTGCAAGGCGCGAGATCGAGCTGGTTGTAGACGATGTTGCCGATCGAGGCCGGATGCATGCCTTCGACATCCTTGAGCGGATGCACCGCCGCCTGCAGCGTCCTGATCGGGATATGCACCGGGACCGGCCGCTGAATGATGATGCCGGTGACGCGCGGATCGGCATTCAGGCCGTGAATGGCCGCTTCCAGCTCGCCTGCCGTGATGGTGGCGGGAAAGCGCCGCTCCTCGAAATCGATGCCGGCGAGCTCAGCCTTGGCGCGCTGATTGCGCACATAAACATCCACCGCATCGGTGTCGCCGACGGTGATCGAGATCAGCTTGGGGGGAAAGCCCTCGGCTTTGGCGATTGCTGCGTCCTCGCGAACGGCGGCGATGATGCGCTGGGCGACCGGGCCGCCCTTGAGATAACGGCTGTCTTCGGACAGGGGCATGGGGAACTCTTTTGTGGAACTAGCCACCGAGATAGCAAAAGAATGCGGTAAAGGGCAGCATGAAAGCGAACCGCTATGCCCGTTGCGCGACGCGTGGGTGACCTTTGCCCTCGATTTCTGCTCAAAAACGGAAAGGGCAGCGCGGTTTCCCGTGCTGCCCTTCCTGACCGGCCGCATCCCCATACGGCCCGTCCCCCGTTGTCCCTAACTGGCCTCGAAAAGCGGACTGCTTTGCCGGCCAGGTGATTCGCAGGGATTATTATATCACCTCGACCGTGGTTCCGACATTGACCCGTTCATAGAGGTCGACCACGTCCTCGTTGCGCATGCGGATGCAACCCGACGACACCGCGCCGCCGATCGTCCACGGCTGGTTGGTGCCGTGGATGCGGTACTCGGTCGTGCCGAGATAGAGCGCACGGGCGCCGAGCGGGTTCTCCATGCCTCCGGCCAGATAGGTCGGCAGGTAGCGGCCTTTGGCGGCTTCACGCTTGATCATCTGCGCCGGCGGGCGCCAGTCCGGCCACTCGCGTTTGTTGGTGATCTTGTGCGTACCCGACCATTCGAAGCCCGGCTTGCCGGTGCCGACGCCATAGCGCCTTGCCTTGCCGTTCTTCTCGACCAGGAAGAGGAAATTCTGCGTCGTGTCGATGACGATCGTGCCCGGCTTCTGGCCTCCCTCATAGTCGACTTCCTGCGGCAAGTAGATCGGGTTGATCTGCGGGCGCGTGGCCACACGTTTCGCAGGCGCCTGCACCGCTGCCGTCCGCACCCGGTCGGGCTGCGCCGCGCGCAGGCGCGGTTGTTGCTGCACGACCTGGCGGTTCTGGCGCACGATGCCGGGCGCCTGGCCAAGCTGCAGCACCCAGGGTGCGGAAAGGTCGGGGCTCACCATCACCGGCGGCCTGTCGGCGTAGCGATCGCCGGCGGTTGAGGGCGTGACGCCGGCGGCAAACACAGCCACGGCGCCGAGCACGGGAAACAGAACTGTCTTCATCGGAACGCACCTTGATCGTCTGATACAAAACGGGTGGAAACGTCCTCCCGGTTCGGCGATCATTGGCGCGCAAGCAGCAACCGAAACATGAATCGGAATGCGTAAAATGCGGAACTGTCGGTAAACCTTTTGGTGTGGTTACCGCCGGGTTCAGGAATCTGGTAAAGCCGCAGTAAATGCCGCGCAAAAGCGCGTTAACGAACGGATTTTGGCTTATGGACAAGGAAAACACCGGCCTGCTCGCCGGTCCTGATGGTGTCGCGCGCTGCTTCTGGCACGGCAATCTGCCCGACTATCTGCACTACCACGATCATGAATGGGGCCGGCCTGTGGCCGACGACCGCAGGCTGTTCGAAAAGATCTGCCTGGAAGGCTTTCAGTCGGGCCTGTCGTGGCTGACCATCCTGCGCAAACGGGAGAATTTTCGCGAAGCCTTCGCCAATTTCGAGTTCGACAAGGTCGCCACCTTCACCGACAAGGATGTCGAGCGCCTGCTCGGCAATGCCGGCATCATCCGCCATCGCGGCAAGATCGTCTCGACCATCAACAACGCCAAGCGCGCCCGCGAAATGGTGGATGAATTCGGCTCGCTGGCCGCCTGGTTCTGGAAGTTCGAACCCGGCAAGGATGAGCGGCCCGTGATCGTCGATCTCGCGCATCTGCGCGCCAACCCGACAACGGCCGTCTCGGTGCGGATTTCGAAGGAGCTGAAGAAGCGCGGCTGGAGCTTTGTCGGCCCGACCACCGTCTACGCCTTCATGCAGGCCATGGGCCTGGTCAACGACCACCTCGAGGGCTGCGTCTGCCGCAAAGAGGTTGAGAAGCAGCGGAAGGCTTTCAGGCGGCCGAAGTAGGCTCAGGTGCCGTTGGCGCTGGCTAGCACCAGGCCGGCGACGATCGCCACCACCGTGGCCACGGTCGGATAGATCACCAGCAGGCCGGTCATCAACGCGTCGCGCATGGATGGTCCCTTGCCGGTGTCGACGGGTACTTCGAACGGGCCGGCAGCCTGGCTGACCATTTTCGGGGCGTGGATGTCGGCCGGGCGCAGGCGTGCTGGCAATTCGCCTGCATCGCTGTCGATGGCATGGAATCTTGCTGTGCTGGTCATGGCCGCGAACCCCTCATTTCGGAGCGCTTTATCGGCTGCGATTGTGTCGGCACGATGCCGCGCTCGTGTCGGCATTGTTCATTTTTGGCGCGGTTTTGTTTCACGGAGGTTCGAGCGGGGTGCTGGGTGCCGACCCTTGCCGCTCCCGGCTGCATCAGTTAGGAAACGCGCGCTGCCGAATAGGAATTTCCTATCCCGCAACGCCACGAAACACCGGATGCTCACTCATGGCCGACAAATCGGAAAAGACGAAAGCGCGACTGCCGCGCGGTTTTGCCGACCGCAGCGCCGAGGACATCCGCGCCGTCGAGAAGATGATGGCGACGATCCGCTCGGTCTATGAGCTTTACGGTTTCGAGCCCGCTGACCAGCCGCTGATCGAATACACCGACGCGCTCGGAAAATTCCTGCCCGATCAGGACCGGCCGAACGAAGGCGTGTTTTCCTTCCAGGACGATGACGACCAGTGGCTGTCGCTGCGCTATGACCTGACCGCGCCGACGGCGCGCTTTGTCGCCGAGAATTATGAGCGGCTGCCAAAACCCTATCGCAGCTATCGGTCCGGCTGGGTGTTCCGCAACGAGAAGCCCGGCCCCGGCCGCTTCCGCCAGTTCATGCAGTTCGACGCCGACACGATCGGCACGCCGGGCGTGGCGGCGGATGCCGAGATGGCGATGATGATGGCCGACGTCATGGAAGCGCTCGGCATCAAGCGCGGCGACTACATCATCCGGGTCAACAACCGCAAGGTGCTGGACGGCGTGCTGGAGGCTATCGGTCTTGGCGGCGACGAGAATGCCGGCCGCCGGCTGACGGTGTTGCGCGCGATCGACAAGCTCGACAAGCTCGGGCCGGAAGGCGTGAAGCTTTTGCTTGGCCCGGGCCGCTGGGATGGCGGCAAGGAGGGCGAGGGCGATTTCGCCAAGGGCGCGGGGTTGAACAACGGGCAGGCCGAGGCGGTTCTTCTCGCGACCGCGAGGACCATACAGGCCGGCCAGGATTCCATGGTCAGTTCGAACGCCATCTACCAGGAAGGCGTCGGCGAACTCGCCACGATTGAAGCACTGGTCAGGGCGGCGGGATATGGCGAGGACCGTATCGCCATGGACCGCTCGGTCGTGCGTGGTCTCGAATACTACACCGGACCGGTCTTCGAGGCCGAACTGCTGGCCGAAATCCCCAACGAGGACGGCCAGATCGTGCGCTTCGGCTCGGTTGGTGGCGGCGGCCGCTATGATGGCCTTGTTTCCCGCTTCCGCGGCGAGCCTGTGCCGGCGACCGGCTTTTCCATCGGCGTCTCCAGGTTGATGACCGCGCTGAAGAACCTCGGCAAGCTCGATGCCTCGGACGTGATCGCACCTGTCGTCGTGCTGGTGATGGACAAGGACACCGACAGCCTCGGCCGCTACCAGAAGATGGTGGCGGAGCTGCGCGCCGCCGGCATCCGTTCCGAAATGTATCTCGGCGGCGCCGGCATGAAGGCGCAGCTCAAATATGCCGACCGCCGCGGCTGCCCGGTCGCCATCATCCAGGGCGGCGACGAGCGCGCCAAGGGCGAGCTGCAGATCAAGGATTTGATCGAAGGCGCGCGCATGTCCGCCGAAATCACCGACAACGCCGAATGGCGCGCCGCGCGCCCGGCGCAGGTGACGGTGGCGGAAAGCGAGCTGGTTGGTGAGGTGAAGAAGATATTGGCGGCGCAGGCCGCTGATCGCGCGAAAGGTGGCGCTTGAATCCCCCCCTCTGGCCTGCCGGCTTGCCTGGGCCGAGCCACGGGTCTCGGCCCGTCCTTCGGACCCCCCGCAAGGGGGGAGATTGGATGCCGTCGAGGCTTTCGCCAATCTCCGGTGTTGAAGATGGCGCGCCAAGCTCGAAGCTGCCAATCTCCCCCCTTGCGGGGGAGATGGCCGGCAGGCCAGAGGGGGGTGCCTCGCGCCCGTCCAATCGATGACCTCCCGCTACCCCGCAATATCAACCGACATCACTAACCTCTTCGCCACACGCAACACGCATGCGGTCGAGGTTGCCGTGCTGCAGCCGGCCGACCCGTTCCTCGACATGGCGGGCGAGGATTTGCGTCGCCGCATCTTCCTGACCGAAAGCGAGACCGGCCAGACATTGTGCCTGCGGCCGGAATTCACCATTCCGGTCTGCCTCGACCACATAAGTTCGCAGGCCGGCACGCCGCGCCGCTATTCCTACCTGGGCGAGGTGTTTCGCCAGCGCCGCGAAGGCGGCAACGAGTTCTTCCAGGCCGGTATAGAGGATCTCGGCGACCGCGATACCGCTGGAGCCGATGCCCGCTCGGTGGCCGACGCGCACGCGCTGCTGTCGCTGGTGCTGCCTGGCCAGGCATTGGCGATCACGCTCGGCGACCAGACCATTTTCGAGGCGGTTCTGGCTGCCCTTGGCTTGCCGCGCGGCTGGCGCATGCGCCTTGCCCGCGCCTTCGGCTCGGCGCCGATGCTTGAGGCGGCACTCGCCGATCTCGCCAACCCGCCGCGCAATGGCCAGCTCTCCGGGCCGGTCGCGGCCCTTGTGCTAGACGGTGATCTGGACGGTCTTTCCGCCCATATCGCCAGCGGCATGGAAGAGGCGGGCCTGTCGGCGTCCGCCGGACGCGCGCCGTCCGACATTGCCCGGCGGCTGATCGAGAAAGCCGAATTGCGCAGCGTTCGACTGTCGAGCGAGGCCTTTTCCGCGCTGAAGGATTTTCTGGCGATCGACGTTCCGCTTGATGGCGCAACCCAGGCACTGGAGACCTTCGCCACCGGCGCCGGGCTGTCGCTCGATGTCGCGCTGGAAAAGTTCGCTGCCCGCGCCAAGGCGATCGAAACGCATGGCTTGCCGGCCGATAAAATCCGCTACGACGCCGCCTTCGGCCGCCCGCTCGATTACTACACCGGCCTGGTTTTCGAAATCGCGGCCGACAATGGCGACCGGCCGCTGGTCGGCGGCGGCCGCTATGACCGGCTGCTGACCTTGCTTGGCGCGAAGACGCCTATCCCCGGCGTCGGCTTTTCGGTCTGGCTCGACCGCATCGAGGCATTGCGGGAGACGGTGCCATGATCACGCTGGCGGTCCCATCCAAAGGGCGCCTGAAAGAACAGGCGCTGGATGTGCTGGCCAAAGCCGGCCTCGCCGTCAGCCTGCCCGGCGACGAGCGCAAATACCACGCCCGCGTCGAGGGTCTGGACGATGTCGAAGTGGTGTTCCTGTCGGCTTCCGAAATATCAGGCGAGATCGGCCAGGGCGCCGTCGATCTCGGCATCACCGGCGAGGACCTGGTGCGTGAAAACCTCGCCGACTGGGAGACCCGCGCCGAAATCGTCGCCCGTCTCGGCTTCGGCAATGCCGATGTCGTGGTGGCTGTGCCGGACATCTGGCTCGACGTCGACACCATGGCCGATCTCGACGACGTCGCCGCCGATTTTCGCCAGCGCCATGGCCGGCGGCTGCGTATCGCCACCAAATACTGGCGGCTGACCCAGCAATTCTTCTCGCAGAAGCACGGCATCCAGGTCTATCGCATCGTCGAGAGCCTGGGGGCTACCGAAGGCGCGCCGGCGGCCGGTCTGGCCGATGTCATCGTCGACATCACAACCACCGGCTCGACGCTGCGCGCCAATCATCTCAAGGTGCTGGGCGATGGCCTCGTCCTGCGCTCGCAGGCCTGTCTGGTAGCGTCGAAGAAGACACGGGCGGCGGCGGATGAGGCGCTTTTGCGCGACATTGCCGCGAAGATGGCGGCTGCGGCCGGATAGCGGCGGGCCTTCGCCCGCTGCCCTCAGGGCTCCGAACCCAGCTTCAAAACCTTACGGCGGTCCGTCCTGCGGTGTCGGTAACTTTGCGCCGGGGTTTTTCCTGTATAGGAATTATTTCCTTGACCGGTGCAGTCAGCTATGGTACATTTTTGGCTATGGTGCTGATTTGCGCCAGTGACCCGCCGCCCAGGCGGGTTTTGCGTTTTGATGTTCGTCAACCAACGAAGGCCCCGAAGCGTCGTGGGCCGTATCGTTGCCCGGCCCCGACCATCGGCGGGATTTTCACCACCCCCTCGGGCTGATAGGCTCGGCCAGTCCCGGGAGGAGAGAGCGATGCCGGTCAATCTCGACGAGCTGAAGAATGCCAGCAATCTGCGCGGACGCGGCGCGCGTGCTGGCGGTGTCTTCGTCGCACCCGTCGACAACAGGGCCCATGTCTCTGGCGAACGCAGCGTGCCGCTGTTCGACAAGACCATCCCCGCGCTGTTTTCCGACACCGTCGGCAAATACGGCACGCTCGACGCCGCCGTTTTCGTCGACCAGGACAAGCGCTTCACCTGGAGCGAACTGTCGGACACGGTGGACGCGCTGGCTGCCGGCTTCCTGGCACTGGGGCTGGCAAAGGGCGATCGCGTCGGCATCTGGTCGCCCAACCGCTGGGAATGGCTGGTGACGCAGTTCGCCACCGCCCGCATCGGCCTGATCCTGGTCAACATCAACCCCGCCTATCGGTTGACCGAGCTCGACTATGCGCTGAACAAGGTCGGCTGCAAGGCGCTGGTCACCGCTGCCAAGTTCAAGACGTCAGACTATCTCGGCATGATCGAGACGCTGGCACCCGAGATCGCCAAGGCCACACCGGGCAAGCTCAAGGCACAGAAACTGCCGGCGCTGAAGATCGTCATCCGCATGGGCGACGAGAATTCGCCCGGCATGTTCAATTTCGGCGACGTGCTGGCCATGGCCGGGCGTGACGAGCATGACAGCCTCGACCGCATCTCGGAGAAGCTGAAGCCGGGCGAGGCCATCAACATCCAGTTCACCTCAGGCACCACGGGAGCCCCCAAGGGCGCGACGCTGACCCACAGCAACATCGTCAACAACGGCAATTTCGTCACTTCGGCGATCAAGCTGACCGCCGACGACCGGCTGTGCATTCCGGTGCCGCTCTATCACTGCTTCGGCATGTCGATGGGCACGATGGGTTGCGTCTCGAAAGGCGCGACCATGGTTTTCCCAGGAGAAGGGTTCGACGCCGGCGCCACGCTGAAGGCGGTGGCTCAGGAACGCTGCACCGGGCTTTATGGCGTGCCGACCATGTTCGTCGCCCTGCTGGATCATCCGGATTTTTCCGCCTTCGATCTCTCCAGCCTGCGCACGGGCATCATGGCCGGCTCGCCATGCCCGATCGAGGTGATGAAGAAGGTGGTGTCGCTGATGCATATGGAACAGGTGACCATCGCCTACGGCATGACCGAGACCAGCCCGGTCTCGTTCCAGAGCGGCGTCGACGACCCCTTGGAAAAGCGCGTCTCGACCGTCGGGCGCATCCACCCCCATGTCGAGGTCAAGGCGGTCGATGCCGATGGCGCTACCGTTGCGGTCGGCGTACCGGGTGAGCTTTGCACGCGCGGATATTCGGTGATGAAGGGTTACTGGGACGACGAAGACAAGACCCGCGAGGCGATCGACAGCGACGGCTGGATGCACACCGGCGACCTCGCCACCATCGATGCCGAGGGTTATTGCAACATCGTCGGCCGGGTCAAGGATATGGTCATCCGCGGTGGCGAGAACGTCTATCCCAGGGAGGTCGAGGAATTCCTCTACCGTCACCCAAAGGTCAAGGAGGTGCAGGTGTTCGGCATTCCCGACGCCAAATATGGCGAGGAGCTGTGCGCCTGGATCGTGCTCAAGCCCGGCCAGATCGCCACCGAGCAGGAGGTCAGGAACTTCTGCGCCGGCCAGATCGCCCATTACAAGATCCCCCGCCACATACGCTTCCGCACCGAATTGCCGATGACGGTGACCGGCAAGCCGCAGAAGTTCTTGATGCGCGAGGCGATGGTGGAAGAACTGGGGCTGGTGGCGCAGAAGACGGCGTGAGCGAAGGCGGCGCTTCGGTTTGTCCGGCGCGCTGGGTGCGGTCAGGTCGCGATCCTGCTGCATCATTTGGAGCGCGTTGTTTGTGAGGGGGCGAACGCCGGCCGTCGGGCCTGCCGGATGTTTTCCAAGGCGCTCCACACTCCACATGGGGTTTTCCGCAAGGTTCGCAGAAGCGCATAGGGGCTTGAATGGGTGGTTTCAAACGATCGGTGGTTTCTTATGCGATGCCCTTGGCCGCCTTGGTGATGGCTGTTGCAGTCAGGGCAGGCGGGCTGTCGGCGGACGAAGGTTCGCTGAGCGCCAGGATACTCGTCGGAGCGCTTTCGAGTGCGATCATGTTCACCACCATTTTCGTGGTGCTCGACCACGCCGAGTCGGTGGCCCGGCGTGTAGGAGAGCCCTACGGCACATTGGTGCTGACTTTTGCCGTGACGGCAATCGAGGTGTCGATCATCGTTTCCATGATGCTGCATGGAGAGAACAACCCGACGCTTGCACGTGAGTCCGTCTTTTCAACGGTGATGATTGCATCCACCGGCGTCGTCGGCACGTGTCTTGCGCTTGGCGGCTGGCGTCATCGCAAGCAGGCAATTGTTCGACAAGGGACCAGCGCATATTTGGCGGTTCTGATCGCGCTGACCATCATGACGCTTATTCTGCCGACCTACACACAAGCTACGGGGCCGGGCACATTTTCGGCAGCTCAACTTGGCTTTGTGAGTGTGCTTTCGGTGCTGCTTTATGCAAGTTTTGTGTTCGCGCAGACTGTCCGCCACCGAGAAGACTTTGTCGAAGGGCAGGCCCACGGCGTTGCGCTGCGGACTGCCCCTGACGAAAGCGTGTTTGCCGGCACATTGCTGCTATTGATCGGGCTGATCGGCATTGTCATGCTCGCCGAGCAGGTCGCCGCAAGTGTTGAAAACACGCTCGTTGCCTATCAGGTGACACAGGCTGACAGCATTGTGGGGGCATTGATCGCCGGGCTGGTTTTGATGCCAGAGGCCATTTCGTCGGTTCGCGCTTCACTCAACAATGAACTGCAACGCGGTTTGAATGTCGCGATGGGTTCCGCTTGCGCCACAATTGGTTTGACAATACCGGCGGTCGCAGCCGCCAGCCTGCTGACGGGAAGAGGGTTAACCCTGGGGCTGCCGGCGACTGACACAGTGCTTTTGATTTTAGCGCTGTTCATATGCAACGTAAGTTTTAGTACTGAAAGAACAACATTCTTGACGGGTGCGGTCCATATCGTGGTATTTCTTACATATATATTTCTTATATTTGTACCATGAACTCTGGCTCAGGTTGGCAATTAGATGCGGCACGAGACAGCCGCCAACGGACTGCTTGGGTTCATCAGCCTGGAAGCCGATAGCGAACTGCAGACGACCGCCCCTTGCCTGAGATGGCGTTTTCGCTTCCGCACCGAATTGCCGATGACGGTGACCGGCAAGCCGCTGAAGTTCCTGATGCGCGAAGCGATGGTCGAGGAGCTGGGGCTGGTGACGCAGACGACGGCTTGAGGGCTGGCTTAACTTTGTGGCTGGGCAACGGCCGGCGTCGACTGTGAACCCCGATTGGCATCCAACACCGGTGGGCCGTCCACGTCGACATTTGAACCAGCTTCAATTGATAGCAATCTCGATGTTCTCGAGATGCCGTGCTTTTGGGTGAGCAGCCAAGGTGCCGCTACACTACTCGGTTGATTGCGGGCTAAGGCGGGAGAGTAGTCCGCGAATCGAGAAACGCAGGCCATCCGATGCGAAGACGAGATCAGGAGGCTCTCCAAACAGGCTGGTCAGTGCGGCGCGCATATAGCGTGTGCCGTATCCTACTCGCGAGGGCTGAACGACCGGCGGTCCTCCCGATTCTGTCCATCTCAGCGCCAGAACTGGTTCCGAACTCGACGCGATCTTCCATTCCAAATCTATCCTTCCCTCGGGATAGGACAATCCGCCATATTTGATCGCATTCGTTGCAAGCTCGTGGAGCGAGAGAGCGAGCGTCGTGCCGGCCTCGCGCGAAAGCAACACCTCGGGCCCCTCAATCGTAATGCCGTGTTGTCCGCTGGAAATGTACGGCGCGAGGACCGAATTCACGACATCTGTCAAAGGTACGGCCTCGCCGCCGGCCGCAAATACAGCGGAATGAACATCCGCCAAGGCTCTCAAGCGGCCCTTGAAGTCTTCGGACAGGCTGGCTGCCGAGGTTGCGCCGCGCCGTGTCATGTCAAAGATTGATACGACTGTTGTGAGGATGTTTTTTACCCGATGATTGAGTTCGAGGCGCAGCTCGGTTTCCCGCTCAAGGTAATCGCGTACGTCGCGCTGGCGGGCTCTGGTGAGGAGTGCCGACTGTATCCCGCTGATCAGTTCCAACGCGGCCACGGGACGTTGGTAAAAAATCTGGCGTGAACGTGGCCAGGCAGCGTTCAGGGCGGCCTGGACGCGCACTTGGGGCGCCGCGCGGTCGAGTAGGATCACGATGGGTATTTCCGACCAGTTCGGCTGATGCTGAAGGAAACTGGCAACAGTTGCGATGGCCGTGGGGTCCAAGGCTTCATGCGTAACGACCAGCACCCCGGGAGATAACGCAAGCAGGTTGTTCAAATCCGCGGGGTCGGCCGCTTGAGCCCGAACACCGCGCTCCTGCAGCAGGGAGGTCGTGTAAGCAGCGTCCTTGCGGTAGGGCGCCAAAATGAGCACCCAATCGAGCGTTCCCAGACCGTTGGAATCGGTGCCGCTCACGTCTCAGGCAGAGGATTGTAGGCAACGACCGAAACCCCGGAGCTTGCAATGAAGAGTTCCCGGACATCGAGGTCGTGCGGACCGTGGCGCTTTTTGACGACTGTAATGTTGCGCCTCAACCGGCCCTCGTGCTCGGCCATACGAAGTAGAAGCACGGTATCCCCGAGAAAGCTGACATCGACGTCAATCCCGACATTCTGCCCGAGCAATCCATGCTGCGCGACGATGAGCATTGTCAGCACGTCCGCACGCGCGAGATGTTTCAGGAGAGATTGGATGTCGAGCACCGCCTTTTCGCGGTGGGGAAGTGAATTCAGATAGCCCGTGAAGCTGTCAATCACCACCACACGTGTATTGTTGCGGCTGACGACTTGCTGCACGATCTGGCCGAACTCGCCTGGCGAGATTTCGTTCGGGCTAAAATCGTAGATGACCAGTTGGCCATCCTTGTGGAACTGCCGCAGGTCCATCCCGAGCCCTTCGGAGCGGCGAAAGAAGGTCTCCAACCGCTCCTCGAACAGGAAGAGGGCAACGCTCTCGCCTCGCTTGAGAGAAGCCGTCGCGTAAAGAGACGACATAGTTGACTTGCCGGTTCCGGACTGACCGATAACCAGTGTTATTGTTCCTGACTCCTGACCGCCGCCAAACATCTCGTCGAGAGCCTCGACTCCCGATTTGATCAGTTGCGGCTTGGTCACCTCGGGCGGCGAGCCCGGCACAATCCTTGGAAACACAACGACGCCTTCACCCTCGCGAATGGCCATGTCATGATAACCGTCGGCATAAGGCACGCCACGCATCTTGCTGACTTCGATCCGCCGGCGCACCGCACCATAGTCCTCGAGCGATTTATCAAGGCGGATGACGCCGTGGGCGATGCCCTCGATTTCCTCGCCATTGTGATCGCCGCCACTGGTTTGGGTATCGAGCAAAACAGCCACAATGCCCCGCCTGGCCAGGAAGGCTTTGAAGCCGATCAGTTCCCGCCTAAACCTTGGCGTATCGCCGGTGATCAGCCGGATTTCGAGCAAGGAGTCGTACACCAGTCTGTGTGGTTTATATTCTTCGATCGCGTGTTCGATCGCCTTGCGCGTCTCATCCAAGCGAAGGTCGGCGGTCTGGAAAATCGTCTGATCGGCTGCGCCACTCACGGCTTCGGAGGCCGAAAGCTCTTCGACGCGAATTCCATCGAGCGTCCAGCCGTGTGAAGAGGCAATCGCCTGCAGTTCGGAAGCGGTTTGCGAAAGGCTGACGTAGATGCAGCGTTCACCGGCCGCCACGCCGGCACGCAGAAACTGCAAGGCTGCCGTGGTTTTGCCTGCGCCGGGATCGCCCTGCACGATATAAAAGTTCGAAGCGGGCAGACCACCACGAAGAATTTCGTCCAAGCCGGCGATACCGGAACTTACAACGGGCTGCTTTTTTCGCTCGGCCATTCCGCCCCTAGTCTCCACCAGAAACTGTCAGCCCGTCATTGGGCATCAATAATGTAGAACGGTTGCACCGCTTGGCCACCTGGCCCAGGGAAACATCGATTTCCTGGAGCTAATTCTAGTAATCGGCGCGCTGCTGGGAGGCAAGTAAATCTCCTTGAAATGGCGGACGAAGTTGGGATGCACACTGGTGCGAGGTCCACCACATGTCCGTCGGCACCAGTTCATTTGATTTAGCGTGGAACCATAAGGGGCCGGCGGCGGTTTTCTCCCGTTGCAGCGAAGTAAACGGATGGGGGAATGATTCAAGGGACCGTCAATCCAGCCGATGAGGATCGCTACCGCGTTCTCGTCCAGGCCGTTACCAATTACGCGATCTACATGCTGGATCCTTCCGGGATCGTGACGAGCTGGAACGCGGGCGCCGAGCGGTTCAAAGGCTATGCTTCCCGCGAGATCATTGGCCAGCATTTTTCCCGGTTTTACACACCGCAGGATCGGGACTCCGGCCTGCCCGCGCGTGCTCTGGAGACAGCAGCCCGTGAGGGCAAGTTCGAGAGCGAAGGCTGGCAGGTCCGAAGCGACGGGAATCGTTTCTGGGCTCACATTGTGATCGATCCCATCCGCGATCCAGGCGGCAACCTGGCCGGCTTTGCCAAAGTCAGCCGTGATCTGACCGAACAAAAGAAAGCGGAGGAGGAACTCCGCAAAAGCCAGGAGCAGTTCCAACGTCTGGTCCAAGGCGTCACGGACTACGCGATCTATATGCTCGATCCACAAGGGATAATTACGAGCTGGAACTCAGGCGCCGAGCGTATCAAAGGCTATTCGGCGAACGAAATCATCGGGAAGCATTTTTCCCAATTCTATACGCCCGAGGATCGCGAGCGAGGCGGTCCGCAAAGCGCGCTGGAGACCGCCGCGCGTGAGGGTCGAGTTGAGCGGGAAGGTTGGCGCATCCGCAAGGATGGCACCGCGTTCTGGTCCCACGTGGTCATTGACTCGATACGGCACGACAATGGCGAGCTTCTGGGTTTTGCGAAGATTACCCGCGACATCACAGAGCGGAAGAAGGCGCAGGAGTCACTGGATCAGGCACGTGAAGCCCTTTTTCATTCACAGAAAATGGATGCGATCGGCAAGCTGACGGGCGGCGTGGCTCACGACTTCAACAATCTGCTGATGGCGGTTTTGGGCAGTCTTGAACTCCTTCGCAAACGGCTGCCCGACGATCCACAGCTGTTGCGTCTCCTCGACAATGCCGTGCTCGGTGCGCAACGGGGTGCCTCGTTGACGCAGCGCATGCTGGCTTTTGCGCGGCGACAGCAACTCGATCCAAGACCCGTTGACATAATTAGCTTGATACAGGGAATGAAGGAGTTGCTAGAGCGATCGCTAGGCTCAAGGGCGAGTATACAGACAAAATTTCCCCTTTCCCTCAATCAGGTCATGATTGATGAGAGCCAAATCGAACTCGCATTGCTGAATCTATGCGTTAACGCCAGGGATGCCATGCCTGACGGGGGAACGATCTTGATTTCCGCCCGGCAGGAACGGATTGGTGAAAGGCGTGGCGCTGGCTTGGCGCCAGGCGAATATGTCTGCCTTTCAATAATGGACAGTGGCGAAGGAATGGACGAGGAAACGCTTGCCCGCGCGACAGAACCGTTCTTCACCACAAAAGGAGTTGGCAAAGGGACGGGACTGGGTCTGTCGATGGTGCACGGGATGACGGAACAGATGGGCGGGCGCCTGGTTCTCATCAGCCACAAGGGAGCAGGCACGACTGCGGAAATGTGGCTGCCAGTGGCTGCCGCGACATCAGGCCGCGCGCGGGAGCAGGAGGCCCTCAGCCCGAAAACCGCCGAGGCTGCCTCTCTCCGGATTCTGGCAGTGGATGACGACGTTCTAGTGCTGTTGAACACCGCCGCGATGCTTGAGGATCTTGGGCATGCCGTTACCGAGGCGCATTCGGCCGCAGCAGCCCTTGACCTGCTGGAGGAGCAGCCGTTCGACCTCGTCATAACGGACCATGCGATGCCAAAGATGACCGGCCTGCAGCTATCGGACGCAATGAAAACCAAGTGGCCGAAAATCCCCGTCATTATAGCGACGGGCTATGCCGAACTACCGGGCGCTCGCGAGATGAACGTTCTCAGCAAGCCGTTCACGGAAAAAGAACTGGCGTGCTCGATAGCTTCTGTTAGTCGTATTTAGGTCGCCCGCCCCACCGAACCTCAGCGAGCCTCGACCTTCCTTCGCGACAGTCATTTGTCGCGTTGACAACAATGCGCTTTGCGTTTCGTCCCGCCCTTGTTTAGCAGTGTCACGTTGAGAGCACCGTTCTTACGCGCGCACGCACCTGCAGCCTACTGTCTGCGGTGTCGGCTCTCAGGCATTGGCAACACTAACCTCAACGACCGAGATGGGGCGCAAAGCTCCCATCTAAGGCCGCGCCTATCCAAGCCGTGATTGGGGAGGCCTGGCGGGTCTATTGTGCCAATCACTCAGGCGCGGGCCTGGCCCGCGCCTTCGTATTCAACCCTCCAAAGCTCAATCCTTCTCAAACACCCGCGCCTTCGCAACCACGCCGGCGATGGCGCCGCCGATCAGCGGTGCAACGATGAACAGCCAGAGCTGGCCGATCGCGGCAGTTCCCGAAAACAGCGCCGGGCCGATCGAGCGGGCCGGGTTGAGCGACGTTCCGGTCACCGGGATGATGGCGAAGTGCAATCCTGCCAGCGTCAGGCCGATGACCAGTCCGGCGAACGCGGTCGAGTGCTTTTCAGCCGTGACGCCAAGGATCACGGTGACGAAGGTGAAGGTGCCGATCACTTCCCACAGAAATGCCGAGCTGACGCCCCATTTCGTCACATCCCAGCCATTGGCGCCGAAGCCGGTCGTGTGTCCGCCAACCTGGCCGGAAACGATGATCCACAACGCCAGCGAAGCAAGGACGCCGCCGATGACCTGCGCGATCCAGTAGGGGATGACGTCCTTGGCCGGCAGCCGGCCCGCCAGAAAGACACCGAGCGTCACCGCCGGGTTGAGATGCGCGCCCGAAATCGGGCCGATCGCATAGGCCGCCGCGATGAGGCCGATGCCGAACGCCAGACCGATGCCTTCCTGGCCGAGAGGCAGCGCGCCGCCGAAGCCGCCCGTCACCACAGAAGCCGTACCGATGAACACCAATAGAAATGTGCCTAGAACTTCCGCCAGATAAGTCTTCATTGCCCTCTCCTCGTGTCGATCCGCCGGTCCACCTTTTCCGCGCCGCGAATCACAACCGGAAGAGTATTCGCAACCAGAAAAGTTGGAAAGCAGAGCGGTTGTGCAGGCCGACCTGCTTGTGCGCGCCGGTTGCGCGCTCTAGAGCAGGGCCGGAATAATTTTCTGCGTGACGGAACAAGACCATGCGATTGGGCGGACGGCTGGCTGCGGCCATCGAAGTGCTGGAAGACATCGGCCGGCGCCACCGGCCGGTGGCGGACGCGCTGAAGGATTGGGGCCTGTCGCATCGTTTCGCCGGCGGCGGCGACCGTGCGGCGATCGGCAACATCGTCTATGACGCCTTGCGCCACAAGCGTTCCGCCGGCTGGCTGCTGGGGCAGGACACGCCGCGCGCCATCGGCTTCGGCGCGCTGCTGCTCGAATGGGGCCAGACGGCACAATCGCTCAACGAGGCGCTTGATGGCGACAAGTTCGCACCGCCGCTGCTGACCGCCGCCGAGCTTCAGGCCATCGCCGACCATCGGCTCGCCGACGCGCCGGACGCGGTGCGGGCGGATGTTCCCGACTGGTGCGCGCCGCTTTTCGAGCGAGCCTTTGGCTCGACCTGGGCCGACGAGGGCGCGGCGCTGGCGACGCGCCCGCCGCTCGACCTCAGGGTCAACACCTTGCAGGCCAATCGCGACAAGGTGCTGGCCGAACTGACGGGAACTGGCGCGAAACCCTCGGCAATCGCGCCACACGGCATCCGCATCCCGCCGATCGACGGCGACGGCCGGCACCCAAACGTGCAGGCCGAGCCGGCTTTCCAGAAGGGCTGGTTCGAGGTCCAGGACGAAGGCTCGCAGATCGCGGCCGCCCTTGCCGGGGCCGAAGCCGGCATGCAGGTGCTGGACTTCTGCGCCGGCGCCGGCGGCAAGACGCTGGCACTGTCGGCTTCGATGGAAAATCGTGGCCAGATCTTTGCCCATGATGCGGAGAAAGCACGGCTGGCACCGATCTTCGACCGCATCCGTCGTTCGGAAAACCGCAATGTGCAGGTGGTCACCAAACCGGCCGAACTCGCGCCGCTCGGCAACCACATGGACATCGTGCTGGTCGACGCCCCATGCACCGGCAGCGGCACCTGGCGCCGCCGTCCCGACGCCAAATGGCGGCTGACGCAGAGACAGCTCGATGCCCGCAAGGGCGAGCAGTCGGCGATCCTCGATGCGGCCAAAGCCTATGTCAAACCGGGCGGCCTGCTGGTCTACATCACCTGCTCGGTGTTCGATGAGGAAAACGGTGAGCAGATCGCGGCCTTTCGGGACCGTAACAGCGGTTATGTTCCCGTCGACCATCGCCAGCTCTGGGACAGCCGTTTTCCCGGCCATGAGGCAGCCGCACGCATCGGCGCCAAAGGCGACATCTCGCTGTCGCCGGCGCTCAGCGGCACCGATGGGTTTTATCTATGTGCGTTACGCAGATCGGCCTGAATCCAATTCCTGACGGATGCGCGGCGCCGGCCGGCAGGCCAGGTCGATTGTGCAGTGCAGCAAAAGCATTTGCCTGCCGTCCATGCCTCTGCAATAAGCTTATCCGCACAAAGGAAGGCAGCGGCAATGGCAGCAAAGATCGTACCCGCCCCGGACTATGAGGATCGCGTCAGGACCTCCTTCGCGCGCCAGAAGGCGATGGCCACGATCGGCGCCGAACTGACGCTGGTGACGCCCGGCATCATCGAGATCGAGATGCCCTATTCGGCGGCACTCACCCAGCAGCATGGCTTCCTCCATGCCGGCGTCATTTCGACGGCACTGGACTCGGCCTGCGGCTATGCCGCCTTTTCGCTGATGCCGGAAAATTCCGGCGTGCTGACCATCGAGTTCAAAGTCAACCTCCTGGCACCGGGCAGGGGCGAGCGCTTCCTGTTCCGCGGCTCGGTGACCAAGCCCGGCCGCACCATCATCGTCGCCGACGGCCAGGCCTACGCCTTTGCCGCCGACGGCGAGGCCAAGCTGATCGCCACCATGACCGGCACCATGATGACCGTGGTCGGGCGTGATGGCATAGAAGGGTGAGTGGCCGGTTCGCCGCAGGCGAATTCATCGTGCCGGTGGCACGATGAAAGGCCCCGAACGCCGGGAGCTGCCGGAGGCAGCGGGTCCCGGCGAGCGGCGGTGCAGATAAGCAGATGATCCGGCGGAGAGGAGCAAATCATCATGACCGGTAAAGTGTCGCGCCTGTCGGGCAAGGACGTCCTCTTCGTCATGGCGGCGCAGGCCGAATACGGCCCGCACCTCAAGCAACTGTTCACGCCGTTGATGACCGGTGTCGGTCCCGTCGAGGCCGGCGTCAGGCTGGGTGCGGAACTCTCCTGGCTGAAATCGCAAAAGGCACTGCCGGATCTCGTTGTTTCGCTCGGCTCAGCCGGCAGTCGGACGCTGGAGCAGACGGAGATCTACCAGGCGGTTTCGGTCAGCTACCGTGACATCGACGCTTCGCCGCTCGGTTTCGAAAAGGGTGCGACACCCTTCCTCGACCTGCCGGTAACCGTGCCATTGCCCTTCAAGATACCGGAGATCAGGCAGGCGACCCTGTCGACCGGCGCAGCGATCATCACCGGCGCGGCCTATGATGCTGTTAGCGCCGACATGGTCGACATGGAGACCTTCGCCTGCCTGCGCGCCTGCCAACTGTTCGACATTCCGCTGATCGGTCTGCGCGGCATCTCCGACGGGGCGGCGGATCTCAGGCATGTCGGCGACTGGACCGAATATCTTGAAGTCATCGACGAGAAGCTGGCGGACGCCGTCATGCGGCTCGAACGGGCGATCGGCGACGGCGCCCTTCGGACGGGACCATCCCATGAAGATGCCAGACCAGCCTGAAAGTCGGGCTACGCAACCCATTGCGCCGACTCGTTTCTTTCTCTAAACGCTCGCCATGAAAACAGCCAATCATCCCGACACCGTCCTGATTGTCGATTTCGGCAGCCAGTTCACCCAGCTCATCGCCCGCCGCATCCGCGAGGCCGGCGTGTTTTCCGAGATCGTGCCGTTCCAGTCGGCCGAAGCGGCATTCAAGCGCATCAATCCGAAGGCCGTCATTCTGTCCGGCGGTCCGGCTTCGACCGGCGATATCGGCAGCCCGCGCGCGCCGCAGATCGTCTTCGATTCCGGCGTGCCGGTGCTTGGCATCTGTTACGGCCAGATGGCCATGTGCGTGCAGATGGGCGGCGTTGCCGAAAGCTCCGATCATCGCGAGTTCGGCCGCGCCTTCGTCGAGATCCAAAAGGACAGCCCGCTGTTCGAGGGCCTGTGGGCACCCGGCCAGCGCCACCAGGTGTGGATGAGCCATGGCGACCGCGTCATCTCCTTGCCCAAGGGCTTCGAAGTGTTCGGCAAGTCGGAAGGCTCGCCCTTCGCCATCTTCGGCAACATCGAGCGCAAGATGTACGGCATCATGTTCCATCCCGAGGTGGTGCATACGCCCGACGGCGCCCGGCTGCTCAGGAATTTCGTCCACAACATCGCCGGCATCGAGGGCGACTGGACCATGCGCGCCTACCGCGAGCACGCGGTCGAGACGATCGGCAAGCAGGTCGGCAAGGGCAAGGTCATCTGCGCGCTGTCGGGCGGCGTCGATTCCTCCGTTGCGGCGCTGTTGATCCACGAAGCGGTCGGCGACCAGCTGACCTGCATCCTTGTCGACCACGGCCTGATGCGCAAGGACGAGGCCGCGGGCGTGGTGGCGATGTTCCGCGAACACTACAATTTACCGCTCATTCTGGTGAACGCGTCGGACCGTTTCATCGACGCCCTCGAGGGCGAGTCGGACCCGGAGAAAAAACGCAAGACCATCGGCCGGCTGTTCATCGAGGTGTTCGAGGAAGAGGCCAAGAAACTCGGCGGCGCCGAATTCCTGGCGCAGGGCACGCTCTATCCCGACGTCATTGAAAGCGTCTCCTTCACCGGCGGCCCGTCGGTGACGATCAAGTCGCACCACAATGTCGGCGGCCTGCCCGCGCGCATGAACATGCAGCTTGTCGAGCCGCTGCGCGAGCTGTTCAAGGACGAGGTCAGGGCGCTGGGCAAGGAGCTTGGCCTGCCCGAAAGCTTCATCGGCCGGCACCCGTTTCCAGGCCCGGGTCTTGCCATCCGTTGCCCCGGCGGCATCACCCGCGAAAAGCTGGAGATCCTGCGCGAGGCCGACGCCATCTATCTCGACGAGATCCGCAAGGCCGGCCTCTACGACGCCATCTGGCAGGCCTTCGCCGTGCTGTTGCCGGTGCAGACGGTCGGCGTGATGGGCGATGGCCGCACCTACGAGTTCGTCTGCGCGCTGCGTGCCGTCACCTCGGTCGACGGCATGACGGCGGATTTCTACCACTACGACATGGCCTTCCTCGGCGCCGCCGCCACCCGCATCATCAACGAAGTCCGCGGCATCAACCGCGTCGTCTACGACGTGACGTCGAAGCCGCCGGGAACAATCGAGTGGGAGTAGGGGAATGGCGGCAATGGCGTAATTTCGGCACGTAGCGCCTCCGCTACTGTGCCTACGCCAATAACCCCAACCCGGCCTCGATCGCCTTTCCAAAACAATCTGACGGCACTGAAACGTGGCTGTGCGTGGAAGTAAAGCGTGCTCTGAACTGTGTAGAGCCTTGGCGTACAATGGCGTGCAAATAGGTGGGTTTGGACAAGCGACGAACGGTTGCCGAAGGGCGATAGATACCGCTATGCCGACATTTCCGAAAGGAGCGCCTGCTCCGGCGAAGCCAAAGCTTTCTCGGTCGTGTTGCGGCCAGTTCGCTTGACTGCATCCCATGCTCGAGGAGGTCAATGGCGGGCGCACTGACATCGGTCCGATGCTCGAACGGCTCGCATCCGCGCCAGCCTACGAGGCACAAGTCGACGTATTTGCCGTCAGCATCAATGGCGGCTTCGCCAGCGCAGACATCGCCGAGGTCGGGCCAACCGTGCTGCTGTCCGGCGCGTGAAGTGATCCAGTTGAATCCCCAGCGTTCAAGCGAACTGGCCGGCTGCCGGGTTGGCGCGCTGCACGAGAAGTACGCAGCGATCAAGGTGCGGCGTTGGTATGGTGGTGCGCTGGCGGGCTCTCGTCACGCTGAGCCGCACGTTCTGCCGCCGGGCTCATATCGGACGTGCGCCTGTTCGATATCACAACTCGATTCTAGTGACTGTGGCTCCCCTTATGCTCGACTATTAACTGTTCGGCCAAGTTGGGCGTTGACGCTTCCTCTCTATAAGAGTTAATAATCTCCTAATATAAGAGGCATCTAAAGTTTGTGGTCGGTAACCACGGGTTTGACGATGTAATTTGGGGTAGGAAAGGTAGCGCGACGACCAGTCGTCGCGTCCAGCAGCATCGGGTCAATATCCGTCCGAATGGCCAGCTTGAGGCGGCTGTTCCAAGCGCGGCGGTGTGCCTGGCGACAATTCATGCCTCCCCGGATTCGCGCGGTTTTTCTTCGGCTGGAAGCAGCCGGTCGTTCAGTACTGCCGATAGAACAGATGAGGCATCTGTTCTTAAAAAGGGGGTTGAAAATGGCTACTCAGGTCACCGGTGCCGGCGGCACCACGACGTCTTTCTCCAACACGCCGCAGGCAAAGGATGACGTTTTCAATCTCACCGAGGATACGGTCGTCCTCGTGTCAGGTTCGCAAACCATCATAGTTCTCGATGTGATGGCCAACGACCAGGGTGGAAACGCAAAGTCCCTCTTTTCAGTGGATGATGGGGTTTCCGCATCGACGGCCACGAAGCAATACGCGCCCATTGACCTGACGAACCAAGACGTTCTGTCAACAGGCGTTTCAGCCTGGGAAAGCATCGGCGACGGCGTTTTTATTCGCATCAACAACGGCAAGGTCGAAATGGACCTCAGCCAGTATCTGGTGGCGCACTATGGCTTGTCCAGTCTGCAGGCTTTGGGTGCGGGCGTCCAGATCAACGAAACCTTCACCTATGCGATCAAGCTCGGCAACGGAACGCTGAGCTGGGCCAGCGTGTCGGTTAACATTCAAGGCACCAATGACGGCGCGATCATCACCGCCGTTCCAGGCGCGGACTTGACCGTGGTCGAGGCCGGTGGCGTCGCCAACGGCACGCTGAATGATCCCAACGCCAGTGGGCAGCTGACCATTACCGATCCCGACGCCGGCCAGAACCATTTCCAGACTCCGCCAAGCCTCCTGGGCACTTACGGCACTTTCACCTTCAACACGACAACCGGCGTGTGGGCTTATACGCTCAATCAGGCGCTTGCCGACCCATTGACGCAGGGCCAGCATGTTACCGACACTCTGACGGTAACATCGGCGGATGGAAGTACGAGCTACAATATCGTCGTCAATATTACCGGCACCAACGACGCCGCCGTTCTGTCGGCCGATGTACGAAACCTCACCGAAGGCAACACTGCAGCAGCGATCTCGACATCGGGCACGCTGACCATCTCGGACGTCGACGGCCCGGCGACCTTTGTCGCCCAGGCCGCGACCATAGGAACCTATGGTACCTTCGCCATCAATGCGGCCGGCGCCTGGACCTACACCGCGTCCTCGGCCCATAACGAGTTCGTCGGCGGCACCACCTACACCGACACCTTCAATGTCGTCAGCGCCGACGGCACCGCCACCACCGTGACCGTCAACATCCTGGGCACCAACGACGCGGCGGTGATCACCGGCACCAGCACCGCCGCGCTGACCGAGACCAATGCGGCGCAGAGCACCGGCGGCACCCTGGTTGCCACCGATCC
>NZ_JAMYMR010000058.1:0-25140 GCF_040318635.1 Mesorhizobium sp. M1066
ATCGGTGACGTTGAACATCACCAGCCTGCCATGACCGCCCTCTCTCAGCGAATTTGCAGAACTCTCAGCACACTACCCTGGCCCGTTTATTCGGTTTGGCGTTTCCGCAAATATCTCAGCGCGCCTAGTGTGAGCGTCGCCATGACCGAACAGTAGCCCACCAATGGCCACGCCGTGTCTCCGCCGAGCACGATGACGAACAGCGTGCCGAGGGTGCCGACGACAAGGCTCTGGATGCAGAAGTAGAGCGCGACGGCGGTTCCCGCGACATCGCCGAAGGCCTCGAGTGCGCCGTTCGCGGTGACCGAAACAGTGAAGACGATGCCCACGGCAATGATCCACATCGGGCCGACGAATGTCTCGAAGGACGGCGCCGCGAACAGTTGCCCGGCCGCCAGCAGAGCCGCGCCGAGCAGCAACATCGCCATGCCTCTGATAGCACTGCCCGCGATGCCCCAACGTGCAATGAACTTTTTGGCGAAGCGGGTGGTCACGATCATCACCAGCGCCGCGGTGGCGAAGGCCAGGCCGAAACCGAGCTGTGAAAAGCCGGCGCGGTCCATGAGCACCCGGGGCGCCGTCGAAAAGAACACGAAGAAGGCGCCCATGGCGGCACTGAAGCCGAGCGTATACGCCCAGAAGGCGAAGCTGGAGAGAATGGGACGAAACGCCATTCGCCTGTCGTTGCCATTGGTGGGCCGTGTTTCATGCCATCTCGGCCATGCGTTGAGGGTGGCGGCTACCGCCAGACCGCCGAGCGTCAGGAAGATCGCGCGCCAGCCGAGATTGTCGGCGATCAATGCACCGGCAACCGGCCCCAACGCCGGCACGAAGGCCAGCATAGAACTGAACAGGCCGTAGATGACGGCACTTTCAGGCCTCTGCGCATAGACGTCGCGAACCGTTGCAAAGGTCGCAACGAGAACGGCGGATGCACCGATGGCCTGCAGGACCCGCAAGGCGACGAACACCATGGCCAGCGAGGTGCAGGCGAGCAGGGCGGAAGCGCCTGCAAATAAAAGAGCGCCGCCGATCAGCACCGGACGCCTGCCGATCCTGTCGGAAATCGGGCCGAAGACGATTTGGCCGAGCCCAAGACAGATCATGTAGAGGCTCAGCGTCAACTGGATGACATCAGGCGATGTCTTGAGGATTCCCGGCATCGCCGGGACGATCGGGAGGTAGATATCCATGGCCAGCGAGGCCAGGATGTCGAAGGGCGCCATCAGCACCATGGCTGCTGGCAGGGAAGTGGTCCATGTCGGGTTTTTTGGACAAGGCATGATTGAACATCCGCTCAAATGGCTACATTTGGCGGCGATCTGCCGTTCTCACTGAAGATGGGAAATGACGGGCCGCCGCAACAACGAACTGCTGTTGCGGCCTACTTGTCTGCTGACTTGCTGGTTCCCATAAACGCTATCCGGAAAATGATGGCGCAGACATTCTCTCGAGTGCGCTTGTGGTTCCCTAGCAGTCGAAGGTTGCACAGGCAACAGGGTCCGCTTGATGCGCGTCAACGCGCCATCGCAGCCTCGAGCACCTTGAAAATCCGCTCGTCCGTGCATTGGGCGACGTTGAAGCGCAGGAAGCGGCTGGCCGTTCCGGACAGGCTGAATGCGTTGCCGGGCGCCAGCACGATGTTGTCGGCCAAAGCGCGGCGGGCCACTTCAGCCGCATCGACGCCATCCGGCAGGCTGCACCACAGGAACAGGCCGGCCGGCTGGTCGATCCAGGGTGAGATGCCGATCGCCTTCAGACGAACGCTGGTCTCGCCCATGGCGCGGGCAAGCTTCGCGCGCAGCAAATCCATATGCTTGCGGTAGCTGCCGTCCTTGAGCAGCGTCAGCACCAGTTCGGCCGCGAGCCGGCCGCCGCCGAAGGTGGTGGCGATCTTGAGGTCGGTCAGGGGCTCGATCCAGTCGCGCGGTGCAGCGATGAAGCCGCAGCGAACCGACGCCGAAAGCGTTTTGGAGAAGCTGCCGATGTGGACAACGCGGTTGAGACCATCGAACGCCGCCAGCCTGGGGGCGGGCGCATGTTCGAAATCGGCGAAGATGTCGTCTTCGACGATGGTCAGATCCGATTGGTCGGCGAGCTTGAGCAGCCGATGGGCGGTGACTGGCGACAGCACCGCGCCGGTCGGGTTGTGGATGGCGGAATTGGTGATGTAGAGGCGCGGCCGATGCTCGGCCAGCGCCTGCGCGAACAGATCGATATCCGGCCCCGACGGCGTGTAGGGAACGCTGACGACCTTGGCCCTGTGGGCGCGCAACAGAGCGTGGAAGTTGAAGTAGCAGGGGTCGTCGACCAGCACGGCGTCGCCGGGCTCGATCAGGAACCGGCACAACAGGTCGATGGCCTGCGTGCCTGATTCCGTCAGCATGATCTGCTCGGGAGAGGCCTCGATGCCGTGCCCGGCCATACGCCGCGCCAGCAATTGCCGTAGCGGTGGCAGGCCGAGCGGCGTGCCGTAATCGGCCAGTGCGACATCGTCGGCACGCGCTACCGTGCGCAGTGCCCGGCGCAGACCTGCCTGCGGCATCCACGAGGCCGGCAGCCAGCCGCAGCCGGGTTTCAGCATGTCGTCGCCGGCCTCCAGGGACTGGCGTGAGATCCAGAGTGGATCGACCGCGCGGTCGAGGCGGGGACCAATCTCGGCCAGCGACAGCGGCGCCAGCGATCCGGCGGCATAGAATCCGGAGCCCGGCCGCGAGCGGATCGCGCCTTCGGCGGCGAGCCGCTCATAGGCTTCGACCACGGTGGATTTGGACACTCGCATGGATTTGGCAAAGGCGCGGATCGACGGCAATTGCGCTCCCGGCGTCAGGCTGCGCGCCGCGATCCGCTGGCGGATCGTCGCCATGACACCTTCGACCAGCGTACCACTGCTCTCGCTTCCTGTGGTCTGTTTGTCCATCCGTACTGCTCTTCTAAGCATAACAGTTGTGTATAATTGTACCGCATTGTCTCTGGCGATACTACCGGCTCCGCGCGATACGGAGCCGACAAACGGAGCATACGATGGACAAGACCGCGAGTGGCTGGATGAATGGATTCATCGGCGTGTTGATCTTCAGCGGCTCGCTGCCGGCAACGCGCGTGGCGGTCAGGGATTTCGATCCGACATTCCTGACCTCGGCCCGGGCGGCGATTGCCGGACTGCTTGGCCTGGCGCTGCTGCTCCTGTTTCGGCAAAAGCGTCCGGAGCGCGGCGATCTGCTGTCGCTGGTGATCGTCGCGCTTGGCGTGGTGGTCGGCTTTCCCTTGCTGACCGCGCTGGCGCTGAAGCACGTCACCACGGCCCATTCCATCATCTTCGTCGGCCTGCTGCCGCTGGCCACTGCGATCTTCGGCGTGCTGCGCGGCGGCGATCGGCCGCGCCCGGCGTTCTGGCTGTTTTCATGCATCGGCAGCGCGCTGGTCGCGGGTTTTGCCCTGACGCAGGGCGTGACGGCCTCGCCGGTGGGTGATGGTTTGATGCTGGCTGCCATCATCGCCTGCGGTCTGGGCTATGCCGAGGGTGCCGCGCTGTCACGCAAGCTTGGCGGCTGGCAAGTGATCTGCTGGGCGCTGGTGCTGTCGCTGCCGATCATGCTGGTGCTGACGCTGATGACCATGCCGCCGTCGTTCGACGGCGTCGGCGTCAGTGCGTGGATCGGGCTTGCCTATGTCTCGCTGTTCAGCATGCTGATCGGCTTCGTGTTCTGGTATCGCGGGCTGGCGCAAGGCGGCATCGCCGCGGTCGGGCAGTTGCAGCTGCTGCAGCCCTTTTTCGGCCTCGCACTGGCAGCGACGCTGCTGCACGAGCAGGTCAGCCCGCTGATGGTGGTCGTCACGCTTGGCGTCGTGCTTTGCGTCGTCGGGGCCAAGCGATTCGCGAAGCAGGAATTGCCACGACGCGCGATCGCCTGACGACGGTGCCGTCCTCGCCTAAAACTTCGTCACCACCCCAATGCCGATGCCCTCGAAGCCGCCCATCGCCATCAGGGCCGCGGGCGCCTCGTCGAGGCTGATCCTCTTGCCGACCAGCAGTTCGGGCTTCAGCTTGCCGTTGCGGATCATGTCCATCATCGCCTGGTAGCGGTAGGCCTGCATGCCGTGGCTGCCGAGGATTTCGAGTTCGAAGGCGATCACCTTGTCCATCGGCACCTGCGGCCGGGCATGCTCGCCCAGCATCAGGCCGACCTGCACATGGCGGCCGCGCCGGCGCAGATTGGATATCGAATTGAACGAGGTGGTGGGGTGGCCGAGCGCGTCCATCGACATGTGCGCGCCGCCATTGGTGATCTGCTTGACCGCCTTGACCACGTTCGGTGTCGTAGATGCATTGATGGTGGCGACGGCGCCGATCTTTTTGGCGAAATCCAGTTTCTCGTCGGTGAGATCGATGGCGATGACATTGGCGCCCATTGAACTGGCGATCATGATAGCCGACAGGCCGACGCCGCCGCAGCCATGCACCGCGACCCATTCGCCCGGCTTCACCCGACCCTGGTCGACGATGGCTCGAAACGAGGTGACGAAGCGGCAGCCGAGGCTGGCGGCGGTGGCGAATTCCATCTCGTCGGGCAAGCGCACCAGGTTGGTGTCGGCGTGTTCGATGGCGACATATTCGGCAAACGAGCCCCAGCCGGTGAAGCCAGGCTGTGTCTGGTGTTCGCAGACCTGGTGATTGCCCGAATTGCACTCGAAGCAGCGGCCGCAGCCGACGGCGAACGGCACGGTGACGCGCTCGCCGGCTTTCCAGCGGGTGACCTGCTTGCCGGCGGCAACAACGACGCCGGCCAGCTCGTGGCCCGGCACATGCGGCAGCGTGATGCCGTCGTCATGACCCATCCAGCCATGCCAGTCGCTGCGGCACAGACCGGTCGCCTCGACCTTGATGACGACGCCATCAGCTGCCGGCTTCGGATCAGGAACGGTCTGGATCGTCGGCGCTTCGCCGAATTTCTCGAAGACGACGGCTTTCATCGGTCACTCCACGCTGCTGTGCTGCGGGAAACGATAGCCGATTCCCTGTCCGGTCAAGCGGAAATCGATTCCGCCAGACATGGCAGGGCGCAGGCGCCTATCCGGTTTCCCGGGTGCGAAAGTCGGCAAGCCGGGTCTCGCCGGGGGCAAGTCGCCGCCCGTCCTCGGCATGAACTTCCAGGCGCTTGATCGGCCGTCCGGCGAGCGTGTCGACCATGAAGGTGTAGGGCTCGCCCGGTCCGGCGAAATAGGTCTCGCCCCATTGCCGCAGGGCAACCAGGACATAGAACAGGCCGCGTCCCTTTTGCGTCAGCACATATTCATGATGTGCGCTGCCGTCGGGCGCCGGGACCGTTTCGAGGATGCCATGCGCGACAAGATTGCGCAGCCGCGACGACAGGATGTTCTTGGCGACGCCGAGGCTCTTCTGGAATTCGCCGAAGCGCCGCAAGCCGTCGAAGGCATCACGCACGATGAGCAGCGACCACCAGTCGCCGATCGCGTCCAGTGGTCGCGCTATGAGGCAATCCGCTTCGTGGTGGCTCGTTCGTTTCACCATGGCAGTCGTTGGTCCAATGCTCTGATTTCGGTTGCAACATAAAACTGTTCCGCCTATCCAGCAAGAGGTTTCAATTTGAAACCTTTGTGGAGAGCGACATGAACATGCAGGTGGCGAACAGCGGTGCAACAAGCCTCGAGCATTCCGATGGGCCGCATCGGGTGGCGCTGCCGCCTACGGGATTGTCACGATTGACCGCGCTGATCTTCGCCATCGCCTGCGGCCTGAGCGTCGCCAATATCTATTTCGCTCATCCGCTGCTCGACGCCATAGCGCATGATTTTGCTATCGCGCCGGCCTCGGTCGGCATCGTGGTGACGGTCACGCAGATCGGCTATGGGCTCGGCCTGTTCTTCATCGTGCCGCTGGGCGACCTGTTCGATCGTCGCAAGCTGATTGCCGGGCAGGCGATTCTGTCTGCCGTGGCGCTGGTGGCGGTCGGGGTCGCGCCCAACGCGGCGATGCTGCTGGCGAGCCTGGCGGTGGTCGGGCTGCTTGCGGTGGTGGTGCAGGTGCTGGTCGCCTTCGCTGCCGACCTCGCTGTAGCATCGGAGCGGGGGCGGGCGGTCGGCACCGTCACCAGCGGCGTCATCCTGGGCATCCTGCTTGCCCGCTTCGCTTCGGGGATCGTCGCCGATTTCGCCGGCTGGCGCTGGGTTTATCTTGTCTCGGCCATGTTGACGCTCGTCATGGCGATGGTTCTCTACCTGATCTTGCCGCGCCACGAGGCGGAGCGGCCACGCACATCCTATCCACGCCTGCTCGCTTCGGTGCTGCTGCTGTTCGCGCAGGAGCCGCTGCTGCGCGTGCGGGCGGTGCTGGCCATGCTGATCTTCGCCAGCTTCAACGTGCTGTGGGCGCCGCTGGTGCTGCCGTTGAGCGTCGCGCCATTTTCACTTTCGCATACCGAGATCGGGCTTTTCGGCCTTGCCGGCGTCGCCGGCGCGCTCGGTGCGCGCTGGACCGGCGGCCTCGTCGATCGTGGATGCAGCCAGTTGGTCACCGGCCTCAGCCTGCTGCTGATGATGGCGGCCTGGCTGCCGATCGCCTTCATGGGCATGTCTCTGTGGTTGCTCGTCGCCGGCATAGTCATGCTGGATCTGGCGATCCAGGCCGTCCACGTCACCAACCAGAGCCTGATCTTCGCCCGGCGCCCGGATGCGCGCAGCCGACTGGTTGGCGGCTACATGATCTTCTACTCGGTCGGCAGCGCCCTGGGCTCCATCGCTTCGACCATGGCTTATGGTGCAATGGGCTGGAATGGCGTCTGTGTGCTTGGCGCCGGCATCGGCCTGTTGGCGCTGCTGTTCTGGGCGTTGACGCTGCGCGTCGGCAGATAGGCCTATGGCGACGGCGCGGTGTCGAGAAGCGGCTGCCAGGCTCGGAACCAGTCGCTCGCCTCGGCCTGCCATGGCCAGATGCCGTCCACAGTGGGATAGATCAGCTGGAGAACACCGAAATCCAGGCCGTCGTAGAACCAGAGGTCCCAGCCGAAATGCTCGCGATAGTGTTCGATATGAACGGCGCCGAATTGACAGTCGAAACCTTCGATAAAACCGGACGATCGCTGCCCTGGTTGGAAAACCTCGCCGGAGCGGACGCGGCTGCAATACTCGTTGATGATGAACTGGGAGATTTCCGGCTTCAGGCCGATGACGATGAGTTCCGGCGCCTTGAAGTTGTGCTCTATTCCAACCGAATAGGTGAAAGGCGGATCGTCGCCTTCCTCCAGCACATGCAAGATGTGGCAGCCATAAGCCTCTATATCGGCCAGCGCCTTGGCTTCACCTGGGTCGGTTGCTTTTCTACTCGGCATCGATCTGGTTCTGGGGCGCGGCTTTCTGGAAGGCCGGCAGCGCCATGCAGGCGGCATTGATGCGCGCGATCGTCGGGTAGGGGATCAAGTCGACGCCGAAGCGGGCGTTGCTGGCAATCTGCGCGGCGAGGCAGATGTCGGCCAGGCCCGGTGCATCGCCATGGCAGAATGTGCCCGTCTCCGGCGACGACGCCATAATCTTTTCAAGCGGCTGAAAGCCCTCGTTCACCCAATGGCGGAACCAGTTGGTGATGTCTTCGTCGCCGGCGCCGAACAGCGTGCGCAGCGAGGTCAGCACGCGCAGATTGTTCACCGGGTGGATGTCGCAGGCGATCATCTGCGCCAGCATTCTCACGCGTGCCCGGCCCGCCAGGTCCTTCGGCAGCAGCGGTGGTTCCGGGCTGGTCTCGTCGAGGAATTCGATGATCGCCAGCGATTGCGTCAGCAACGTGCCGTCGCCGAGCACCAGCGCTGGCACCAACCCTTGCGGATTCACCGCGAGATAGGCTGGTTCCAGATGTTCGCCATGGCGCAGATGATGCGGGACATAGTCGTAGCTCAGCCCCTTCATCTCCAGCGCGATCCGCACCCGGTAGGAGGTGGAGGAGCGGTAGTAGTTGTGCAGGACGAGTTCGCTCATGGCCTCACTTCGGCTGGCCGATGGTCACTTCGATGGTCCCGATGCCGTCGACGCCGCCGGTCATCGTGTCGCCGGGGCCAACCGCGCCGACGCCTGCCGGCGTACCGGTGAAGATCAGGTCGCCGGGCTCGAGCTCCATCGCCTCGCTGCAGATCGACACGATATCCGATATCGGCCAGATCAGTTCAGCGAGGTCGGCATCCTGCCTGACCTTGCCGTTGACGGCGAGCCAGATGCGGCCCTTCCGTGGGTGGCCGGATTTCGCCGCGGGGATCAGCGGGCCGCAAGGCGCGGAGCGGTCGAAGGCCTTCGACCAGTCCCACGGACGGGCGGCCTTCTTGGCCTCGTCCTGCAGATCGCGGCGGGTGAGGTCGATGCCGACACCATAGCCCCAGACATGGTCCAGCGCCTTGTCGCGGGGAATGCGGAAGCCGGCTTTGCCGATCGCAGCCACCAGTTCGATCTCGTGGTGCAGATCGGCCGTCAGCGGCGGGTAGGGGATAGCGGTGCCGGAATCGACCACCGCGTCGGCCGGCTTGGTGAAGAAGAAGGGCGGATCACGCTCGTCATTGCCGAATTCGCGGGCGTGTGCGGCGTAGTTGCGGCCGACGCAGTAGATACGGCGCACCGCGAAACGATCGGACGAGCCCGCAATGGCCACCGATGCGGTTGCGGGCAAGGGAAGGACGAATTCTGTCATGCGGGTCTCTGCTTGGTTGCCGGAACATTCGATCGATTTGGGGGCCTGGACAAGGCGATTTGGTCGAGAAAGTGCCGGCGGCACTTTCCGCCGGAGATGGCGATATACTATTTGGCAATAATCTGGCCATGCTGACGAGGCTATTCTAATCGCCCACGAACTGAAAATGAACCCCTATGACCGCAACCCACGATCGCGCCCGGTTCCTGATCATCGACGATCACCCGCTGTTTCGCGAGGCGCTGCACAGCGCCGTGCAGATGGCCTACCCGGAAGTCGACACCGTGGAGGCGCGCTCGATCACCGAGGCGCTGGACCTTCTGGCCGGCGCCAAGCCGTTCGATCTCGCGCTGCTCGACCTCAACATGCCCGACGTGCATGGCTTTGAAGGCCTGCTGCAGCTCCGGACCCGCTATCCGCGCCTGCCGGTGGTCATCGTCTCGGGCTATGAGGAGCCGAAGATCATTTCCGAGGCACTGTCCTATGGTGTCGCCGGCTTCATCCCGAAATCGGCGCGCAAGAGCGACCTCGCCGCCGCCATACGCTCGGTGATGGAAGGCGCGATCTATGTGCCGGAAACTTATGAAGGCCGCACACCCGACGCCGAAAGCGTCGACCGCGCCGACATGGTTCAGCGCCTATCGACGCTGACGCCGCAGCAACTGCGCGTGCTGCAGATGCTGCGCCAGGGCCTGCTCAACAAGCAGATCGCCTACGAGCTGCAGGTGGGAGAGACCACCGTGAAAGCGCATGTCTCGGAGATATTGCGCAAGCTCAATGTCTATAGCCGCACGCAGGCGGTGATCGAGGTTTCGAAGCTGGACAATGCCGAGCTGTTTCGCGATCAGGCGGGGTTTTGAGCTTAACCCTCCCCCTCAAGGGAAGGGTATGAAGCTAAGCCAGCAAATGTGCCAGCAGCGCCCTTAGCTGTGCCGGCTTCAGCGGCTTGCGCATCAGTTCGATGCCGCCGGAGCGGGCGGCTTTGGCGACCGCTTCCGAACTGTCGGCGGTGACGATCAGCGCCGGCACGGCGCGGCCGAGATAGTCGCGGACTTCGGCGATGGTCGTGGTGCCGAGATCGCCGCCGTCGAGATGCTGGTCGGCAATGACGATGTCGGGGACCCAGTCGGTGTCGCCAAGCATGTCGAGCGCATCGTCGGTCGAGGTCGCGGCCCGCACCAGGCATTGCCAGCGTTCGAGCAGGAAGGTCATGGCCTGCAGCACTTCGATATCGTTTTCGACCAGCAGCACCTTGGTGCCGAACAGGCCATAGCCGCGCGGCCGTTCCATGTCGGTAACGCTGGCGATGGCATCGGCTGGCGCACCGATGCCGACGGGAACATCGATGTGGAAGATCGTGCCGCGTCCGACTTTCGACGAGAATGTCACGGGATGACCGAGCGCGCTGGCCATGCGGCGCACGATGGCAAGCCCGAGCCCGAGACCGCCACCGTCCAGTTCGGCATTGGCCGGCGAGGTGCCGCGATGGAACTCCTCGAACACCGCCTCGCGCTGGTCGTCGGGAATGCCGCAGCCCGTATCGGCGACGTCGATGCGGATGGTGTCGCCGCGATGTCTGGTGCCGACAAGCACGCCGCCCGAGCGTGTATAGCCCAGCGCGTTGGAAAGAATGTTCTGCAGGATGCGGCGCAGCAGCGTGCGGTCAGAGCGGACCACCGCATGGACCGGCCGGAATTTCAGCGACAGGCCTTTCATCTCCGCCACCGGCAGGAAATCCGAGCGAAGCGACGAGAACAGCGCCTCCAGGCTGACATCGTTTATGTCGGGCTGCACCACGCCGGCATCGAGCTTGGAGATGTCGAGCAGGGTTCGCAGCAGGTCCTCCATCGTCTCCAGCGAGCGCTCGACCTGCCGCACCAGTTTCTTGCCCTCGTCACTGGTCTGAACTTCGGCGAGCGCCGAAACCGAGAGATGGGCCGCGTTCAGCGGCTGCAGCACGTCGTGGCTGGCAGCGGCGAGGAAACGGGTTTTCGACAGGTTCGCCAGTTCGGCGTTTTCCTTGGCGGCGCTGAGGTCGATGTTCGACTGCTCCAGCCTCCGTAAGGTCGAGTGAAGTTCCTCGGTACGTGTGCGCACCCGGTTTTCCAGCGAAATCGCGGTCTGGAACAGCGAAAAGGCGTTGCCTTGCTGGTCCATCGAGCGCTCGACGCGGCTGACCAGTGCCGCGTTGATCTTCTTCAGCTTTTCAAGATCGTTTATGTCCCTCAGCGGCATCTTGTTGCGCCGTCCTATTCCGCCGCCTGGCGCTCGCCGAAGGCGATGCCGGTAAAAGTCTGATTCAGATGCATCGACCGGTACTGTTCGCCATAGGTGCCGAAGCCGATGACATTGTTGACCCGGTAGAGTTCCGAGATCTCACGAAACACCTGCCGATTGCGCGCGTCCAGCCGGCGCAGCACGCAGTCGAAGCCGAGGATCATGTCGATGCCGCCAAGCCTCTCCTCGACATCGCGCAGGGCGGCGCGCGTCGATTCGACCATGTCCTTGGGTTGGGCGATCGACAGCACGACGCCATCGTCTATGGCGCAGAAGAACGACAGCGAACCGTCGGCATGCATCTTCTGGATCGATCGGCAATAATATTGGCCGCCCACCTTCACCACCACGGGATGCGAGGCGAAGCTCAGTGGCGTCAGCATCTGCGCGACGATGCCGACGGACGCGGCATATTCCTGCGCCGCATTGGTGGCGTTGAATTCGCGCACGATGCGGTGATCGGGATCGGAAGCCGTCACCACCAGTTTTTCATCGGTGGGAACGAAGTTGTCGGTCTTGAAGACATGGAAGGGAATTTCGGTCGATATCAGCACGATGATGGCGCTGTCGGAGGTGACCTTGCCGTTCGAGATCAGGCGCGTCGTCTCGAATTTCAGATCGTCGCCGGCGGAGCCGCCAAGCAGCGGTATGTCATCGAGGCCCCAGTGGATGGCTGAACTCACCGCTTCTTCGGCATAAGAGAGCCCGTCGATGAAGCAGAGCGCGAAAGTGCCTTTGGTCCGATCGCAACCGAGGCGCGCGCGCAGCGATCGCCGCAGGGTCTCCACCTCGCCGGTGATCCTGTCCATACCCGACGAGGACAGATTTTCGACCATCACGCTAACGGCGGAGAACGCGGTGGACGGAAGCAGCATGGCCAGCACATGACCATCCTCAAGACCTTGCGGCGTGATCTCGCCGGCAGTCGAACAGCCGGCGTGGTGGAGCGCCGGTGCGTGGGTCATGAGCGCCTGGGAAAGGGCGCTGGCTTCGACCAGGCTCTGGGAAAAGAACAGCAGGGCAAAGCCTGCGTCGATGGCGGCCGCTTCCAGTGCGATCGCCTTGGCGAACGCCTCCATGTCGGGCTCGTCCGTGGTGAGCGCCGACAGGCCGCATGCATAGCGCGTCTGTGAATTGGCCAGCGATGTTCTCCGCATTTCCTCCGACGCTTTTTTTGTGCGCGGGTGTTTTTAAATGCTTCTGGCGCGGGCGTCGACCGACATTGTTGCCTTCAATCGGCGGTTTGGCAATGGGGCCACCGGCACCGCATGTTTGGGCGCGGCCATGACCGAAAGTACAATGTTCCGCGTTTGCGACGTGCTGTTTTTTGTCCGATGTGCGGTGTACGAATAATGCACCACCGAAGCGCGAATACCGCGTCGGCAGCGTGGATACCAAGGTTGATACCCAGGGAGGGACCATGTCGGACGTTTCGTTGATGGTGAACGGAAAGCGGGTCAGCGGTGCTGCCGAGGACCGAACGCTTCTGGTTCACTTCCTGCGGGAAAATCTCGGTCTTACCGGCACACATGTCGGTTGCGACACCTCGCAATGCGGTGCCTGCGTCGTCCATGTCGACGGCAAGGCGGTCAAATCCTGTACAATGCTCGCGGTGCAGGCCTCCGGCTCCACCGTGTTGACGATCGAGGGCCTGGCCAATGGCGCCGACCTGCATCCGGTGCAGGCTGCCTTCAAGGAACATCACGGGCTGCAATGCGGCTTCTGCACGCCCGGCATGATCATGACGGCGACCGACATGATCAGCCGCCACCCCGAAGGGCTCGACGAGGCGACGGTGCGTGCCGAGCTCGACGGCAACATCTGCCGCTGCACCGGCTACCACAACATCGTCAAGGCGATTCTCGCCGCATCGATGACGATGAAGGGGTCGAAGGGTAAGGCGAAACAAGCTGCTTAAGGCAAGGGAATAAGGGAGTAGGGCAGTAGGGGAGTAGGGCAAAAAGGCCAACGCAACGAGGCCTCTTTTTCCCTACTCCCTTACCCCTACTGCCCTACTCCCATAAATTCCGGAGGAATTTCTGATGGGCATTGAAGGTGTTGGCGCTCGGGTCGCGCGCAAGGAAGACAAACGGTTCATCACGGGCGCCGGCCGCTATGTCGACGACATGGTGGTTCCCGGGATGAAGCACGCCGCCTTCGTGCGCAGTCCGCACGCGCATGCGCAGATCAAGAAGATCGATGTGAAGAAGGCTCAAGGCATGCCCGGCGTCATCGGCGTGCTGACCGGCAAGGAACTCAAGGCCGACGGCATCGGCAATCTCATCTGCGGCTGGATGATCCACTCCAAGGACGGTTCGCCCATGAAGATGGGGGCGTGGTCGCCACTCGCCTTCGACCGGGTCCGTTATGTCGGCGACGCCGTCGTCATCGTCGTCGCCGAGACCAAGGGGCAGGCGCGCGACGCCGCAGAGGCGGTCGAGATCACCTACAAGGAGTTGAAGGCCGTCGTCGATGCCTCCAAGGCGATGGACAAGGGTGCGCCGCAGATCCACCCCGAAGCGGACAACAATCTGATCTTCGACTGGGACATCGGCAATGCCGACGACACCGCGGCGGCCTTCGGGAAGGCGGCCCATGTCGTCAAGATGGACATCATCAACAACCGGCTGGTGCCCAACGCCATGGAGCCGCGCGCCGCACTTGGCCATTACGACAAGGCCGAGGATCACTATACCTGCTGGACGACCTCGCAGAATCCGCATGTGGCGCGGCTGGTGATGAGCGCCTTCTACAATGTCGCGCCGGAAAACAAGCTGCGCGTGATCGCGCCCGATGTCGGCGGCGGCTTCGGCTCGAAGATCTACATCTATCCCGAAGAGATCGTCTGCCTGTGGGCGTCAAAGAAGACCGGCGTGCCGGTCAAATGGGTGGCCGATCGGACCGAAAGTTTTCTGACCGACGCGCATGGCCGCGACCATCACACCCATGCTGAAATGGCCTTCGACAAGGACCACAGGATCCTCGGCCTGAAGGTGGAAACCCAAGCCAATCTTGGCGCCTATATGTCGCTGTTTTCATCGGCGACGCCGACCTATCTCTATGCGACGCTGCTGTCGGGCCAGTACAACATCCCGGCCATCCACGCCAATGTGAAGGCGATATACACCAACACCGCGCCCGTCGATGCCTATCGCGGGGCAGGGCGGCCGGAAGCGACCTTCGTCATGGAGCGCATGATGGAGACGGCGGCCCGCCAGTTCGGCGTTTCGCCGGCTGAGCTGCGGCGCAAGAACTTCGTCACCTCGTTTCCGCATCAGACGCCGGTCATCATGTGCTATGACGCCGGCGACTATGCCGCTTCGCTCGATGCGGCAATGCAGGCGTCGGATTATGCCGGCTTCGCCAAGCGCAAGGCCGCCGCCGCCAACAAGGGGTTGCTGCGCGGCATCGGCATGAGCTGCTACATCGAGGCCTGCGGCATCGCGCCGTCTGCGGCCGTCGGCTCGCTCGGCGCCGGTGTCGGCCTTTGGGAATCGGCGGAAGTGCGCGTCAACGCGGTCGGCACGATCGAGGTGCTGACCGGCTCTCACAGCCACGGCCAGGGCCATGAGACGACCTTCGCGCAACTGGTCAATGAGCGCTTCGGCGTGCCGCTCGATTCGGTCTCGATCGTGCATGGCGACACCGACAAGGTGCAGATGGGCATGGGCACCTATGGCTCGCGCTCGGGTGCGGTCGGCATGTCAGCCATCGTCAAGGCGCTCGACAAGGTCGAGGCCAAGGCCAAGAAGATCGCGGCGCACCTGCTCGAGGCCGACGAAGGCGACATCATTATCGAGAACGGCGCGCTGAAGGTGGCCGGCACCGACAAGAACGTGCCGTGGTTCCAGATGGCGCTGGCCGCCTACACTGCCCACAACCTGCCGGGCGGCATGGAGCCCGGGCTCAAGGAGACGGCGTTCTACGATCCGTCGAATTTCACCTTCCCGGCGGGCTGCTATATCTGCGAGGTCGAGGTCGACCCGGAAACCGGCGTCACCGAGATCGTCCAGTTCGTCGCCGCCGACGATTTCGGCAACATCATCAACCCGATGATCGTCGAGGGCCAGGTGCATGGCGGGCTGGCGCAAGGCATTGGCCAGGCACTGCTCGAAGGCGCCTATTACGACAACAGCGGACAATTGCTGACCGCGAGCTACATGGATTACACCATGCCGCGCGCCGGCGATCTGCCGTCGTTCAAGGTCTCGACCTCGAACACGCCTTGCCCGGGCAATCCGTTGGGGATCAAGGGCTGCGGCGAGGCCGGCGCCATCGGCTCACCGCCGGCGGTGATCAACGCCATCACCGATGCCATCGGCAGCAACGATCTTGCCATGCCGGCTTCGCCGTCCACCGTGTGGGCCGCGATCCGCGCGACGAAACATTGAACGCGAATGGCGAATAGGGAGTAGCGAATAGGGGGAGAACGCGATGTTCGCTACTTCCTGTTCGCTCTTTCACCCAGGGGAGAAAGACAAATGTACGCAGTCAACTATCACCGCGCCGCCTCGGTCGCCGATGCCGCCAAGCTGATCAAGACCGGCGACGCCAAGCTGCTTTCGGGCGGTATGACGCTGATCCCGGCGATGAAGACGCGGCTTGCCGCGCCGTCCGACCTTGTCGACCTGTCGCGGATCACGGAGCTGCAGGGCGTCACGGTGTCGGGCGAGACCGTCGCCATCGGCGCCGCCACCACGCATCACGCTGTTGCCAATGACGAGAAGCTGAAGAAGGTCTGTCCGGCGCTTTCTCATCTGGCATCGCTGATCGGCGATCCGGCGGTGCGCCACAAGGGGACGATCGGCGGCTCGATCGCCAACAACGATCCGGCGGCCGATTATCCGGCGGCGCTGCTGGCGCTGGGCGCCACCATCATCACCAACAAGCGCCAGATATCAGCCGACAAATTCTTCAAAGGCCTGTTCGAAACGTCGTTGAAGGATGGCGAAATCGTCACCGCCGTCACCTTCACCGCGCCGGCCAAGGCGGCCTATGAAAAATTCCGCAATCCGGCATCGCGCTACGCCATCGTCGGCGTGTTCGTGGCCAAGGGCAAGGATGGCGTCAGCGTCGCCGTCACCGGTGCCGGCGACGACGGCGTTTTTCGTTCGAAGGAGATCGAGGCCGCATTAGCCGGGAACTTCGCGGCCTCGGCACTCGAAGGGGTGAAAGTGCCGGCGAAGAATTTGATGACCGACATCCATGCCTCGGCCGACTATCGCGCCAATCTGATCGCGGTGATGGCCAAGCGCGCGGTGGCTGCCGCCAACGCCTGATACGGTCAGTTGTGAACACGGGAGAAGGGGTCATGCGGCCCCTTTTCCTTTGGGACGACCTGTAATTGTCCAAACTTTTGATGGATCGCCCCCCGCACCAATCGTTTACCTGAGCAATTTCTTCCGCCGACACTTCACCTGGAACCGCACCGGCGGCAATCTCGCACTTGCACAAATCCATATTGCACTGCAATATGGATTTGGGCGGGAATGCGAGATGGGTTCGAAATGTACCGTCGTACCCTTCGCATACCTATTGCGAGAGGATCGGCATGACCGACATTTCCGCGACGCATGTCGTTCCGTCCCGATCCGCCGCCGACAGATCAACCAGAACAAGACTGGCCTATCTCGACGGCTGGCGCGGGCTTTCGATCGCGCTGGTGCTGATCGGCCATTTCTTTCCGGTTCCGGGAATAAATCTTGGCGTGCTGGGCGTCGAATTCTTCTTCGTGCTCAGCGGCCGGCTGATGGGCGAGATCCTGTTCATCGAACGCTACCCGCTGAAAAAATTCTTCAAACGCCGCTTCTCCCGCATCTATCCGGCTCTTCTGGTCTTCGTAGTCGTCGCGATGATCGCGCTGTCCGGCACGTTCATCGCCTTCAAATGGAAGGCGGCGCTGACGGCGCTGACATTCACCTACAATTACGCCGGCATTCTCGTGGCGCGGGCAGGGGCGCTCGACCATATCTGGTCGCTCTGCATCGAGGAGCACGCCTACATCATCCTGGCGCTGATCAGCGTCATCGTCTCAAGTCGCTCTCGCGTCGTCGTGCTGCTCCTTGCGCTGGCCTTGCTGGCCATGGCCAATGGCGCGGTTTCGTACTGGGTCTTCGGGATGGACTACGAAACCACTTATTGGCGCACCGACGTGCACATCGCGTCGATCCTGCTGTCGGCTTCGATCTGCCTGCTCAAGGCCGACGGCAGGCTGCCGGCGTTTTTGAGAGGCAAGCATGTGGCCCTGGTGGCAACGATCTGCGCCGTTGTCCTGTTCCTGGATCAGGTGCCGACGCCGATCCACTATCTCTTCGCGGTGCCGCTGCTGGCTCTGGCCGTCAACGCACTCGATTTCAGCCCACGGTATTTTTCCGGATTGCTGTCCTCCTGGCCGATGGCGACGCTGGGCCTGTGGTCGTACTCGCTCTATCTGTGGCAGCAGCCGTTCTACAAATTCGTCGATGAACAAGGCAGCTCGCCGATCCCGATGCTGGCCGGCGTTTTTGCCTGCGCGCTCTGCAGCTACTACCTCATCGAGCGCCCGGCGCGCGAATGGCTCAACCGCAACTGGTGAATGCCGTCGTGCCCGGCCAGATGATCGCGAGTGCAGGTGGAGTGGATCGCGCTTCATAAGCAGACAATCAATTAATTATCTCTAATATAACTTTTGGAAAGCAATGACCTGCTTTCCGATATAGGCCAGTCTCATTAGACATTGGTCTTATGACAGGCATTCCTTATTGCCTCACCGGCTCACCCGCCTAGTTTGTTCGCAGGACACATCTGAGAAGATGGTTCGAAGACGCATCTGGGAGGATGGAATGGACACGACCGGGGAGAGGGCGGGCGGCTGGCTCGACCGCTCACGTACCGTCGCCGAGCCTGGCTTCAGCAGGTGGATGGTGCCGCCAGCAGCGCTCTGCATACACCTTTGCATCGGCCAGGCCTATGCGTTCAGCGTTTTCAACCTGCCGATGTCGAAGCTGATCGGCATCACCGACTCGGCGCCCGACGACTGGAAGCTGACCGGCCTTGGCTGGATTTTCTCGATCGCGATCCTGTTCCTGGGCATTGCGGCGGCGTTCGGCGGCGGCTGGCTGGATCGTGTCGGGCCGCGCAAAGCCATGGTCGCTTCCGCCTGCTGTTTCGGTGGCGGCTTCATTGTCTCGGCGCTCGGCGTCTATCTGCACCAGTTGTGGATCATCTATCTCGGCTACGGCGTGCTGGGCGGCATCGGTCTCGGCCTCGGCTACATCTCGCCGGTCAAGACGCTGATCACCTGGTTTCCGGACCGGCCGGGCATGGCAACCGGCATGGCGATCATGGGCTTCGGCGGCGGCGCCTTCATCGCCTCGCCGCTGTCGGTTTATCTGATGAAGCTGTTTTCGACGCCTGAGCATATCGGCGTCGCTGAAACCTTCCTCGTGCTGGGCATCGTCTATTTCGTCTTCATGCTGATTGGGGCTGTTATCGTCAGGGTGCCGCCGGAAGGCTGGCGGCCCGCCGGATGGACGCCGCCGGCGGCACAGGATGCGATGGTGACGACGTCCAATGTCCATCTCGACGATGCGTTGAAGACGCCGCAGTTCTGGCTGCTATGGGGTGTGCTGTGCCTCAACGTGACGGCAGGCATCGGCGTGCTCGGGCAAGCCTCGGCCATGAGCCAGGAGATGTTCCCGGGACGCATCTCGCCGGCCGCTGCCGCCGGTTTCGTCGGCCTGTTGTCGATCTTCAACATGCTCGGCCGCTTCTTCTGGGCCTCGACCAGCGATTATATCGGCCGCAAGACAACCTATGCCATCTTCTTCGCGCTGGGCGTCGTCCTCTATGCGGCGGTGCCTTGGACCGGCCAGACCGGCAGCGTCTTCCTGTTCGTGCTGTTCTACGGGATCATCCTCAGCATGTATGGCGGCGGCTTCGCCACCATTCCCGCCTACCTGCGCGACGTCTTCGGCGTGCGTTACGTCGGCGCCATCCACGGCCGATTGCTGACCGCGTGGTCGGTGGCGGGCGTGCTTGGCCCGGTGCTGGTGAATTATATCAGGCAGTACCAGATCGACAGCGGCGTGGCGAAGGCCGACGCCTACACGGTCACCATGTACATCATGGCCGGCCTGCTGGTTGTCGGCCTCCTGCTCAACCTGATGATGCGGCCGGTCAATGCACGCTTCCACATGAAGACCGAACCAGCGGTGGCTTAGAGCCAGGTCCATCCCGATAGAATCGGGATGGGCTCTATCGTATTGTTTGAGCTTGATCTTTTCCGAAACCGGAGCCCACTTTTCGGGATCATGCTCTGAGGAGACCGACATGGCGCAAGGCAACGGCAATTCAATCAAACTGACGCTGGCCTGGCTGCTGGTCGGCATCCCATTGGTCTGGGGGTTCTGGATGACGCTGGTGAGTGCGACAGCCTTGTTCCAGTAGCCCCGTCTTCAGCTCGATCCGCCTGGCCTCAGACGGAGGTTCGTCTGATGTAATAGCGGACTGCTTTCTTGCCGCCGTGGATGACGGCGTCGCCAGCCTCAGTGAAGCCAAGGGCGGCGTGAAAGGCATCCGAGGCGGGGTTCGGCGGGTCGGTGTTGACTTCGCAGGTGACCAGATTGTAGCCGGCGCGCTCAACGTGGCCGAACAGATCCTGATAGAGGCGGCGGGCATGGCCGCGGCCGCGCGCATGCGCCGCCACGACGACGCGGTCGACATAGACGAACCGCTCATAGCGCTCGCGGAACCACAGGAAATTCGGGCTGTCGTAGCGGGCGTCCTGGTCGAAGGTCATAATGAAGGCTTCGAGATTGCCGATGCGGCGCGCATAGAATGCTTCGCCAAGCAGGAAGGACAGCCCCTCAGCCTCCAGCCACGACAGTTCGGCGGCATGCTCGTTGTTGAGCGCCAGGATCGCCGCTTCGTCTGCGGCCGCTACACGGGCTATCGGGACAGGGGTCGAGGTCATGCCTTGGCCGCCGCGATCGTTGCCGCCACCAGTGGTGTGTCGGTCAGCGTGTTGCGATACTCGCGATCGAGATCGGAGCCACCCATGCCGACATGGGGATTGCGGTAGTCCATGGCACTCGGCACATCCTTGAGGGCGGCAAAATGCATTTCGGACAGGCCGGTTTTGCTACGCACCTCGGCAATGTTGTGCAAATCCAGGCCGCCGCAGCCGAGGATGACGATGCGGTCGCCGGCCTGCCGCACCAGATCCGCCAACAGCGGCAAGCCTTCGATGGCAGTGTCACGCTGGCCGCTGGTCAGCACGCGGCCGACCTTGCTGCGGATCAGCGATTCGAGCGCCTCGGCCGGATCGCGCGTCATGTCGAAGGCGCGATGGCAGGTGACGTTCGAGGGGCCAGCGGCTTGCGTCAGTTCGCTCATGCGCGCCTCGTCCATGGTGCCATCGGCGTTCAGGCAGCCAAACACCACGCCGGCCACGCCGAGTTCGCGCAGTGCCGAGACATCGGCCAGCATCGAGGCGTATTCGGTCTCACTGTAGAGAAAATCGCCGCCGCGCGGCCGCACCATGACGTGAAACGGCACGCTTGCCTGCTCGATGGCGGCGCGGACCGTGCCGAGGCTCGGCGTGATGCCGCCTTCGATGAGGCTGGCGCATAGTTCGACCCGGTCGGCGCCGGCGGCTTGCGCCGCAAGAAGGCCGTCAATGCCTTCGACACAGATTTCGATCAGCGGCAGGCGGAGAGCTTTGGTCAAGGGGCGATCCAGTCCATGATTTCCCGGCCAGCCCTAGCACCGGGCCGGTCGCAGCGAAAGCGCGAACAGCCTTCCGCCTTCGGGCACGAACTTCGCGGTTATTGGCGCAATTCCGTATTCTTGGCGCCTTGCTCGACCTGATCGATCACCAGAAGCTTCACCTCGACATCCCCGATATTGGTGGCCTGATGCCACTGGCCGATCATTTCGATGATGAAATCGCCAGCCTTGTAGGTGTTGCTGTTGCCGGTCTCGACATTGGTGACCTTTAGCGTGCCGGCCTGGACATAGGCATAGCGCGGGAAAGGGTGCCTGTGGACCGGCAAGGTCGCGCCCGGCGCGATGTCGTAGGTCGAGACCAGCACCTGCACGTTCTTCTGCGGCAGCGTGATCGGCTGGCCGGACGCGGTCGTCGTGCGCGACGCAAGAGGGGTCACGACGACAGGCGTGCCTCTGCTGTCCAGCGCGTGGGCCGGGTTCGCGGAAAAGGCCACCGCGAGCAGCAGTCCGGACATCAAAATTTTTCGCATGATTCGCTCCACCCCGCCGCCAACATCGCGCAGTGACCGCCAGCACGCAAGGCAGCGCCTTGGGCATCCGCTTCAGCGGACCTCGTACGGTGTGGCGGAATTCCCCGCCGAAGAGCATGGCTCGCTGGATCTGCCTGCCGGCCAGAAAATTTTTTACGCCCCTCTTGACGGAAAAAAACACGATTACCAGATCGTTTCCGTCGAGGCTTCGGCTCGACATATTGGCGTCGCAGCGGCGCTGCGACAGCCTCGTAACCCATGTTGCTTCACGGAGGATATGGCTATGAGAAGCTTTGATTATACCCCTCTTTACCGCACAACGGTCGGCTTCGACCGTCTCTTCGATATGCTCGAGAAAAGCGGGCGCTCCGACTGGCCTCCCTACAATATCGAGAAGATTGGCGAGAACGACTATCGCATTACGATGGCTATCGCCGGCTTCGCTCTCGATGAGGTCGAACTCATGCAGAACGGCCCCGAATTGTCTGTCATCGGCCAAAGGAAACCCGACCAGGAAAATCGGGAGGTCCTTCATCGCGGCTTGGCGACGGGCAACTTCAAGCAGGTGTTCAAACTTGCCGATCACGTAAAGGTCAAGGCGGCCAACCTCGAGAATGGCTTGCTGTCGGTGGACCTGATCCGCGAAGTGCCCGAGGAACTCAAGCCTCGGCGCATAGAGATAGGATCCGAAGCCAAAGCGGCTTCGCTCGAGCAACCCGACAAGAAGCAGCCGATCGATTGGCATGCGGAGCCTCAACGCGAGGTCGCCTGATTCCCAGGAACCTAAATCTACGGTCCGCCTCCCGGTTCGCCGGGAGGCACAGATCGCGGAGAATGGAGATGAGAACCGAAGCTTACAGTTTTTACCAACCCGAACCGAAAAATCTTGCCGCGGACCCCGCGGGGTTGCGGACGCCAGATGACGTCCTGAACGAGGAGACGATGACAATCGGCGCAAAGCGGGCTTTGCTCGCTTTCTGGGCTTCCGACGTTCATGCGGTTCCTGACAATCCCGCGTTGCGGCAATTGGACAATGGCGCCATCGTGGAAGTCAGCGACATACTTCGCGCCCTCCACCTCCTGGACGAATCCGGGCGGGAACCGCGTATTTCAAAGATGCCGGGCACCGTCAGCCCGTCTTTCGACCGGCGCCGCAGGAAGAGCCGCCTCGGTTGGATGCGGCACCCCTGGCGAGATGACGACGATGATCCGCCGCCAATCCCGGCCATTGCAACGGTACCGCCTGGGCGTGGAGGTGGCGGCATGTTGGCCGAGCCGGAGCATGCAATCGCATGATGACCCGAACCAGCAACAACCCACCGTGCCGAATGGAGGATTAGATGAGTGACAGGACGTTCGACCGACCGGTCCTGGTCAAGAATGGCGAGTTCATTCAAGAAATAGGGTGCCTCGACGACGCCTTTGACTTCTTTGACGAGTGGCCAAGGGAAAGGCGGGGTCCGATTTTCGAAACGGCCTTTCGAGCCTGCCAGCGTGCTTACGACGGCCAGGTTCCGCTGACGGTGGCGCGCGATGCCGTCGCCGGCTTCGCAAGATCCGTCAAGATCCTGCAGGACCCGCTTGCTCAGTTCCCTTGGATGGACGGCACAAGGTCAGGTCGCGGTGGGATTACCGCTTAGCCTTGATAAAAGGGGCGGCGCTACCAGGATGGCTGGGCCTGCATCGTCGTTTTCACATCGCTGCAAGGTGAGCTGCCCTACCAGTTCACCTTGTAGCGGGGCGGCTCGATCTTTTGTTCGAACTCCCTGGTGCGGTTTTTGGCGACTGGCTGGGTCAGTCTCGCAACAGTCAACGCTAATATAGTGTTCGAAGCGTCGCCACAGGAGGTTCAATGGTTTCCGCTATCGCAAGTCAACATCCGCATGTCCCGGAAAAAAACAAACGGCAGTGGGGAAGCCGCAAACCGGGGAAGGATTTTCGCCGGGCCGCAGCGCGGACGCCGTGGGACATCTGGCCAAAATCATGGTTGCCGCAGGCGGCGATATGGATGCTGGCGCGCAAGGCCGCGCGGCATCCAAGATCGCCAGGATGGACATCACGGTTCTGGCCGCACCACGCGCAGAAACACCAGCAGAGTAAAATATGCTCGTTCGGGCGCCTCCGCGCCGTCATCAGCGGCATGCGCGGCTCTCGCAGATTACGCCACCGCTCTCAGCGGAGGCTCCGCCATCGTCCCCAAGCCGTCGCATTCCGTGCAGGCGCTCGTCTTTCCGGGGCAGCCACCCCGATGGGTTCCCTGCGGGCAGCAGTGCCCGTTTGACGCATACCACTTGGAGCAGTCGAAAACCCGGCCGCTGCCATGACAGCGCGGGCATTCCATATTCGATGAAATCATACCAATCTTGCCCAACCCAAACGCACTCGCCCTACGCCGCAAGTAACAGGAATCATTGTGCTTTCAAGCACATTGCCCTGACTTAAATTGGGGGGATCGACGGATGGCCGGCATCGATGGCGAGTTATTGTTGCGCCGTAATTACGTTCCCCGTGAAGACCTTGCTCGCCACAAGCCGCGTTGGACATTGGCCGGCAACAATAGGCTGCGCCGCCTTGTCCCGTTCGTTCTCAATGGTGACGGCGACTGCGTCGCCGAGCTTCGCGTCGGCGGCCTGTGTGGCCGTGGACGCGAAGAGGACCGTCTGGGTGATGAGAGCCGAAAACGCGGCAACCTGGACCAGCACGGCGGCGAGAGCGATCTTCTTGAGCATGCGAAAAAACGCTCTTCAGCGTTCCCGGTTCCCACGCATTCAGGTTTTCTGCTTGCTACGGGGAACAAGGGACCGGCAGTGCTGTTAACTCGATTATGCCAAGCAAGATCAAAGAACCACGATCGAAGCCCGAACCGGACAAAGAAGCCCCGCCTGAGCTTGAACATGTCGACCCGCCACCGCGAGACGTGCGAGAGGCACCGGCACCCAATCCGAACGGCGACAAGAATGGGCGCCCCTTGGACGTCAATGCATGCCCACAAGGCGGGGCAGGTGGCACGCATTCCATGCGGCCATTGCAACATTAAACGCTTCTACAAGCCCTTGGAACTGAGAGAGTTTATCGGAATGTGCCACTGAGCAGGTGCGAGCGAAGGTTCGCTGCGAAAAATGCGGACACAAGGTGCCTTTCATCCAGTCGACCAGGATCCGATTCTGCGGCTGGTCGAGATTAGCTGGGAGAAGCGCATCTGGAAGGATGAATGAAGGTTTGATCAATATCCAGATTCAACCGCGCATTTCGGAAATTGGCCGGCTGCTCGATCGGCCATCGATCTGAAATCGCAGGAAGTGCTGGTGTCGCTGTAACGCCACGGAAAAGTTTTCCGCCGCGCAAGTCCGCTGCCTCACGGCGGCGGGCTTTGCCAACACTGACGCGGAATGTCATTATATTAGCAATAAACGATATATTAACAGCCATGATGCAGCCTTCCACATCACGGGGGAATGGGGAAGGACCTCCTCGTCGACGTTCCATCGCGCGCCCCTTTGCAGTTTGGCGGGACCGTGGACCAATGCGGAGCACACGCATGAGTGTCGGAGCAGCTCTCGAACAATTGCTGCGGTTGATTTATCGACAAGCGATGAAATTGGCAGCGATGCCGGAGGATGAAAGGGATTCACACTACGATTTCATCCGCCTGTCATGTTGCGCAGCCGCCGAGCGGATTGGGCAAAGTCCCGACAAGGCCGCCGTCACGGCAAACGATATGGTTGAGTTTGTTCGCGCACTGGTCGGAATCATTGAGGCAGGCTGCGGATCAGAACGAGGGCGAAGTGACGATCGAGCGGCCGCATCACCGGCACGGCATTTTGGCAGCCGGGAAAGTGGCACTGCGCGCGTCTAGAGCGGGATGAATTTAGGTTGGGCATAGCCTGCCTCTGTGAAGTAATTTCGGCATTCGGTTGACGTGACGGTGCCGAGGAT
>NZ_JAMYMR010000059.1:0-25003 GCF_040318635.1 Mesorhizobium sp. M1066
TCGAAAGGACGACCAGGATCCCCTCGGTCTCCTTCCCACTTCAGACATAGCATGGGAACAACACACAGGATCCTAGGGTCTGCGCCGCGTCGCTTCGCTCCTTGCTTCGCCCTAGGATGACGAAAGCTGGGGCTGCCGGCAGAAAACAAATCCGCTCTTCAAGTCCATCTCGCAAAATTATTCCTCTACTAAATTTATAGAACTACCTAGCCTGATCCATCTTCCAACCGGCGAGGCCATTTCCCGGCTCCGATCCGCAGCGAAGGAGAGGGATCAATGTTCAATCTGACCAAGCACTTCAATCTGACCAGACGAGTTTTCGGCATCGGGCTGCTGGCGGCAAGCGTTGCCGTGTCGTTCGGCGCCGCCGCGCAGGAGCTGAAGCAGTTCAGCATCGGTTATCAGAAGACCGGCCTGCCGGTGATCGCCAGGCAGCAGCAGGTGATCGAAAAGGCCCTTGGCGACAAGGGCGTCACCGTCAAATGGGTCGAGTTCACTGCCGGACCGCCGCTGGTCGAGGCGCTCAATGTGGGCGCCATCGATGTCGGCTGGACCGGCGACGCGCCGCCGATCTTCGGCCAGTCGGCCGGCGCCAACATCGTCTATGCGGCGGCGCTGCCGTCGAATGGCGACGGCGAGGCGATCTTCGTCAAGCCGGCGTCGCCGATCCAGTCGGTCGCCGACCTCAAGGGCAAGCGCGTCGGCGTCGGCAAGGGCACCAGCGCTCACAACCTGCTGGTCGCCGCGCTGGAAAAGGCCGGCATTGCCTTCGACCAGATCACGCCGGTCTATCTCAGCCCGGCGGACGCGGCCGCCGCTTTCGCGAGCGACCAGATCGACGCGTGGACCGTCTGGGATCCGTTCTTCGCCATCGCCGAAACGCGCTATCAGCCGCGTGTGCTGGCGCGCTCCAGCGAGGTGCTCAGGGTCAACACCTATTTCCTCGCCAACAAGGATTTCGCCAAGGCGCATCCTGAAGTCGTCACCTCGACGATATCAGCACTCGGCGAGGCGGCGAAATGGGCCGACCAGAACCGCGACAAGGTGGCCGCGGCGCTGCATGAGGTGACCGGTGTGCCGCTCGACGCGCAGACGATCGCCGCCAACCGCACCAAATTCGGCATCTTTGCGATCACCGACGAGATCGTCGCCGGCCAGCAGGCGACCGCCGACCGCTTCTACAAGCTCGGGCTGATCCCGAAAGCGGTCCGCATCTCCGACGCGGTGTGGACAGCACCCGGCAACTAACTTGTCCCCTGACGGCGCCGGGTGAGAACGCCCGGCGCCATTTGCGTTTGCACCCATATCTCCAGGAGATCCGCCCGTGACTGAGCCAGACATGACCGCGCCTGCCAGCACCGCACCGCTCGATTTCTTCTGGTTCATCCCGACGCATGGCGATGGCTCCTATCTCGGCTCCGAGGAGCAGCAGCGGCCGCCTGAATTCGGTTACTTCAAGGAGATCGCGCAAGCGGTCGACCGGCTCGGCTTTCCCGGCGTGCTGCTGCCCACGGGTCAGAACTGCGAGGATTCCTGGATCACCGCGACAGGTCTCGCGACGCTGACCGAAAAGCTGAAGTTTCTCGTTGCGCTGCGGCCGGGCGTCACGCTGCCGACTTTCGCCGCGCGCCAGACCGCCGCCCTCGATCGCTTGAGCAATGGCCGCCTGCTGCTCAATGTCGTGGTCGGCGGCAACCCGACCGAGCTCGCCGGCGACGGCGTCTTCCTGCCGCATGACGAGCGCTATGCCCAGGCGCATGAGTTCCTGACCATCTGGCGCGGCCTGGTGTCGGGCCAGCGGGTCAATTTCGACGGCAAATATTACCGCGTCGAGAGTGGCCGCCTCGACCTTCTGCCGCACCAGGAGCGGCCGCCGCTCTATTTCGGCGGGTCGTCGGACGCAGGCCAGGACCTCGCCGCCGACCTCGTCGACATGTATCTTACCTGGGGCGAGCCGCCGGCGCAGGTTGCCGAGAAGCTGGCCGCGGCGCGCGCAAAGGCGGCACTGCGCGGCAGAAAACTGCGCTTCGGCATCAGACTGCATTTCATCGTCCGCGAGACCGAGGACGAAGCCTGGCGCGCCGCCGACCGGCTGATCAGCCATGTCACCGACGCGCAGATCGAAAACGCGCAGGCGCGCTTCCTCAACCAGATGGACTCGCTCGGCCAGCGCCGCATGGCCGAGCTGCATGGCGGCCGCCGCGACAAGCTGGTCGTGTCGCCCAATCTGTGGGCCGGTGTCGGGCTGGTGCGTGGCGGCGCCGGCACGGCACTGGTCGGCACGGCGGAGCAGATCACCGAGCGCATCCGCGAGTACCAGGCGATCGGCATCGATACCATCATCGGCTCGGGCTATCCGCATCTCGAGGAAGCCTACCGTGTCGCCGAACTTCTGTTTCCAAAGCTCGGGCTCGGCACCAGGCGGCAGCGGGCGCATGAGAACATCGCCAACGAATTCTCGGTCGGCTTCCATGGCGCCAACCGCCTGCAGGCTTCGTCATGAGCTTTTCCACGCGCGTGCATGGCAATGCCATCGGCTGGCTGCTCCCGGCGCTGGTGATTGCCGGCTGGGAGATTGCCAGCCGCGCCGGCGTCATGCCGGCCAACGTGCTGCCGGCGCCAAGCGCGGTCGCCGAGGCCTTCTGGCGGCTGACGCTGTCGGGCGAACTGATCCGCAACATCGGGGTCTCGACCGCGCGCGCCCTTGCCGGCTTTGCCGTCGGCGGCTCGATCGGCTTTGCGCTTGGCCTTGCCAACGGGCTGTCGACGCTCAGCCGCGGCCTGACCGACACGACGCTGCAGATGATCCGCAACATTCCGCATCTGGCGCTGATCCCGCTGGTCATCCTGTGGTTCGGCATCGACGAGGAAGCCAAACTGTTCCTGGTGGCGCTCGGCGTGTTCTTTCCGATCTACGTCAACACGCTGCTCGGCATCCAGAGCGTCGACCCGCAGCTGGTCGAGATGGGCCGCGTCTACGGCATGGACCGACGCGCCCTGTTCTTCCGCGTGATCCTGCCCGGTGCGCTGCCGGCGATCTTCGTCGGCCTGCGCTATGCCCTGGGCATCATGTGGCTGACGCTGATCGTCGCCGAAACCATCTCGGCCAGTTCCGGCCTCGGCTACATGGCCATGCAGGCGCGCGAATTCCTGCTGATCGACGTCGTCGTGCTGTCGATCCTGATCTACGCGCTGCTCGGCAAGCTCGCCGACAGCCTCGCCCGCCTGCTCGAGCGGCTGTCGCTCGGCTGGCATCCGGCCTTCCAGAACGGATGAGAGATTGCCCATGACCGCCGCCAGCCTGACCGCAGCCCGTTCCTTCGTCGCCACGCCGGTGCGGCCGATCGGCTCCGTCGAAGGGCAGCGGGCCTTTGCCTTCAGGCAAGCCGGCAAGCGCTTCGGCGACAAGACCGTGCTCGACGGCATCGATCTGGACGTGCCGGCCGGGCAGTTCCTTGCCGTCATCGGCAAGAGCGGCTGCGGCAAGAGCACGCTTTTGCGGCTTCTGGCCGGGCTCGACCGGCCGACATCGGGATCGCTGACATTCGGCGTCGAAGAGGAAGGACACAGCCGCACGCGCTTCATGTTCCAGGAGCCACGGCTCCTGCCCTGGGCCAGCGTGGTGAAAAACGTCGAGGTCGGGCTGACCGGGATTGCTTCCGGCGCGGAAGCAAGGCAACGCGCGCTCGACATTCTCGGCGAGGTCGGGCTTGCCGATCGGGCCGACGAATGGCCTTCGGTGCTGTCCGGAGGTCAGAAGCAGCGCGTGGCGCTGGCCCGCGCGCTGGTCGGCCACCCGCAGATCCTGGCGCTCGACGAGCCGCTCGGCGCACTCGACGCCCTGACGCGCATCGAGATGCAGCAGCTTCTGGAACGCATCTGGATCGCGCAGAAGTTCACGGCCGTGCTGGTCACGCATGATGTCGCCGAAGCCGTCGCGCTGGCCGACCGGGTCGTGGTGATCAGCGAAGGCCGGATCGCGCTTGATCTGGATGTGCCCGTGGAACGGCCGCGCCGGCGTGGTTCGGTGGAGCTGGCCCGGCTGGAGGGCAAGATACTGGATCGGCTTTTCGGGTAGGCTGTCGGGGGCGGCGGCGCAATTGGTGAGCGGCTTCCCCCACTCCGTCGCTGCTCCGCAGCGCCACCTCTCCCCCCTCCGGAGGGAGAGGAAAGGGGCCTGGGTCGGCAAGCTCGCGCCTTTCCTCTCCCCCGTCGATCGGGGGAGAGGTGGCGAGCGAAGCTCGACGGAGTGGGGGGCGACCTTTCTTCGAAGCTCACACCCCCTACCGGTTCGCCCACACCAATCCCACCAGCCCGACCAGCATGGTGACGACACCGATATAGAGCCATTGCGACTGGCCGGTCATGAAGCTGCCGCCGACCACGCCGATGCCTTGCAGCGACCATAGCGCGCCGACGGCAAGCACAATCAACGCCAGCAGATTTTTGGTCAGCCTCATTGCCGGATCTCCCCTTTTGAAGTCAATTGGTTGCAGCATCGGGGCCGCGATAAAAGAGCCGAAGGAAGTGGCCCGACCGTGTCGGACTCTACTTGGATATTAATGTTCGATCTTGTCAACAAATGCCTGACAGCAGGACAAAGATCATCATTGACTGATCCTCGCGCACCGGAAAATCCCTGACAGACTGTTACCTAGCGACTCCAAACGTGTGCCATTGCCACGGAACCGACAGATGATTGCCGCATTTCCTGCCTTATTTGGCTCCTAACGGCTGGGGACTGTCAAAAACGGAGCCATCCCTCAAATATGAAGAACTCAAAACAGACCGCGCTTGTCGCGGTAACGATCGCTGCTGGCCTGATGGTCGGCGCATCTTCGGCAACCGCCGGCCAATGCGGCCGCGCTTCGTGGTACGCCCTGCACTCGAAGACCGCATCGGGCGAGCGCATGAACCCGTCGGCGATGACCGCCGCCCACCGCACTTTACCTTTCGGCACCAAGCTCAGGGTGACCAACAAGAACAACGGCCGCAGCGTCATCGTGCGCATCAACGATCGCGGTCCGTTCATCAGGGGCCGCGTGCTCGACCTGTCGAAGGGTGCGGCCGGCCAGCTCGGCTTCATCGGCTCCGGCCACACCGCCGTCTGCATGGCGCGCGTCTAAAGTGACTGTTTCTTGGACCATGACCCCTGCAGAACCGGAGGTTCGCAAGCGAAAACCGGAATCCACTTTTGGGATCATGGTCGGGTGTCCGGCAAGAGGGGCCGGACACATTACTTTCACATTTCGCAGCCGCACACTGAGCCGGCTGGCGCCGTTCAGGGCTGATTCCCAGGGGCTTGAACCAAAGAAGCATTGGTCACGCCGCGTGACGTATTGCATCGCAGCAATTAGTTGTTAACTTCCCCGCGAGACATCTAGGGCTCGGCGCTGCTCGTCGTCCCTTCGGTCGCAGGCAGCAGCGGGGTTCTCGATGTTCTACCAGCTCTATGAAATGAACCACGCTGCCTTGCAGCCGGCGCGTCTCTATGCCGACGCCGTGCGCCTGCTCTACACCAATCCGCTCAATCCGTTTTCGCACACGCCCTGGGGTCGTTCGGTCGCGGCGACCGCCGAACTGTTCGAGCGCACCACGCGCCGCTACGGCAAGCCGACCTTCGGCCTGACCAAGACCGTGGTCGACTGGAAGAGCGTCGAGGTCACTGAAAAGACCGTCTGGTCGAAGCCGTTCTGCAATCTCGTCCGCTTCGAGCGCACTGTCCCCGCCGGGCGCAAGCCCGATCCGAAGCTTCTGATCGTGGCGCCGATGTCGGGCCACTATGCGACGCTGCTGCGCGGCACGGTCGAAGCCATGCTGCCCTATGCCGACGTGCACATCACCGACTGGGTCGATGCCCGCATGGTGCCGCTGGCCGACGGCCAATTCGATCTCGACGACTACATCGACTACGTCATCGACATGCTGCACACGCTGGGGCCGGACACGCATGTAATGGCGGTGTGCCAGCCTTCCGTGCCCGTGCTGGCCGCCGTGGCGCTGATGGAAACCAAGGGCGACCCCTTCGTGCCCTCGACCATGACCTTGATGGGCGGCCCGATCGATACCCGCAGCAACCCGACCGCGGTCAATCTGCTGGCGCAGGAAAAGGGCATCGACTGGTTCCGCGACAATGTCGTGATGCATGCGCCCTGGCCGGTGCCGGGCTTCGGCCGCGAGGTCTATCCGGGCTTCCTGCAGCTGTCCGGCTTCATGAGCATGAACCTCGACCGCCACATCATCGCCCACAAGGACTTCTTCATGCATCTGGTGAAGCATGATGGCGACAATGCCGAGAAGCACCGCGATTTCTACGACGAATATCTGGCGGTCATGGACTTGACGGCGGAATTCTACCTGCAGACCGTCGACACGGTCTTCGTGCGCCAGGCCTTGCCCAAGGGCGAGATGACGCATCGCGGCACCAGGATCGATCCGTCGGCGATCCGCAACGTCGCGCTGTTCACGGTCGAAGGCGAAAACGACGACATATCGGGCCTTGGCCAGACCAAGGCGGCGCATGATCTGTGCCCCAACATCCCGGCAGACAGGCATGCCCACTACATGCAGCCGGCGGTCGGCCATTACGGCGTGTTCAACGGTTCGCGCTTCCGTTCCGAAATCGTGCCGCGCATCGTCGACTTCATCACCAGCTATGGCCGCCAGGAGCGTGTCGCGGTGAAGCCGAAGCTGGTCCGCGCCGCCAAGAGATAATATAGGTCGCCCAAATTGCGGATTTTTGGACGAGACCTGCATAGAACCAAGCTTAACGGCGACAAACCGTGAGATTGACCGGTAAAAGCCGGCTGGCTGGCCGATTCTGTTGCACAAGTGCCGCTGTCCAGCCCCTCGGGTAACCATGCCGACAATCCGACCGTCGTCGTAATTGACACGGACTGTAAATCCCCCTTAACCTTTCGTTAATAACAAAGGGTGAGCGGGGACAATGATTTCCTCATCAATGGCGCGACGGCTGCGCGTGTATGTGGCGGCCGGGCTGGCAATGACTGCAGGCTGGGTGGCACCGGCTTTGGCGGGTGGAGCGATGGCGACCGGGGGGCTCACCTCGCAGCCGATCGGCCACTATGATTTCTGCAAGCTGCATCCGGGCGAATGCTCGATCCGCCCGACCAATCTGGCGCCGGCCACGATGACCGACGGGCTGATGCGCAAGCTTCTCAATGTCACCGCCAGGGTCAACGCCGCCGTCAAGCCGATGAGCGACATGGATATCTACGGCAAGGACGAGGTCTGGGCCTATCCCGACAAGGGCGTCGGCGATTGCGAGGACTATGTGCTGGAAAAGCGGCGCCAGCTTTCACGCATGAGCATCTCGCTTGCCGATCTTCTGATCACCGTCGTGCGCAAGCCCGACGGCGAGGGCCACGCCGTGCTGACGGTGCGCACCGACGAGGGCGACTATGTGCTCGACAATCTGACCGACAAGGTCAAACCATGGGACGCGACCGGTTACCGCTTCCTCAAGCGGCAGGCGATCGACAGCACCGGCCGCTGGGTCTCGATCCGCGGTGGCCAGCAGGTTCTGGTCGGCGCGGTGCAGTAAATACGGCGTTTGCCGGAAGCGTCCATCGCTTCGTCATCCTAGGGCGTAGCAGGAGCGAAGCTCCGTCGCGGAGACCCTAGTATCCATGCCGGGATGCAGATGAAGAACGCTGCGGCGCAGGAATAGGCGCCAGCGATTGTCATGCCGGCATCACCGTACCTTTATCTTTGCACCGCCGCGGCGTTCGTAACTCGCGGCATGGATCCTCGAGTCTGCGCGTCCGCTTCGCCGTGGATGACGAAATCGAGAAGTCCCCCGACAAATTTCAACATCTCCGTGAACCATTTCGCTCCGGCCTGCGACACACAGCCGTGAACCGAAACCAACCATGGAGACTTCAGATGACTGCTTTTCTGCGAAACACCCTTCTTGCCGCTCTCGCGGTGTCGAGCATGGCCGGATCCGCCATGGCCGATCAGACCACCACCAGCTGTGCCAAAACCAACCTCAACGACCTCTGGGCCGGCCGCTGTTGCGGTGATGCCGGGGCGTCGGACTGCCTGGGTGGCGGAAACAATGGCCATGGCGGTAATGGCGATCACGGCCGGGGCGGAAATGGCGGCACGGCCGGCAAGAAATAATCTCACCACTGTGCCCGCTGGCGGTCCGCCGGCGGGCAGTTTCCTTCTGAAGCAGGCGAACTTGCATCACGCTCGGACCGTCAGACTATGGCCGCTGGTTTAACGCCGCGCGGATCGATGCGGTGATGCGGCGAAGCTCGGCTTCGTCGAGTTTCTCGATGTTTTCCGCCAGCAGATTGGCAAGCTCGGTGGCGGCGGGGGAAAGACCCGACGTGTCGAGTTTTACACGCGGATGCGAGGCCTCGGCCAGCCGCGCCAGTTCCTCGGCGTCGTCCCAGATGATGTTGAAATAGCCGATGATCTTCTGGATCAGCGTCCAGGTCGGGGCACCGCGCCTGCCATGTTCGAGCGCCGACAGATAGGCGGCGCTGACGCCGATCGCCGTCGCCATGTCCTTCTGGCGGACACCGCGTTCGCTCCTAAGCGTCCGCAGCTTCTCTCCGAACGGGGTCATGTCCCCACCCTCATGATAGAGCTCCTCACAGGCGCGCCCGCCGCAGGCGGATATAGAGCGCACCCGAACCGCCATGATTACGGGCGGCATGGTCGTGGCTGGAGACCAGCGGCCGGAAGGCGGGCGTCGACAGCCAGGCCGGTACCGCGCGCCGCAACACCCCATCGCCGCCGGAGGACGAGCCCTTGCCGGTGATGACCAGGACATAGCGGACGCCGCCGGCATGCGCCCGGTGCAGGAATGAAAACAGCAGCGAATAGGCCTCGTCCTGGGTCAGGCCGTGCAGATCTACGCGGCCCTCGATCGGCAGCCGGCCTTTCGACAGCTTGTCCAAGGTCGGCTCGTCGAGCGCATGCGCGACATGCTGCGTCTTCGGTTTGGCTGCCCCGGGATTGGCCATAGGCTGAACCGGTTGCGACTGACTCGGCCTGACCTCGGCAGGGATTTCAGGGGTCTCGACACCAAATTTGCCCTTCAGCGGCTTGGCCGTGCGCGCCACCAGGTTCCACAGAACCCGGTCGTCCTCGCTGAGCTTGTCCGGGCGCCGGGTCATCGGACCGCACCCGCAACGAGCGCGCGCGGCACCAGCGCATAAAAATCCGCGGCATTGCGGACCACGCCGGCGATCTCGCCCGCGGCATCGCCCGAACCGGCGAACAGGTCGCCCCGCGCCGGCCCGGTGATGGCCGAGCCGGTGTCCTGCGCGATCATCAGGCGGCGGAACGGTTCTGCGTCGAAAGCAGTGAGCGTCGGCGCGTCGATGTAAAAGGGCGTGCCGAATGTATGCAGCAGGCGGTCGACGGCGATCGAGCGGCCCGGCGTCAGCGGCACCTTGGCGGCGGCGATCGGGCCAAGGGCGGCGTCCTCGACATCGGCCTGGCGGAAGAAGATGTAAGAGCGGTTCTGCCACAGGATCTCGTCGACGCGGCCCGGATGCGCCTTGAACCAGGCGCGGATCGACTGCATCGTCACCTTCTCCAGCGGGATCTCGCCAAGCTCGCTCAGGATCTTGCCGGATCCGGTGAAGCGCTGGCCGGATTTGGCGGCATAGGTGACGCGGACAAGCCGGCCGTCGGTCATGGCGAGGCGGGCGGCACCTTGTACGTGAATGAAGAAGGCATCGACCTTGTCGGCCAGCCAGGCGATTTCCAGGCCCTTGCCATCAAGCGCGCCGCGCTCGATCTCGCCACGGTCGGGATACTCGACCGGCCCGCTCGGCGTCTGGCGCGCGAAAGCGAGATAGGGATCCAGGCCCGGGGGCCGGTTTCCGTCGTCGATATCGACGAGATCGGCCGGGCGCGACAGCAACGGCAGCGAAAACCGGTCCGTGCGCACCGGTGACGCCTCGACTTGCGGTTCATAGAAACCGGTGACGAGCCCGGCGCCGGCATGTTCGGCGGGGATAAGCGCCGGGAGAAAATGGCGCTCGAAGAAGGCGCGGGCTTCCCCGCGGGTCGGCGACCGATCCGCCGGCGAAACGGTCCGGGCCTCGGCGTAGGCATCGGCAAAGGCATCGAAGTCGACGCCGAGCGCACCGCTGCGGTAGGGTTTGGTCAAGGCATGGAAGGCCGAGCGGCGAAAGGCGGCGAAGGCCGCCGAATGGTCGTCATCGTCCCAGCCGGGCAGATCGCCGAAGGCTTTCTCGATAAAAAGAGGCGATAGCGACACCGGAGCCTCGCCGCGTGTTTCCGAACTAGTCTTCTTCCTCGGTGGCGACGAGCTTCCAGTTCGGATCGCGCGAGCGCGTGTCGCGGGCGAAGGTCCAGACATCCTTGACCTCTGCGACGGTTTCCGGGTCGCCGTCGATGACGGCGCCGGCCTTGTCGCGGGTCGCGGAAATCAGCTCGCTGATGATGCGCAGCGTGACATGCGCCTCGCCGCCCTTCATCTCGGCCGAGACGATGTCGGCCTTGTCGATGCCGACGAAGGAGGACTGGATCTTTTCCGCCTTGGCCTCGCGCTCGCCGATGGCGGCGACAAAACCGTCATAGACCTCGCGCGACAACAGGTTCTTCAGCGTTTTGCGATCGCCGTCGGCATAGGCCATGACGATCATCTCGTAAGCCATCTTGGCGCCGTCGACGAAACCCTTCGGCTCGAAGGACGGATCATTGTCCTTGATCGTGCGCAGGCCCTTGTTGAGGTCGGTATCGGGCTTGGCGAAAGCGTCGATCGCGGCATAGGTGTCGGGAGCCGGCTCGCCTGGCGGGCGCTTGCGCGGCAGCGAGACGACATTTTCTGATTTCTGGGCGGCATCCTTGTCGCCGGTGCGAGCCGCCGAATAGGGATCGAAGGGCGGCCGTTCGCTGCCGGTGCGGCGGCCCAGCACATTGCGCAGCTGGAAAAAGATGACCACCGCCGCAATCAGGAAGAAAATCGTGCCGAAGTCGAAGAATCCCATATCTTCCGCCAATCAATCCCTGCCCCGTGGCCGGACCGTCAGGCCCAATGGCCACGGTCGCATAGCGTTCAACATTCAAAGCATATAGAACGCAAGGCGCAATCATTCAAATCAAAGGCAGGCATACCTATCTAACAGCCTCAGTGCCAGCGGCGATTGCTAGCTGGCGGCCAAAACAATCAAAACGATCATAGCGATCGAAAAAGGCTGGCAAGACTTGCGCATTTCGCTGCTTCCCTTCTTTCTCCTCGCGCTTCCGCTGCTGGAAATCGCCGGTTTCGTCATCGTCGGCCGTGAGGTCGGCGCGCTGGCGACGGTCGGCCTCGTGCTGGCCTCCAGCGTCGCCGGCGTGCTTTTGCTCCGATGCCAGGGCTTTGGTATGATGGCCCGCATCCGCACCGAGATGGCCGCCGGCCAGAACCCCAGCCGCCATCTTGCGCATGGCGCCATGATCGTGGTTGCGGCGATCCTCCTGATCATCCCCGGCTTCATATCAGACATTATCGGCTTGCTGCTGTTCCTGCCGCCATTGCGCGATTTTGCCTGGAGCCGGTTCAAGGGCCGCATTGTCGTCGCCACCGATTTCTCGACCGGCGGTTTTCGCGGCCGCCAGCGCGACAGGGTCATCGACCTCGAAGACGGCGACTATTCGCGCGAGGACGATCTGAAGCGCGGCCCGGATCACAACTCGCCGTGGCGCCGCCTGAAGGACGATTAGGGCGCCGTCCCATCTACATCCCATAGCCGAGAAGCAAGGCGGCAAACCTTGTCTTGTCATCCCCGCCATGGTAGCGAACGCCCGATTTCAATTCGGTCAGCGACGCTGCCCAGGCAAGAGGACAAGGCTTATGGCCAGCAAAGATGACGCGCCGGTCGGCGCAGCCAACGGAAACGGCAACGCGGCGCAGCCGTCGCTCAACGTCCTGGCGCAATATGTGAAGGACCTATCCTTCGAAAGCCCCGGCGCGCCGAATTCGCTGCGCGGCCGCGACAAGGCGCCCGGCATCGCCATCAACGTCAATGTCAACGCCAACCCGCTCTCCGACAAGCAGTTCGACGTCAACCTGACGCTGAACGCCAAGGCGTCCTTCGACCAGGAAGTCTTGTTCAATGTCGAGCTGGTCTATGGCGGCGTGTTCGCGATCAGCGGTTTCCCGCAGGAACACATGCTGCCGATCCTGTTCATCGAATGCCCGCGCCTTTTGTTCCCGTTCGCCCGGCAGATCATCGCCGAGGCAACCCGCAATGGCGGCTTCCCGCCGTTGATGCTAGACCCGATCGACTTCGCCCAGATGTTCCAGCAGAAGCTGGCCGAGGACGAGGCGTCCAAGGTCAAGGTGAGCTGAGGCCTGCTGTCTCGGTAGCGTTTAAAAGCCCGGCCTCGCGACGGGTTTTTTGTTGAAAGGCTGGCGGGACAGCGCCCCCCTCTGTCCTGCCGGACATCTCCCCCACAAGGAGGGAGATCGGCTGTCATCCCGGCTTTCGCCAATCTCCAACGTTGAAAAGGAAGGCGCGGCCCGCGAAGCTGCCAATCTCCCCACCCGTGGGGGAGATGTCCGGCAGGACAGAGGGGGGCGCCAAGGATCGCGACGGAACGACTTTAGTTCCCGACAACCTTCAGCCACAACGCCTTCTCACCCAACGTCCCGACCATGCCGGCGTGCGCGGCGCGTTCGGCTTCGGTGAGGCGGGGCCGCAGGGGTGCCGGGCGCTGGCTGATGATGATCTCGATCTGGCGGACATTTTCGCCTTGCGCCGGCGCGGTGGCGCTGTCGAGGATAAGGGCCGCCTGCTTGCCGCCGATCAGCTCGATATAGACCTCGGCCAGCAATTCGGAATCGAGCAGGGCGCCGTGCTTGGTGCGCCTGGTGTTGTCGATGCCGTAACGCCGGCAGAGCGCATCGAGCGAATTGGGGCCCATCGGGTGCTTGCGGCGCGCCAGCGCCAGCGTGTCGACGACGAGGCCGTTGTCGATGACGGGGTGGCCCAGCCGGCCGAACTCGACGTTCAGGAAGCCGATGTCGAAGGTTGCGTTGTGGGCGACCAGCTTGGCGCCGTCGGTGAAGTCCAGCCATTCCTGCACAATCTCGGCAAAGGTCGGCTTGCCCGCGAGGTCCGCCGCGCTGATGCCGTGCACCGCCTGTGCCTCGGCATGGATCGCGCGCCCTTGCGGGTTGATGTAGTGGTGGAAGGTCTTTCCGGTCGGGAAGCGGTTGACCAGCTCGACGCCGCCCAGCTCGATCACGCGGTCGTCGCGCGAATCGAGGCCGGTGGTTTCCGTGTCGAAGATGATCTCACGCATCGAATCAGTCGCTCCAAAAGAGGAGAATCATGAGACCGGAACAAAATGGCAATGGGAAACGAAGCTGATCAGGGCAATCACTACAGGTTTGCGCTGCCCCTCATCGCCCTGCCGGGCACTTCTCCCCGTATAGTGACGGGGAGAAGGACGCCTTCGCAAAGGATTTCGCCAATCTCCTGCGTTTGCAAGAGAGTAGCCGAGGTCGCGGCCAGCTCCTTCTCCCCGTCACTATACGGGGAGAAGATGATGCCGGCAGGCAGATGAGGGGCGGCGCTGACGTTGACAGACGGCAGCCAGTGTCAATGGCCCGGCTTGCCGACCCCGATCAGTTCCGCAATGATCGCATTCACCTGATCCCGCGCGGCGTCCAGCCCCTGGCCGGTGTCGACCACGAAATCGGCCTGACGACGCTTTTCCGCATCCGGCACCTGCTTGGCCAGGATCGACGCCAGTTTTTCCTCGGTCATGCCTGGCCGCGCCAGCACACGCTCGCGCTGGGTCTCGGCCGATGCGGTGACGACGACGACCTTGTCGACGCGGTTGCGGCCGCCGGTTTCGAACAGCAGGGGAATATCGAGGACGGCGATCGGCGCGCCTGATCCACGATGCCTGGCCAGAAAGGCATCGGCGTCGGCGCGCACCAGCGGGTGAATGATCGCCTCGAGCCGCTTCAGCCCGGCGGCGTCGCCGAGCACGCGCGCGCCAAGTTTTGTCCGGTTGACCACCCCGGCAGATGTGGTGCCCGGAAACGCCGCCTCGACCAAAGGGGCTGCCTTGCCGGCATAGAGGCGATGCACCGTCTCGTCGGAATCATGGACCGGCACGCCGGCGTCAGTGAACATCCTGGCCGTGGTCGACTTGCCCATGCCGATCGAGCCTGTGAGGCCGAGCACGATCATGGTTTTGGTACCAGATCGGCAACAATGATCGCCCGGAGTTCGGCCGTCACCCGCGGCCTGACACCGAACCATCGTTCGAAGCCGGGCACGGCCTGATGCAGCAGCATGCCGAGGCCGTCGACCGTCTTCAGCTTTCGCGCGCGGGCGGCCGCGAGCAGCGGCGTCTCCAGCGGCACATAGACGATGTCGGTGACGATGGCATGGTCGGGCAGCCGGGCGGGATCGGCCGACAGGCCTTCATTGCCATGCATGCCGAGCGCCGTGGTGTTGACCAGCAGGCCGGCATCGCCGAGCAGTTCATCCGTAGCCGCCATGCCATGCGCCGACACGCCGGCGCCGAAACGATCGCGCAGTTCTATAGCCCGGGAGAGCGTACGGTTGACGATGCGGATGTCGGTCACGCCGCGCTCCTTCAGCGCATGGATGACGGCGCGCGACGCGCCGCCGGCGCCAAGCACGACCGCCGGGCCCTTGCTCGCCCAGCCCGGCGCATGATCGTCGAGGTTGGCGGCAAAGCCGTGACCGTCGGTGTTGCCGCCCCACAGGACGCCATCCTCGAACCACAGCGTGTTGACGGCGCCGATTTCTTGCGCCGCCTGGTCGCGGCGTTCGGCCAATGCGAAAGCCGCTTCCTTGTGCGGGATGGTGATGTTGCCGCCGCGGTAATTGTTTGCCTGCAGCGTTTTCACGAATACGGCAAAGTCTTGCGGCGCGACATCGATGGCCCGGTAGCTCCCGTCGATGCCATGTTTGGCCAGCCAGTGGCCATGAATCTTCGGCGAGCGCGAATGCTTGACCGGATGGCCGGTGACGAAGGCCTTCTTTGACACCTCAGCCATCGATCGCTCCCAGGTCACGCAGTTCGGCGAGCAGCGGCAACAGCGGCAAGCCGACAATCGTGAAATGGTCGCCTTCGATTTTCTCGAACAATTGAATGCCTTCGCCTTCTACCTGGTAGGCGCCGACGCTGGACAGCGCCTTGGCGCCGACGCGGGCGAGATGGCGGCCGATGAAGGCCGGGTCGAGCTTGCGCATGGTCATCGAGGCGATGCCGACATGCCGCCACAAGACCTTGCCGTCGCGAACCAGCACCGCGGCGCTGTTGAGCTGATGGGTCTTGCCCGACAGCGCCAACAGATGACGGCGGGCGCCTTCCATGTCGGCCGGCTTGTGGAACACCTCGTCGCCGAGCGACAGCGTCTGGTCGCAGCCCAGCACCAGAACGCCCGGCCTGCGCTCGCTGACTTCGGTGGCCTTGGCCTCGGCCAGCACCAGGGCGACGTCCTCGGGCGAGACGCCGCTATCCTGCAAAGGCCCCTCGAGCGCGCGCTCGTCGACATCGGCGGGAACCGCCTCGACATCGACGCCGGCATTGACCAGCATCGCCTTGCGGAACGGGCTGCCGGAAGCGAGGATGATTTTCTCGGTCATTTTTTGCGCCTGATTATCCGTGGTTGAGATGCTGGCTGAGTGGGGCGCTATCAACCGTCGCACCCCTTGGCCATTGTAACGGCATGGATCCTAGGGTCTGCGCTGCGTCGCTTCGCTCCTGCTCCGCCCTAGGATGACGAAGGCAGAATTGTCTACGGCTAACCTCAACCGTCGGAGATTGGCAGTTGTGTCGCCGCATAAGAATCGCAAGCCTTTGAGGTTGGCTGAGATGATCGTCCCTTCGTCATCCTAGGGCGAAGCAAGGAGCGAAGCGACGCAGCGCAGACCCTAGGATCCATGCCGTGACCTTCAATCTTCCCGGCGGTGGATGTTAGCAACGCGTTGCACGGCTCCAATTATCTGTTCTTCCCCCGCAGGGCAACGATCGCCGCCGCCGTTTCCTCGATCGAGCGGCGGCTGACGTCGATCATCGGCCAGCCATGGCGCGTGCAGATCTTGCGGGCATAGGCGAGCTCTTCGCTGATCGCCGCGCGGTCGACATAATCCGATGCCTCATACGAGCTGCTGTTGCCGAGGATGCGGTTTTGCCGGACATGCGAGATGCGCTCGGCGGTGGCGATCAGCCCGACGATCAGCGGCTTGCTGGCGGCAACCAGGCTTTCCGGCACCGGCACGCCAAGCACGATCGGGATGTTGGCGGTCTTGATGCCGCGGTTGGCGAGATAGATGCTGGTCGGCGTCTTCGACGTGCGAGAAATGCCGATCAGCACCACATCGGCATCGTCCATATTGAGCGGCAACTGGCCGTCATCATGGTCCATGGTGAAATTGAGCGCGTCGATGCGGCGGAAATATTCGGCGTCGAGGACATGCTGGGCGCCGACGCGGCGGCCGGCCGGGGTGCCTAGATAGGACTGGAACACGGTCAGCACCGGCTCCAGCACCGACACGCAGGGCAGGCCCATGGCCGCGCAGCGCTCGTCGATGCCGCGCGCCAGCTTCTGGTCGACGACCGTATAGAGGATGATGCCCGGCTCTTCCTCGATGTCCTCGAACACCTTTGCCACCTGCTTTTCGGTGCGGATAAGCGGATAGATATGCTCGATGGCGCGCGCGTCCTTGTACTGCGCCGAGGCCGCCCGGCCGGCGGCGAGCAGCGTTTCGCCGGTCGCGTCGGAAATCAGGTGCAGGTGGAAGAAGCTCTGGGGTTTGTTCACAGGGGTCACCTGGGGCTGTGGGCTTCTGTGGATAAAGCGGGATGAAAAGACGGGCCTGTCGGAGGCGACTGTATCAGATGGCAGTTTGTCCACAATTCGATGCGCTGTCAGCTTCGTCGGGCGACTGGGGACAAGTTTGGGGACGGCTTTTTTCGACTACGGTCCGTCCACAGGACCTGCCTTTCATCGCTGTGCCTAACACTTTGACTCGATTGATCGATTCGGAGCTATCCCCAGAACCCTACATCTGGGAAAAAGAAGCACGCGACAATATGTTGGCTGGTGTTTTCCGGGGCAAAGCGGGACAGGTGACAACCACCAGAACCAACAGACTCTTAGAATCAGAAGAATCTTAGATATAAGAATCTTTGATTATAGAAGAGGCTGGGAGAAGCGAGCGCCCGATGCCCCAGAACCGGATCATGCTGGATGTCCTCAGGGGCAAGGCCCATTTTCCGCCTCCGCTCTGGATGATGCGTCAGGCCGGGCGCTATCTGCCGGAGTATCGGGAGACACGCAGGCGAGCAGGCTCGTTCCTCGACCTCTGCTACGATCCCGACCTTGCGGTCGAAGTGACCTTGCAGCCGATCGAGCGTTTTGGTTTCGATGCCTCGATCCTGTTTTCCGATATCCTTGTCGTCCCGCATGCGCTTGGCCGTGACGTCCGCTTCGAAGAGGGCAGAGGGCCGCTGCTGACGCCGATCACCGCGCCGGAGATCTTGGCTCTGGAAGGTAAGGTGTTTCACGTGAATCTCGAACCGGTCTACGAGACGGTTCGCCGGTTGCGGGCCAAGCTCCCCGAAGAGACAACCCTGATAGGCTTCTGCGGCGCGCCGTGGACGGTGGCGACCTACATGATCGCCGGCCATGGCACACCCGACCAGGCGCCGGCGCGGCTTTTTGCCTATCGCGAGCCGGTGGCGTTTCAACGATTGCTGAAGGTGCTTGCCGAACATTCGGCCGCCTATCTCATCCGCCAGATCGAGGCGGGCGCGGATGTGGTGCAGATATTCGATTCCTGGTCCGGCGTCCTGGACGATGAAACTTTCGACCTGTTCTGCGTTCAGCCAATGGCCGAGATCGTTGGCCGGGTGCGGGCGGTTCATCCCGATGTTCCGATCATCGGTTTTCCCAAGGGCGCCGGTTCGCGCTACCGGACCTATCGACAGAAGACCGGCGTGACGGCGCTGGGGATCGACTGGACGGTGCCCCTGATCGCGGCGAAGGAATTGCAGCGCTCAGGTGCGGTTCAGGGCAATCTCGATCCCTTGCGGCTCGTGGCTGGCGGCAAGGCGCTGTCGGATGGTGTCGAGGCGATCCTGAAGGCGTTGGGAGACGGGCCGCTGATCTTCAATCTCGGTCACGGCATCACGCCGGAGACACCGATCACCCATGTCGAGGCGATGGTGAAACAGGTGCGGAGCGCGACACGCTGATGGCTCAGATGAACAACACGAACAGCACCGGCCAGGCGATGATGCGCATGACGATCGGTATCGCCGTGCTGGTCGTTTTCACCGCGCTTTTGTATTTCGCCGCCCCCGACAGTTTCTATCCCTGGGCCAAGGCGATCCATATCCTCGCCGTTATCTCATGGATGGCGGGCATGCTCTATCTGCCGCGGCTGCTGGTCTATCACGTCGATGCCGAGAAGGGCTCGGTGCAGTCCGAGACCTTCAAGGTGATGGAGCGGCGCCTGCTGCGCGGCATCATCAACCCGGCGATGATCGTCACCTGGGTATTCGGCCTATGGCTCGCCTGGAAGGGTTTTGGTTTCCAGGGCGGCTGGCTGCACGCCAAGATCGGAGCGGTGCTTTTGCTGTCGGCCATGCATGGCTATCTCTCGGGCGCGGTGCGCAAATTCGCCGAGGACCGCAATGAAAAACCGGCCAGGCACTGGCGGATGGTCAACGAGATCCCCACATTGCTGATGATCGCAATCGTCATCCTGGTGGTCGTCAAGCCGTTCTGATGTATGTCGATCAAAACGGCCAGGAGCCAACGACACGCAGTGATGCGTTTTAAGCCTTCATAGGTCACGCAAAACGCAGCTTGCTCTTTCACCCGACCGACGATAAAAGACGGGTCTTCCTTCCCGTCATGCGCCGCCCCTCGTTGTTTTCGGCCGCGCCCGGCATTTGTCGCATCCCGCCGATATTTTCCCAAAGCCTACCCAGACTCCATCTATTCAAGGTCCGTCTATGCAAGAAATGAAACTCGCCGAGTTCAAGAACAAGAAACCGCCAGAGCTGATCGCTTATGCCGAGTCGCTCGAGGTCGAAAACGCCAGCGTCATGCGCAAGCAGGAGCTGATGTTTGCGATCCTGAAGAAGCTGGCCGCCCAGGAGATCGAGATCATCGGTGATGGCGTGGTCGAGGTGCTGCAGGACGGTTTCGGCTTCCTGCGCTCCGCCAACGCCAATTATCTGCCAGGTCCCGACGACATCTATATTTCGCCGTCGCAGATCCGGCGCTTTTCGCTGAAGACCGGCGATACGGTCGAAGGGCCGATCCGCAGCCCGAAAGAGGGCGAGCGCTATTTCGCGCTGCTCAAGGTCAACACCATCAATTTCGACGATCCCGAGAAGATCCGTCACAAGATCCACTTCGACAATCTGACGCCGCTCTATCCGACCAAGCGGCTGAAGATGGAAATCGAGAATGTGACCACCAAGGACATCTCGGCCCGCGTGATCGACCTGGTCGCGCCGATCGGCAAGGGACAGCGCGCTTTGATCAACGCGCAGCCGCGTACCGGCAAGACGGTTCTGATGCAGAACATCGCCCACTCGATCACCGCCAACCATCCGGAATGCTATCTGATCGTGCTTCTGATCGACGAGCGGCCGGAAGAAGTGACCGACATGCAGCGCTCGGTGAAGGGCGAGGTGATCTCCTCGACCTTCGACGAGCCGGCCGTGCGCCACGTGCAGGTCGCCGAAATGGTCATCGAGAAGGCCAAGCGCCTGGTCGAACATGGCCGCGATGTCGTCATCCTGCTCGATTCGATCACCCGCCTCGGCCGCGCCTACAACACCGTCGTGCCGTCATCCGGCAAGGTGCTGACCGGTGGTGTCGACGCCAACGCCCTGCAGCGGCCGAAGCGCTTCTTCGGCGCCGCCCGCAACATCGAGGAAGGCGGCTCGCTGACCATCATCGCCACCGCGCTGATCGATACCGGCAGCCGCATGGACGAAGTCATCTTCGAAGAGTTCAAGGGCACCGGCAACTGCGAAATCCAGCTCGACCGCAAGGTGGCCGACAAGCGCATCTATCCGGCCATGGACATCTTGAAGTCCGGCACCCGCAAGGAAGACCTGCTGGTTTCCAAGCAGGATCTGCAGAAGATTTTTGTGCTGCGCCGCATCCTGGCGCCGATGGGAACCACCGACGCGATCGAGTTCCTGATCGATAAGCTCAAGCAGACCAAAACCAATGCGGATTTTTTCGATTCGATGAACACGTAAAGGTCAGGCCGAAATCATCCGGTCTGTGTATTGAAGCCCCATTCCGCGAAACCGGGATGGGGTTTTTCATTGTCCGGCGGCAAGTCGCTTTCCCGATATCGGCGGCTGTATGCGGCGGCAGACGATTTCGCGTTCATGCAAAGCTCGTGTCTGCAAACTGGAAGCAGCGACGTGAAGAAGACAATCCCGACCCTGATCGGCTTTTCGGCCATCCTGACCTGGTCTTTCCTGGCGCTGCTTTCGACCGCCGCTGGCCCGATCCCGCCGTTTCAGCTGGCAGCCATGACCTTCCTGCTCGGAGGGCTGGTCGGCGCCGGCAGCTGGATCTTCCGCCCAGGCGCGATCCGATCGCTGCGGCAGCCATGGCCGGTCTGGGCGATCGGCACGGCGGGACTGTGCATCTACCACTGCGCCTATTTCTTTGCGATCCAGTCGGCGCCGCCGGTCGAGGTCAGCCTGATCGCCTATCTCTGGCCATTGCTGATCGTCGTCTTTGCAGCCTTCCTGCCCGGTGAAAGGCTGAAGGCTCACCACGTCGTGGGCGTCGTTCTAGGGCTTGCCGGCGCCATCGTGGTGATCACCAAGGGCGGCAATGTCGGCCTAGCCAATGGGGTGATGAAGGGCCATGTCATCGCGCTGTTCTGCGCCTTCATCTGGGCTGGCTATTCCGTGCTGTCGCGCCGCTTCGGCCAGGTGCCGACGGATGTCGTGGCCGGTTATTGCTTCATCACGGCGGCGGTCGCTTTCTCGCTGCACCTGATGCTCGAGACCACGGTCTGGCCGCAGACGCCGACGCAGTGGACGGCTATCGTCATTCTGGGCACGATTCCTCTGGGAGCCGGCTTCTACGCCTGGGATTTTGGCTGCAAGCACGGGGACATCATGATCCTTGGCGCCTTGTCCTACGCCGCACCGCTGTTTTCGGTCATCGTGCTGCTGCTGGCAGGCTTTGGCGTCTTCCACTGGGCGCTGGCGCTCGCCTGCGTGCTGATCACCATTGGCGCGGTGGTTGCTGCCAGGGATTTGCTGTTCAAGCCCCGGCAAGCTGCGACCGAGGCGCTGCCCGATCCCGCGCACGGCGCCTGATCATTCTCGGCGCAAAAGGCGCTCCAGCTCTTCCGGATCCGTCATCGGGGAAAGGCAAACCTGACCAGTGCAGAACCACGCGCTTAAGCGGTTGGTCGGCGGCAGGATTCCTGCGGGCAGCAAGGCTCGATTCGCTCCCGTACCGATCGGCACGAGGATGTCGACGCGGCGTGGATCCGGATTTCGATTCGCAACCGGAACGAGCTTTGGATCGTTGAGCGCATCAACGATGACCAGCTTGAGCGGCTCGATCGCAAGCGCGCAGGCATTGACGATGCCGGCCTGGCCATAGGTCTGGTTTGCGGCACGGCCGGCGGCATGTTCGGCGACCTCCCAGGCTTTCTCGTGCAGCTCGAGATCGCCGGTGACGGAGGCGAGCCGGACCAGTGCCTCGATGATCTGGCCGGTGGCGGACGGAATGGCTTCATCGACGTCGCCCCTGATGCGGATCGGCACGTCAGCGCTGTCCGAAGCCGTCAGATAGTAGCCGGTCTTCTCGGCATCGGCGTGCCAATGGTCGAGTTGCTCGACGAACTGGCCGGCCAGGTCGACATAACTCCAATCCCCAGTGGCCTCGAACAGCGAGATGGCTGCGTTGGTCATGGCGGCATAGTCGGTGGACAGAGCAGGGAACAGTTTTCTGGCGCCGAGCATCGAGTGCGGCAAGCGGCCGTCGCGGCTGGCAGAGCTGATATGGGCGAAGGCTTTTGTCGCCGCGTCGATCCAGTCAGGCCGCGCCAGCGACCGACCGGCCTCAGCAAAGGCTGCGATCATCTGGCCGTTCCAGTCGGTGAGGATCTTTGCGTCAAGGCCGGGCCTGACCCGCTCTTCCCGGACCGCAAGGAGTTTCCCCTTGAGCGGGCTGACCTCTTCACGATCGATCACATATTGCGATTGCTGGGCCCTCGTCTGGTGGACAACCGGCTTGCCTTCCCAACCATGCGGGCTGGAGAGCGTGAAGTGATTGAAAAACAAGGCGGAATCGTCGCCGAGTGCGGCCTCGATCTCGTCTTGGCTCCAGGTGTAGAACAGCCCTTCCTCGCCGTCGCTGTCGGCGTCGAGACTGGCGGCAAAGGCGCCGCCGTCGACGCGCATTTCGCGCAGCAGCCAGCCGATCGTCTCTTTGATTCGGACCCGGAACAACTCGTTGCCGCTTGCGGCATAGGCCCAGTTGCAAAAGCGGATCAGCTGGGCATTGTCGTAAAGCATCTTTTCGAAATGCGGCACCAGCCATTCGGCGTCGGTCGAGTAACGGCTGAGCCCGCCGCCGATATGGTCGTAGATGCCGCCGCTGACCATCTGTTCGAGGCTGTTGAGAACGTCGTCGCGATGGCTGGCGTTGCCGTCGCGCAGCCAGGACAGCCACAGCGTTTGCATGAACGGTGCATTGGGAAATTTCGGCGCGCCGCGCAAGCCGCCCAGATCGCGGTCGATCATGCCGTCTATGCCCTTGGCCAATTCCGCCAGCGTGTCGCGATCAAGCCCTGCTTTTGCATGCGAGCCGGCGAGCCGGGCCTCGACATGTGTCGTCAGGCCGTCGGCACTCTGGTTGAGACTCGCCCGCTTCTCGCGCCAGGCCTTGTCCACCGCCTCCATCACCTGGATGAAACCGGGGCGGCCATAGCGTGGCTCGCGCGGAAAATAGGTGCCGCCCCAGAACGGTTTGCCGTCCGGCGTCAGGAACATGGTCAGCGGCCAGCCGCCTTGCTCGCCCATTGCGGAGAGCGCCGCCATATAGATCTGGTCGATGTCGGGACGTTCCTCGCGGTCGACCTTGATATTGACGAACAGACGGTTCATGACGGCGGCGACACCGTCGTTCTCGAAGCTTTCATGCGCCATGACATGGCACCAATGGCAGGCGGCATAGCCGACCGAGAGCAGGATCGGCCTGTCCAGCGCCTTTGCCTCCTCGAGCGAGGCCGGCGACCAGGCCCGCCAGTGGACGGGATTGCCGCTGTGCTGCTGCAGATAGGGGCTGGCTTCTTCGGCAAGCAGATTTTGCGCGGGCAACGTCACGATGGGCAAACTCGGGTGGTCGGATGAGCGTGAAGTTAGGGCGGTTCGGTAGAGCGGGCAAATGATTTCAGGCGATTCCATCGTAGCGCTGTCGAGCGGCCGGCTTCCGGCCGGCGTTGCCGTCATCCGCATTTCAGGCCCGCAAACTCGATTCGTGGTCGAAACGATTACCGGCGGCATGGTTAAGGACCGCTCGGCAGTTCTGCGCCGATTCAGGGCACCCGACGGGATCGTGCTCGACACCGGCCTGGTCCTTTTCTTTCGCGGTCCGACCAGTTTCACCGGCGAGGACGTTGCGGAATTCCATGTTCACGGCGGTCGTGCCGTTGTGGCAAAAATGCTTGAGACGATCGCAGGCTTTGACGGCGTCAGGCACGCGGAACCAGGTGAATTCACGCGCCGCGCCTTTCTCAACGGCAAGGTCGACCTGGTCGAGACCGAGGCGTTGGCGGATCTCGTCAATGCGGAGACCGAGGCGCAGCGGCGTTTTGCCGTTCAAAATGCCGAAGGCGTCCAGAGCGAACTCTATCTTGGCTGGCGCCGCAGACTGATCTATGCCCGGGCCATGATCGAGGCGGAAATCGATTTCGCCGATGAGGACGATGTCCCCGGTTCCGTTTCGGATACGGTCTGGTCTGATGTCACGACCATGATCGGCGACATCGATCGCCACATCGCCGGGTTTCGCGCCGCCGAGATCATTCGCGACGGCTTCGAGGTCGTTATCCTTGGCGCGCCCAACGCCGGTAAGTCGAGTCTGTTCAATGCCCTGGCCCGGCGGGATGCCGCTATAGTAACGGATGAACCCGGCACGACGCGGGATCTGCTTGAAGTGACACTTGATCTCCAGGGGCTGCGGGTCCGGCTTACAGATACGGCCGGGCTGCGCGATGCGCCGGGCAAGGTCGAGGCGATCGGCATCGAGAAGGCCCGGGCCAAGGCGCATGGTGCCGATCTGTTGCTGTTGCTCAGGGATGTCGCCGATCCCAGGGAGATCGGTTCGCCGCCGACCGAAGCGCCGATCTTGCGTGTCGGCACCAAGCTCGATCTGCTGGAGAGCCGTGCTGCAAGCGATGCGGCCGCGGACTATGACCTCATCATTTCGGTGAAGAACGGAGCCGGCGTGGACGAACTGCTAGAGGAAATTGGCCGGCGGGCGGCGGAAGCAGCCGGCAGCGGCGATGTGTTGCCGTCGCGCCTACGCCACGTCGAATTGCTTGGCACAGCGAATAGGCACCTGCTTCGCGCAACCGGCGGCCAGACCATCGGGCAGGAATTGCGCGCCGAGGAATTGCGGCTTGCAGCAGACCGCCTAGGCCGAATCGTCGGCGCCATCGATGTCGAGGACATGCTGGACGTGATCTTCTCGCAGTTCTGCATCGGAAAATGACTCACGTGAAACAATGCGGTGTATCGCTTTGTCATCCACGGGCGAAGCAAGGGGCGCAGCGACGCAGCGCAGACCCGAGGATCCATGCCGCGACATCAAAGCAGCGGCCACGATGCAGAATTCTGCTCCGCTGTACCCTTTGGCCAAGGTCACGGCATGGCAACTGTGTTCATGCGAAAGCTTTTTTATCACGGATGATGGCGTTTAGGACGACGAGGAGCTTCCTTGCGA
>NZ_JAMYMR010000060.1:0-22953 GCF_040318635.1 Mesorhizobium sp. M1066
AGCATCGCCAACAGAATCACATCCCAACGCCAGACAACCAATCAAAAGCGAGTCATCCACCTCAAAAGATGTGTGCATCCCCTAGCCGCAAAAGCGGGGGAGAGGTGGCCGCGAAGCGACGCTGGCGAGTTGTCGCCGAAGCACGGCAAGGTCGAGCCATTTCCCCTCTCCGTCTCGGTTTCGCCGAGCCACCTCTCCCCCACCTTCGTGGGGGCGAGGAACCCGCATCCTGCCAAGTTCGCGCCTCCTTTGAGCGTTTCACATCGCCGTAAAACCATTGTCAACGAACAGATGCGTGCCGTTGATGAAGCTCGACTCGTCGCTGGCCAGGTAGAGCGCCGCCCTCGCCACCTCTTCCGGTTCGCCGATGCGGCCCTGCTGCGCGGCCAGCGCCGCGTCGGAGACGTCGACGCCGAGCCTGCTGAGGTCGGCGACCTCGCGCAGGCCGTGCGGCGTGCGGATGAAGCCGGGGCAGACCGCATTGCAGCGGATGTTGCGGTCGCGGAACTCGACGGCGATGGCGCGGGCGAACATGTGGCAAGCGCCCTTGGTGGTGTCATAGAGCACTTCATTGGGAGTCGCCGCCACCGCTGAGATCGACGAAGTACAGACGATCGAGCCGCCGCCGGCCGCAATCATGCCGGGCAGCACGGCGCGCGTCATCAGGAACATCGAGCGCACATTGACGGCATGCAGCCAGTCCCATTCCTGCACCGTAGTCTCCAGGAAGGGTTTGATGACGATGGTGCCGGCGTGGTTGAACAGTACGGTGACCGGGCCGAGTGTTTCCGTCGCACCCTTCACCGCCGCTTCGACCTGTGCCTCGTCGGAGACGTCGGCGACAAAATGCTCGGCGACATGGCCGCGCGCCCTGATTGTCGCTGCGGTTGCGGCGGCCGCCTCGCCGTTGCGGTCGATGATCGCCACCTTGGCGCCTTCGGCGGCGAACAGCTCCGAAGCCGCTCCACCCATTCCCGTCGCTCCTCCCGAAATGATGGCGACCTTGCCGGCCAGTCTTGTGCCCATTTTTCTGCCCCTGTGTGACGATTTCGCTTTGCTGGTTGCGATGCTACCGCGCCCGCGCCGGGCGGCCAATCCACGAATTGAGTGCAGCGAGGGCAAGGTCATAGGTCCATTCACACGCAGAAGCGAGAACGGACGCGCCATATGGATCGGCCGTCGGAGGGCGCCCTCTAAGCAAGTGCCTACCAACTTCCGGCACCATAGGAGAAAACTATTCTATCTTTGGCCCAAAAATAGCAATCGACAAAGTCTACAAGTTTTATAGATTAATCGCCGAGACGGAGGTCGATATGTCCTATATCCAGAACGCCCAGGATCGCAGCGGTCAGCGGGCGGCCAATGCCCAGGCTTTTCGCCCGGCCTATGCCGGGGCTTTCGCCTATCTCGTCTTTGCCCTTGCGTTCGTGTTCACCGGGGCCGTTGTTCTGGGCCTTATTCCCTGAGTCGTCAGATCGACCGGGGTTAGCTCCCCCCACCGCTTTCAGGCAATCGGAGTTGAATGAACCGAATCCTCGGCGTGCTTTCGCGCGCCCGACACAACGGAGGACATGGCAATGCCGATCGAGTTCACGCATATTCCGGGCAAGACCGCCGATGCCGCGGTTCCCTTTTTCTACGACTTTGCCGAGACCGCGACCAAGCTCGGGCTGATCGAGGATGGCGGCTTCCGCAAGATCGTCGTCGACGATTCGGCCGGGCTGCTGACCAACATGGATCTTGCGGCCCAAGTGCTCGATCGCACCTCGTCGCTGGAAGTCGTGCTCACCCATTGGGCGGGCGTGGTCGAACCGACCGTGGCGGCCCGCCAACTGGCGTCGATCGACAGGAAAAGCGGCGGGCGCCTAGCGCTGAGAATGATCAGTGAGCCGCTGAGCGACGCCGACGCCGAAACACGGCCGGTCGGGCACACCGTCATCTGGCAGCGCATAGACGAATATCTGGTGTTGCTGAAGCGGCTGTGGTCGAACGACCGGCCCTTCGACCACGAAGGAACGTTCTACAGCATCAAGGGCGGCTACGTGCCGCGCAAGGGACCGCACGGCGCCGACCTGGTCATCCGCATGGGCGGGCAGTCCGGAACGGCACTCAAAGTTGCCGGCCGGCATGCCGATGTCTTTGAATTGGCGCCGGGCTCGATCGATGAGATCCGGCAATTGATGGAGCGGGTGCGCCGCTCCGCCGCCGAACATGGCCGGGCCGGCAAGCTGCGCTTCGCGCTTCCGGTCGGGATTCACCAAGGTGCTTCCGCCTCCGGCCACAAGGCGGTCGATGTTGCCGGGCCGCCAGCCCAGGCCGCCCTGTCACTGCTTGCCTATGCAGCCCTCGGGATCGATGAATTCATGATTGTCGGCGTCGACACGCCGCGTGAGATCGCAACGGTCGGCCGGGAAACCATCGCCCTGCTGCGCAATTCGCTGGCGCGTCGCGAACACGAGGCATTCCAGCCTGGGGCATATGCGTCTCGTGCAGGATTGGAGACGCGCGCAACGGGCTGAGTTCTGGCCTACGGAATGAAAGCTATTCCGGTAACGCCGAGATCCTTCACACCCCCCTCTGTCCTGCCGGACATCTCCCCCGCAAGGGGGGAGATCGACAGCTTCACCCGCAGCGCTCGTCTTGCCCCGTTGGCGATTAGTGAAAGCCGAGATGACAGCCAATCTCCCTCCTTGCGGGGGAGATGGCCGGCAGGCCAGAGGGGGGTGCTGTCCCGCCGGCATTGATCTTGGCGCCCTAACTCGCCATGCCCGACAATCGCGACAGGCCTTCAATGACAGCGCTGGAATCAGCGAGCGCGCCAAAGACGCCATCCTCAACCGTCACCATGTGAAGCGCTGCTTCGTGCGCTTGTCTGTCGCCGCTGGCGCAAGCGTCCGAGATCGTCAGGCATTGGAAATTCCGGTCGCAGGCTTCGCGCAGCGTGGTGTGGACGCAGACATCCGTCGTGCATCCGGAAAACATGAGATGCGTGATGCCTTGGGCGCGCAGGACAAGCTCGAAATCCGTATAAATGAAGGCGCTGTTGCAGGTCTTGTCGACAATGATGTCCTGCGGCGCCACATCGATCTCCGGAACGATCTGGAACCCCGTGCCCGAGCGCAGCAGGATATCGGTGCCGTCGAGACCGGCGCGCTTGCGGCGCCATTTTTCGTAAGGCGTCATATCGGCCATATCGGCCCGATAGCCCTGCCTCGTGTGGATGACCCTGACGCCGGCCTTGCGCGCGGCCGCGATCAGCCGGCTCACCGTCGGCAGGATCGCCCTTAGAGGCGACGGGTCATAGCCCTGCCTGGCGAAGTAGCCTGATGTCGAAAGGAAATCCTGCTGCAGGTCGATGACGATCAGCGCGGTGTTTTCGGCCACCAGCCTGCCGTCATAGGGGAAATCGAAGGGCGTTGCCTTGATCATCCGGGGCTCCCTGCTTTGGGCCGCCACCATAGTGGATCAGCGCGACGACACCAGATGCTGGGCGTCGTGCAGGCGCCGATAGATGCCGCCGGCGCGGAGCAGTTCGCTGTGCGAACCCTGTTCGACGACGCCGGACTCCGAGACGACGACGATGCGGTCGGCGCCGCGGATCGTTGCCAGCCGGTGTGCGATGACCAGCGTGGTTCGGCCCTCGGCAAGTTCGGCCAGCGACTTCTGGATTTCGCGCTCGGTCTCGGTGTCGAGCGCCGACGTCGCCTCGTCGAGGATAAGGATCGGCGGGTTCTTCAGGAACATGCGGGCGATCGCCAGCCGCTGCTTCTGGCCGCCGGACAATTTTACGCCGCGCTCGCCGATGATCGTGTCAAAGCCGGCCGGCAGGCCCGATATCATGCCGTCGAGCTGCGCCCGCCGCGCGGCATCGGTGATGGCCTCGTCGGAGGCGCCGAGACGGCCATAGGCGATGTTTTCGCGGATCGAGCCGCCGAACAGGAAGACATCCTGCTGGACGATGCCGATCTGGCCGCGCAGCGAGGCGAGCGTCATGTCCCTGATATCGATGCCGTCGATGCTGATCCGCCCGGCGCTGACTTCGTAGAACCGCGGCAGCAGCGAGCATATGGTGGTCTTGCCGGCGCCCGACGGGCCGACGAAGGCGATGGTTTCGCCGGCGTGAATGGTGAGATCGATATCCCTGAGCACCGGCTTGCCGTCGCCATAGCCGAAGCTCACACCGCGATATTCGATGTCGCCCTTGAGCCCGCTGGCGGTAACGGCATCAGGCCGGTCGGCGATGTCGGGTTCGGTGTCGAGCAGCTCGGTGTAGCGGCGGAAGCCGGCAATGCCTTTTGGATAGGTCTCGATCACCGAATTGATCTTCTCGATAGGCCGCACGAAGACGCCGACCAGAAGCAGGAAGCCGACGAAGCCGCCATTGCTCAGGCCTCCCGTAATGACGAGGTAGCTGCCGGCGATCATGACCACGAGCTGGATCAGCCTTATGCCCATATAGTTCAGCGAATTGCTGGCCGACATGATGCGGTAGGCGTCGAGCTTGGTCTGGCGGTAGCGCTGGTTGTCATGCGCGAACAGCGTGCGCTCATGCTCCTCGTTGGCGAAGGCCTGGACGACGCGCATGCCGCCGACATTCTCCTCGATGCGGACGTTGAAATCGCCGACACGCCGGTAGAGCGCCTGCCAGTTGCGCTCCATGCGGTCGCCGTAGCGCATCGTCACCCAGGCGATCAGAGGCACGATCACCGCCGTGATCAGCGCCAGATGCATGTTGACCGTGAACATCAGCACGAAGGCGCCGGCGAAGGTCATGATGGCGATGAACAGGTCCTCGGGGCCATGATGCGCAATCTCGCCGATCTCCTCGAGATCCTTGGTGACGCGGCCGACGAGATGGCCGGTCTTGTGATTGTCGTAAAAGCGGAACGACAGTTTCTGCAGATGATCGAAGCTCTTGCGCCGCATCTCGGTCTCGATGTTGATGCCGAGCATGTGGCCCCAATAGGTGACGACCGCCATCAGCACCGTGTTGAGCAGATAGATCACCAGCAGTCCGGCCGACGCGATGATGATCAGCGTCCAGTCCTGCTGCGGCAGCAGCTGGTCGACGAAGGTGCGGACCGCCATGGGAAAGCCGAGTTCGAGCAGGCCGGCCAGCACCGCGCAGGAGAAGTCGAGCGCGAACAGCCCCTTCCAGGGCGCGTAGTAGGAAAGGAAACGTCTGATCATCGAGGTGAACCGCAAGCTGTCTTGATGGACGCGGCGAGGGCGCCGGCCGCCATCGATGGGCGCTGCTTACAATCGGCAGGGCAGGGCCGGCAATATGCCAGCGCCGACTTCATTGCCTGCCTTTCCACATCAGCGCCATGAAATAGGGGCCGCCCACGAAGGCGGCGATGAGGCCGGCCGGCACTTGCCAGGGAAAGATCAGCGTCCGCCCTGCCCAGTCGGCGGCAACGAGGATCAGCCCGCCTGTCATGGCCGAGGCCAGAAGCTGCGGCACGGCGCGGCGGAAGCCGAGCATGCGTGCGAGGTGCGGCGCCATCAGGCCGACGAAGCTCAGCGGGCCGATGACCAATGTCGCGGTTGCGGTGGCCAATGCGGTGAGCGCAAGCAATGTGGCGCGAACACGTCCCAGTCGCAGGCCAAGGCCACGCGCGGCGGTTTCGCCGAGCAGCAGTATATCGAGCCAGCGCGCGGTCAGCGGCGCCAGCGCGAGGACGGCGACCGCGACCGTTGCGGCGGTGAGGGCATCATTGGGTGTTGCGCGATAGGTCGATCCCGACAGCCAGGTGAGCAGGAAGTCCATGCGCGGATCGCCGCTGGCCAGAAGCAGCGCGGCGAAGGCGGACGCGGCCGTCGCAACGGCGACGCCGGCAAGCAGCAGCCGTTCCGGCGACAGGGCATTGCGCCGCCCGGCCAAAACAACGATCGTCAGCGCCAGCATGGCGCCGGCGAGGGCGGCGCCGAGCATTGCCACGCGGTCGAAGCCGTCGCTGAGCAGCAGCAGCGCCAGCACGCCGAAAGAGGCGCCGCCGGAAATGCCCAGGACCTCGGGCGCGGCCATCGGGTTGCCGGTCATGCGCTGCATCAGCGTGCCGGCGACGGCGAGCAGGACGCCCGCCGACAGGGCGACGACGACGCGAGGCGCGCGCAGGGCAAGCAGCTCGGTCAAATCCGCGGATGCGATCCAGTGCCAACCGCCTGCGCCACGGCCAAAGCCGATGGCGAGGACAACCGCGAGGATGAGCGCCAGCAGGCCGGCCATCAAAGGCAGGCCGTTTGTCGGCAGGCGTACCGACGACACCATATCGGCTTGCCTTTCGGGAGTGGTTCGCATTCGCGGCAACAGGAACAGCAGCAGCGGCGCGCCGAGCAAAGCGGTCGCGGTGCCGGCGGGGATTTCGCCGGCGAACGGCAGATGCTGCACCAGACGGTCGGTGAGCCAGAGCAGGGCGCCGCCGACCAGCGGCGACCAGACCAGGCGGCGGCCAAGCGTGCGCGCTCCGGCCAGCCGCGCCACAGCCGGGGCGGCGAGCGCCACGAAACCGATGACGCCGACCTCGGCGACGACCAGCGCGCTAAGCGAGACGGCGACTGCCATGCCGGCAAGGCGGATGACGGCCGGCCGGGTGCCGAGCGATGCCGCGCCGTCGTCGCTGAGATCGAGCAGGCGTAGCGGTCGCCAGAGCAGGAACGCGGCGCAGATGCCGGCCAGCAGCCACGGCGCCAGAGCAACGACCGCCGCGTCGCCATTCTGCACCAACGAGCCGCTCTGCCAGATGAACAGCTCCTCGGTGTATTCGCGGTTGAGCGCCATCAGCAGCGCGCCGGCCGAGCCGAAAGTGAGGCTGACGACGAGACCGGCGATGATGATCGACACCGGCGAAAAGCTGCGCCCGCGCGCCAGTGCGAAAACGGCTGATGTGGCGAGCGCGCCGCCGGCCAGCGCCACACCTTCGCGGCCGCCCTCCAGCAGCCATGGTGCATAGAGGGTGGCTGCTGCCAAAGCGAGGCTCGCTCCCGCATTGGTGCCGATCGTGGTCGGCTCGGCCAGCGGATTGCGCAGCACATGCTGCATGATGGCACCGGCGAGACCAAGTGCAGCGCCGGCCAGCATGCTGACGGCGACACGCGGCAGGAAGGCATAGCGATACAGCAACTGCGCTGGATCGGATGTGTCGGGGGCGGTGAGCGCCTGCCACCACAGATGCGTCGGCAAAAGATGGATCAGATCGAAGACGGTCAGCATCAGCGCCAGCCCCGCAGGCACGGCTACCAACAGGATAAGCGCGCCGATGCCGTCGCTCTGTCGCGGCAGGGACATTGCCTGGGCGATCATGCCGCTGCCACGAATTCGGCGAAACGCGCGGCAGCAGTGAGACCGCCGAACGGCCAGACTGGCGGAATGGTCCGCACTTGGCCGTTCCGGACGCAGGGCAGATTGGCCCAGAGCGAGCTGCGGGCAATCCTGATCCTGACGTGCGGCGGGATAGGATCGAGCGAGATCAGCTGCGCCTCGCCGACGGCGACCAGTTCCTCGATGCCGACCGTCGAAAAACCCCATTCATTGGTGGCGCCGGTCCAGGCGTTGACGAGGCCGAGCCGGTCGAGGACATCCTGCAGCAGGTTGCCGGCGCCGTAGACGCGGACATGGCGATCATCGAACATGCTGACGACGCAAACCGGTTTTTGCACCGCCCGCTCCAGCCTGGCGCGGGCGTGCGCGATCGAGGCTTCGATGCGCGCGACAAGGTTTTCTGCTTCCGCCCTGCGGCCAAGCATGTCGCCAAGCTGCAGCGTCACCTGTTGCGCCTGCGCGTAAGGTGGAGCCTTGCCGCTGTAGAACGGAACGTTGAAGGTCGGCGCCAGTCTGGTGAAGCTGCTCTCGTCGAGGCCATAGCCATAAGCGCCGACGATCAGGTCGGGTCGCAATTCCCTGAGCAGTTCGAGATTGGGTTCGCCGCGCGATCCCAGGTCGATGGTGGCCTGCGGCAGTGCCGGGCCCTGCACCCAATCGCCATAACCCCTGATGTCGCCGACGGCGAGCGGCGACAGGCCGAGCGAGACCACGATTTCGGCCGACGTCCATTCCAGGCAGACGACGCGGGCAGGTACCGCGCGTGCCATGCCGCCCGGCAAGGCGAGGCCGGTCGCGGCGAGGCCGGCAAGATACTGGCGCCGTGTCAGCGCCGCCATTTTGGGTCGGCCCGCCACCTTGCTTCTACCATGTGTATTTCACCGAACCGTTGATCCTGCGGCCCTCGCCGTAGAAGCAGCCGAAGCCCGAGGAGAAGCAGGAGGCGACGTAGCGTTTGTCGAACAGATTGCTGGCATTGAGGCTGAGTGTGGCGTTCTGCCAGGCGTAATGCACCGCCGCGTCGGCGAGCACGACCGACGGAACCTTGAAGCTGTTGGCGTCGTCGCCATAGGTCGAGCCGACATAGCGGACGCCGGCCCCCGGGCCGAGACCTTCGAGCTTGCCGCTCATGAAGGTGTAATTGGCCCAAAGCGATGCGGAATGGGCCGGCACGCCGAAGGGCATGTTGCCTTCGTTGCTGACCCAGACGCCGTTGACGTCTTCGACAGCGGTCGCCTTGGTGATCTTGGTGTCGAGGTAGGTGTAGGCCGCTCTCAGATCGAGGCCCGCATCCAGGCTCGCCACGGCTTCCAGTTCCACGCCGCGCGAACGGATCTCCCCGGTCTGGAACAGATCGTTGGGTGAGCCCTCATTGCCGGAACGCACGACATTCTGCCGGGTCAGGTCGAAAACTGATGCCGTAATGAAGGAATTCCAGCCGGTCGGCTGGTACTTCAGCCCGATCTCGTATTGTCTGCCGGTCTCGGGCACGAACAGATTGCCGTCGCTGTCGGCACCCGCCACCGGCTGGAACGATTCGGAGTAGCTGACATAGGGCGCAAGCCCGTTGTCGGCGAGGTAGACGAGCCCCGCCCGGCTGGTGAAGGCGTTGTCCTTCTGCTCGGGAATGTAGCCACCGGCCAGATTGTCGTAGACCTTGGCGTCCGACCAATCCTGGCGGCCGCCAAGGGTCAGCCGCCAGTTGCCGAGCTTGATCTGATCCTGCGCATAAAGGCCAACTTGCTGCTGGGTGGTGTCGGTATCGGTGTAGGGCGTCAGATCACCGATCTTGTAGCCGTAGACCGGATCGAAGACGTTGAAACCGTCCTCGACGGTCCCTTCCGAGGCATAGTCGCGGTAAGTATAGCGTTTGTAGTCGAGGCCGACGAGCAGCGTGTGGGCAAGCGGCCCGGTGTCGAAATCGGCTTGTGCCTGGTTATCGATGGTGACGCCGCTGAGCTTGGTGCCACCGGCATCTGCATAACGGTAGTAGTCGCCGCTTGAAGGTTCCAGGCCGTTCGAGTCCGTCAGTCCGCCACCAAAGACGCCTTCCTCGGTGTGGGTAAGGTGGACGTAGCGGGCATGCTGTCGAACCTGCCAGGTTTCGTTGAAACGGTGATCGAATTCGTAGCCGATCGAGGCCTGGTCGTTGTTGTAGGAGTCGAAGCCGGGTTCGCCGACGAACATGCTGTTCGGCAGGTACTTGCCGTCCTTGCCCGGTATGACCGTGCCGTAGGCAGGCAGATACTGCATCGCCCATCCCGAGCGATCGCGCTGATAGTTGGCGAGGATGGTCAGGCTGGTGTCGGCATCGGGCTGCCAGGTGATCGCCGGCGCGATGAAGATGCGGTCGTCCTTGACGAAATCGGTCTGCGTGTCGCCCATGTGAGCGGCACCGGTGAGGCGAAACAGCAGCGACTTATCGGCGTTCACGGCACCGCTGAAATCGAACTTGCCGTCATACCGATTGAAGCTGCCACCACCGAATTCGACCTCGCGCAGGTTTTCCTCGGTTGGCCGTTTGCTGACATAGTTGATGATGCCGCCGGGGCTTGCCTGGCCATAAAGCACCGACGCCGGTCCGCGCAGCACCTCGTAGCGTTCCGCGCCATAGGAATCGAGTGCGGTGAACAGGGTGAAATTGCTCTCCTTGAGCTGCAGCCCGTCCCTGTAGAAGACGCCGCTGGCGTTCGAAATGCCGCGCAACTGCAGGCCGAGGCCGCGATTGTCGGTGCCGTAGAGATTGCCGGTGGCGCCGGGTGTGTAGCGCAACGCGCTGTTCAGGCTGTCGACGGCTTGCGCTTCCATCTGGTCCCTGGTGATGACCGATATCGATTGCGGCGTCTCGATCAGCGGCGTGTCGGTCTTGGTGCCGGTGGAGCCTTGGTGGCAACGTAGCCCTTGACCGGCCCGAATGCGCTTTCGACACGTTCCTGGACGTTGATCGGGTCCAGGGTGGTGGTGACCGTCTCCTGGGCCAGTGCATGGCCGCAGCCAAGCAGGGCCGGCAGCGACACCGTTGCGATCAGCAGGCGCTTGCGCGCCATCCGGTTCTGCCAAATCGGTCCATGTCCTGAAATCATCCGGTGCGCCTCCTGTTTCCAAACTCGTGCCGATATTGCCGGTCGCGACGATTTGTTGATCGTTGCAGTCATCTTCAATGTTGACTAGTAAGGTCATGTTTCATAGTCAACCGGGCATGACCTGTCGAAAGCCGGAATCTGGAAATGCGGGCGGCCGCACTGGAGAAAAGCCATGAGCATGGCTGGAATTGATGCCCAGACTGCCTTCCATATCGATGCCGTACGCTTTGCCGTCGGCGAGCGGACGCTGCTCGGTCCGGTTTCGCTCGAACTGGAGCGCTCGCGCGTCTATGGGCTGATCGGCCACAATGGTTCGGGCAAGTCGACGCTTATCAAGCTCATGGCGCGCCAGCAGCCGGCGAGTTCAGGCGCCATCACTTTCGCCAGGCGTCCGTTGCCGCAATGGGGTGCCCGCGAATTTGCCCGCGCGCTTGCCTATCTGCCGCAGACGACGCCTGCGGCGACCGGCCTGACCGTGCGCGAACTGGCGACGCTCGGGCGCTATCCCTGGCATGGCGCGCTTGGCCGTTTCCGCGCCGAGGACAGGCAGCATGTCGAGGAGGCGCTGGCCCTGACCGATATGGAGGGTTTTGCCGACCGGCTGGTGGACGAATTGTCGGGCGGCGAGCGCCAGCGCGCCTGGCTCGCCATGCTGGTGGCGCAGAACGCCGGCGTCATGCTGCTCGACGAGCCGATCTCGGCACTCGACATCGCCCATCAGGTCGAGGTGCTCGGGCTGGTCAAGGAGCTCAGCCGCAAACGCGACCTATGTGTCGTCGTCGTGCTGCACGATCCCAACATGGCGGCGCGCTACTGCGACGAACTGATCGCGCTGAAGGACGGCAAGCTGCTGACGCGCGGCACGCCCGGCGAAATCATGCGCAGCGATGTGCTGAAAGGCATTTTCGGCGTGGAGATGGGCGTGTTCGCGCACCCCGTCACCGGCCAGCCTGTCGGCTATGTGCAGTGACGAGATCTGATGCGGCGGCGGGAAATAGAAGGCGGCTGGCCGCTGTGAGAACAAGGAAGAAGCTGTTGTCGAGAACTGGTTTGTTGGCGGCGTTGGTCGCATCCGTCATCCTGTCGGCCGGCAGCGCGATGGCCCAGGAGCAACCCGCCGGTGCCGCGCCGGCGATCGAAACCCCCGCCGTGCCCGCAGCCCCAGCGCCGATTGCACCCGCACCCGCCGCACCGGCAGTCGCTCCGCCGGCCACAATGGCGCCTTCGCAGCCAGGCACGCAGCCGAATACGGCCGCGCCGGCCGAGACCGGACCTTCGACGGCGATGGAGATGACCTTGCCGCATGACCTGTCGCCATGGGGCATGTTCATGGCGGCCGATATCGTCGTCAAGGCAGTGATGATCGGGCTGGCCTTTGCCTCCCTCGTCACCTGGACGATATGGTTGGCCAAGTCGCTGGAGCTTTTCGGCGGGAAGCTGCGCATCCGTCGCGCCGTGCGGGCGATCGGCGGGGCCGCCACGCTGAAGCAGGCCAGCCGTACCCTCGACCGCAGCGGCGGCCCCGGCACGCTGCTGGTGCGGGCGGCCGAGGAGGAGACCGCACTCTCGGCCGGCGCGCTCGATCATGTCTCGGGCGACGGCCTCAAGGAACGGGTCACGTCGCGCCTGTCGCGCATCGAGGCGGCGGCGGCGCGGCGCATGTCGCGCGGCACTGGCGTGCTGGCGACGATCGGCTCGACAGCGCCCTTCGTCGGCCTGTTCGGTACGGTCTGGGGCATCATGAACGCCTTCATCGGCATCTCGCAGGCGCAGACCACCAATCTCGCCGTGGTCGCGCCGGGTATCGCCGAGGCGCTGCTGGCCACCGCGATGGGCCTGGTCGCGGCCATACCGGCCGTCGTCATCTACAACGTCTTTGCCCGCTCGATAGCCGGCTATCGGCAGATCCTCGCCGATGCCGCCGCCGGGGTCGAACGGCTGGTCAGCCGCGACCTGGACTTCCGCACCGTTGCGCCGGCAACGCCACTGGCGGCGGAGTAGGCGCCATGGGAAGCAGAATCCGACAGGCCATGGATGACGATCTCGAGGAAAGCCACGAGATCAACGTCACCCCGTTCATCGATGTCATCCTGGTGCTCTTGATCATCTTCATGGTCGCGGCACCGCTGGCCACGGTGGATGTCAATGTCGATCTGCCTGGTTCGACGGCAACGCCCGCACCGAGGCCCGAGACACCGCTGTTCCTGACGCTGAAGGACGATCTGACGCTGGCGATCGGCAATGACAGCGTGCCGCGCCCGGCTTTCGCCACGACGCTGGACGCCAAGACCAAGGGCGACAAGCAGACGCGCATCTTCCTGCGCGCCGACAAGGCGGTCGCCTATGGCGACCTGATGGAGGCGATGAACCTATTGCGCGGTGCCGGCTATCTGAAGATCGCGCTGGTCGGCCTGGAGACGGCTCCCGCGTCCAATTCTCCGGCGCCCGCAGCCACGGGTGCGCCGACGCCATGACGCAGGCGGTCGCTGTGCCCTCGGTCCAGTTGTCGCGCTTCGGTTGGCGCGACCTTGGCTTGTGGGCCGGTGCTGCCGCGCTGGTCCTTGGAGCCCATGTCGCGGTCGCCTATGCAGTGCAGAACCTCACAATGGTCACCGAAGCGGATGGCGGTCCCCCTCCCGCGCAGATGATCGAGATGGCACCGATGGTGGTGATGCCGGCCGTGGAAGAACAGGTCGCCGCGCTGGATGCGGTGACGCCAGATCAGACCGAACCGACACCGACGACCGAGCCGACACCTGAAGAACCGGTCGAAAAGGCGGAGCCGGTTGTCGAGCCGCCGGAAGCGGTCGCGCCAGACGAGACAGAACCCACCCAGACCGAAACGGTTGAAGAGGTCGATCAGCCGCCGCCGGATGAGGTCGTCCCCGATGTTGCCGAGGCTGTCACGCCCGACGTCGTCATTCCCTTGCCGCAGCCGAAACCGGTCGAAGCTGTCAAAGACAAGAAACCGGTCGCGGCCAAGGCGAAAAAGCCTCTCGAGAAGCCCAAGCCGCGGCCTAAGAAGGAGAAGGCAGCCCCGCCGAAGACGGCAACCGCCACCAGCGCCGACGCACGGCCCGCGGCCAGGACCGCCGCGCCGAAGTCGGCCGAATCGACGTCTCGCTCCGGCGACTCCAGCAAATGGGACTCCCGTCTGGGTGCCTGGATCAAGCGGCACACGCGCTATCCCAGTTCTGCCAAGGCCCGACGCGTCGAAGGCAGGCCGTATGTCGCCTTCACGGTCGACTCGTCCGGCCGGGTCCTGTCCGCCAGGCTCTCTCGTTCCTCGGGGGATGCGGATCTGGACCGTGCGGCGCTCGCCGTGCTGCAAGGCGCCACGGTGCCGGCACCGCCACCGGAACTTGGTTCGCGTCTGAGCCGTACAGCGCCGTTCGTGTTCAGCCTGCGCAACTAGAGCATTCACCGTTTCACGGAAACGGCGAGCTGCTCTAACTCTTTGTTTTGACGCAATTCTCTAGGGAAAGCGCTACGCGCTTTTCCCGGGAAAACCGCTTCACACTTTTCCTAGAATTGCTCTAGAGCCGAACTTGATCGGGCCGGCCTGTCAATAGGCCAGTGACAGGCTCAGGGCCTCGACCTGTTCGAGATAGAATCGGCATTTCGTGCGCAAGGGCCCGAGGCCCGGGTCATCGGCGCCGTTGATCTCGACGGTCTGCATCATGAAGTCGAAATGGGCGTGGAAAGCGTCCACTGTACCCCAGAGACTGTCGGCCTGGCAGCTGTCGGCAATCGCCATCGAGACGAGTTGGCGGGCCTCGACCCGCGCGGCGTCAGGCGACGGCGGCCGCCTGGCGATCAAGACGTCGAGCCGGCTGAAAATGCTTTCCCTGGCATCGACGCTTCTGATGTTGGCTATCATGTTCATGTGCAGGTCCCCCTTGGCATTCCAGACGCGCAATAGGTTCCGGTCCGAAATTGAAAAACTGGTGATCAGAGCATTTCAGCGGCGCCAATGAACGCGTCGCGTTTGGGCGGGCGACATGCATCAAGCTTGAGCGACCGACCGCCGGTCCTGCGGGCAGGATGCAATCAGGGCCGGGATGGCGGTTGCATCGGAGGGATGGCCCCTGATGATGTTGGCGACCTCGGCATCGGCCTGCTCGAACCAGTAGACCATGTCGGCGCGGCGCAGGTCCGTCGCGGCCTTCTTCAGCAAGGGCAGCAGGCTTTGCAACGCGCACAGTGTCTCCCACCGGTTTGGGGAGGTCGAGCCGGCCACCGCGCATGCGGCTGACGATTGCATGTCGCTACGCTCTCCGTGGCTGGACGGCCCGAGTGTCTTTTGCCTGCGCCTTGGGGTGCAGCGGGTTGCCGCTGAGCTGCGCATGCCTGGCCGGCCGTGCGCCGCGAAGAACGTCGAAGGCCTCTGCATAGGCCATGCCGAGCAGATAGGAGATCATCGGAAAACGGCTGGCTTCGGCCATTTGCACGAGCTCATTGGTCATCGACGAAATATATTGAAGACTATCGATTTCCGACTGGCGTAAGGATTGATTTGGCACGTGCTGCTCCTGTCTCTGGTTATACCTAGGGAACGCGTTACTGGCCGCGATGCACATAGTTGGTCGGCTAATTGATGGATTGGCCCACCGTCGAGGGATCTCTTTCCGGTGTCGAGAGGGTCAAGGCATAGATCGGTGCGTCGGTGAGACTGTCGAGACCAAGCAGCCGCTTGATCGCGGAATGACTGAGCGCGGCTGTCGGACATGCCGACAGGCGATGGTTGGTCGCCGCCAGCATGATGTTCTGGCCGATATGGCCGGCCTCGATCAGCACGACACGATAGGCGTTGGCGTCCTCATATTTCCACATCGTGCGATCGAGCCTGGCGCAAAGCAGGACCAGGCACGGCATGGCGTCGGCCCACTCCTGTCCGCCGACCAGTTCGGAGATCTTCGGCAGATGGTTTGCGGAAATCCTGCCAAGGTCGTGATCCGCGGCGGAATAGTGATAGACACCGGGTTCGAGGCCATCGACGCCGAGCGCGACCACATAGGCCTCATAGGGATTTCGCGCGCCGCCTGAAGGGGTCATGCCGAGCGGCAGGGTGCCAACGCAATTGGCGGTCTCGCCGATGATGCCGAGCCCTGCGAACAGGCAATCGGAAAGCTGTTTGGCCGTGATGGTGGGCTGAGCCGCCGTGCGGTTGGTGCGGCGCCGCGCCATCAAGCTAAGAAGTTCATTGTCTTCCAGTGCATTCGGCAGCTGGATGGCGCCCGCGGAATTCTTGAGCATGAGGTTCGGCTGCGGCGTATGGCCGGCGCGTTCTATCTGCCGCTCTTCCGCTTGCTCGATGGTCATGTATTCGCTGTCCTGGACGCAGAAATGCATCAGCGCCGTCGGAAGCCCCCAACTCCATTGTCCTGAAAACTGTTCCTCCTGCTCGGCGAGAGGCGATCCGGCTGTGACCAGCGCGGAGAAATCGAGCAACTGGGGAACGACAGCCTTCAACTCGGACTTCGACCATCCATGGGCGCGGGCAATGTCCGCCGTCGATGCCCATTTGTCCCACGATGCGAGAAGGCCGACCATCTCAGGGCTGCATTCAAACACGCTTCTGGTCAGGAAGTTGCATGCCGTGACCTTGTTCGGTCCGGGATAGAAAACAAGCGTTTTCGAAGAGCGCATTTTCATAAAGCTGATGCCATCTGCGGAGCCGAGGCGCCGACAAGCAAGACGCTCGTCGGCGCAGAACGGCTTCAGCGCTTGTTGTAGTGCATGCCCTGCGAAAAGAAGACGGTCTGCGTGCCGGCGGCAATCGTCAGCTTCGGAGCATTGGTCACTTTCTTGGCCATTTTCATCCCTTTCCTGACCCCGATTTGGGATCCGTTGAAAGACCCCCAGAACGGGATCCGCGTGAAGAAAGGTAAGGTCGGGAGAGTTAATGGTTTGTTAAAATTATAGTAAAACCACGAGCCGAAGACGGATGCGTGGATTATCTTTCCTGGCATTAAAGTGTAAAATATCGATTTTATTCAGATACAGAGTAGACAATCGTTGGCATACGCTTTATCGGCGTACGCTTATTCTTATTTGGCGTAAGACACGGCGATCCGGGGGTTAGCCCAACCCGTCCCGGGTGAGGCTGACAACCAGTTGATCGACGCCCGGATCGTCGAGATTGATGACATGCGCCATGCTGATGGCATCCCTTGCGTGGATGTTGGTGATGTCGCGCCGCATGATGACGGACACGAATGCCGGGCCGGCCTCCGTCAGGAGCATGGCCTTGCCCATCAGCACCGGTTCGGAGATGGGGGCCCATTGCACGGAGATCAGCGACGGCTCTCCGGTCTGGCGGCGATTGATGCCGCTGAAATAGATCCAGTTCAGCCGCGAGATCGCCACGCCATAGTGATTGCCGCGCGCTCGTGCCCAGGTCGATCCCCGGCGCTCCGACCATCCGGTGACCCTTCGGAAGGTGACCAGTTCGGCTTCGCGCCGCACGAAGGTCACCGAGCGCATCAGGAGGTCTAGGCGGCCCGGGATCGAGAAATAGGTGAAATAGGTGCCGCCCGCGATCGAAGGACTGGGAGGGCGGATCATCTGGTTGAACAGGCTCTCGGAAACCGGCGGCAGGCCACGCATCGCTGGCTCGGGTGCGTCGGGATCCTGGTACAGTTCGGCCTCGTCGATCCGAAAGTAATCGCATATCAGCTTGGCGGTGGCCTTGTTGGGAACGGTCTGCCCTTGCAGGTAGCGTTCGAACTGCGTGCGATTGATGTGCAGCTCACGGCATACCGCACTTACGGAGGCATGGTCCTTGCACAGCCGTCTAAGGTTTGCAGCGAGATTCTCGCGAATTGACACGTCTTTGCTTCCGCAGGCGGATTTTTCATTTCGACTCGAAATCCATATAGCGTCTCCGGCCGCCCCCGCCGAAACGCCTGGTCACAACGCACAGAAAAAACTGATTTGGTAATGTCAATTTACTGGGGCGGTTTCCAAAAAAAACGGAAACAATCGGTGAGCGCTTCCGCCATAAGTCCAATTGACAAAAATTTTGCCGGATATTGCGAAATAGGCGATGTAGCGCGGCCTTTTAAGGTGCGCTGGGCAGAGCAATGCCAACGCGGGGCAAGCCGGGACGAGCGTCGCGGACCGCATCTGGCGCGGAGAGTGGAATTATTCCACTGGTGGAGCTGAGGAGGATCGAACTCCTGACCTCGTCATTGCGAACGACGCGCTCTCCCAGCTGAGCTACAGCCCCGTCCAGCGGATGGGCGCATTTATCGGGCGACGCGGTTTCCTGTCAAGGCAGAGGTTTGCCGAAATCCAGTGCCGTCAAGCGTCGAGTTGGCGCCGGCGGAAAGCGGCCCTTGCCGGTTTCGCGTGCAATGGCTACATGTCGGCAACAATTGGAGACCGGTATGCTCGCCCTCATTCAAACAATCGTCATGGCGCTTGACCTCTACTGGTGGATCATCATCGCCTCGGCGATCTTTTCCTGGCTCTACGCCTTCAACGTCGTCAATTCGAAGAACCAGTTCGTCGGCAGCATCGGCAACATGCTCTACCGGCTGACCGAGCCGGCGTTGCGGCCGATCCGCCGCTTCATGCCGGACCTTGGCGGCATCGACATCTCGCCGATCATCCTGCTTCTGATCCTGTTCTTCCTGCGGCAGTTTCTGCTTACCACGGTGGCGCCTCTGATCCTGTGAGCAGGATGACCTTATGAGCACGCCGTTTCGCCTGCGCGAAAACGGCGCCGAGCTGTTTGTCCGGCTGACGCCAAAGGCTGCGCTGGACAGGCTCGAAGGCTTCGAGGCCACGGCGGACGGGCGAAGCCATCTGAAAGCGCGCGTCCGCGCCGTGCCGGAAAACGGCGACGCCAATCATGCGCTCGAAAAGCTGCTGGCCAAGGCTCTGGGCGTGCCCAGGTCCGCTGTCTCGGTTGTCGCCGGCGGCACCGCGCGGCTGAAGACCGTGCGCATTGAAGGCGATCCGGCGATGTTGGCGAATAGCATCGAGGCGCTCGGCCATCAGTCCTGATGTCCTTGCCGGAGGGTTCAATCGCCCAATGGCAAACGCGGATCGTCGACTTTCAACGTGTTCACGCTCTGCTTGATGCGGCGCAGATTCTCCAGAACCCTTGGTCCGCGCGTCTCGGCGACCGAGGTGACGATCATGTCGACGATCGACAGCAGCGCATAGCGCGACGATGTCGGCTTGTAGATATTGCCGTCCTCGAGCGACTGGAAATGGATGACCGTGTCGGCGACCTTGGCGAGTGCGGAGTCCGGCGGGGTGATGGCGATCGTGGTGGCGCCATATTGCTGGGCGACCTGGACCGCATCGATGACCGATCGCGCATAGCCGGAGACAGAGAAGGCGATCAGCGTGGTGTCAGGGGTGGCGACGGCGGCGTACATGCGCTGCAATTGTCCGTCGATCTGCGCCAGCACCGACACGCCAAGCCTGAACAGCCGGTTCTGCATTTCGGTCGCCATCATGGACGAAATGCCACCGGAGCCGATGCACAGCACATTACCGGAAACAGCGATGCGTGCGGCGACGGCGACCAGCGTCGTCATGTCGAGGTTTTCGCTGGCGCGCTGGATGGCCGATATCGCCGCTTCGGTGATGGCGGAAGCGATGCGCTGTTCGCGGGCATCACGGCTCAACGGCTCCGGCGACAGATACTGGCCGCCGATGGCGATGGCTTGCGCCAGATAGAACTTGAAGTCGCGCAGGCCCTCGCAACCGAGGTTGCGGCAGAACCGCGTCACCGTCGGCTCGCTGACACCAACGCGCGCGGCAATTTCCGAAATCGCCGCCTTGGAAACGAAATCGAGGTCTGCCAGGACGAAGCTGGCCAGCTTGCGATCCGACTTCGTTCCGTCCTGCGACATCAGCTGCAGGCGCGTGATGATGTCGGCTGGCGTCTTCATGCTGCTATTTTCATAGAGGCAGGCCCGTTGCCTTGTCGAACAGATGGATGTTGCCGGGGTCGACAGAGACCGGCAGCAGGTCTCCCGGCCTGACCGGCACCCTGTCACGGAACACGGCGCGTACCGTATCAGCACCGATAGCGCCATAGACATGGGTTTCGGAGCCGGTCGGCTCGACGACATCCACCCTGATCGCCATCGCGTCGACAGCCTCGCCGATGACAAAATGCTCGGGCCGGATGCCAGCCTCCACCGCGCTGTCCGCCGACACCTGTTTGCCGGCAAGCGCAAGCCGCCCGCCGCCGGCCGATTCGAACCAGGTTTTCTGAGCTGTCGTCTTGAGAGAGCCCGAGACAAAGCTCATCGACGGCGAGCCGAGGAAGGAGGCGACGAACTTGTTGGCCGGCCTGTCATAGAGCTCCAGCGGCGCCCCGACCTGCTGGATCCTGCCGCGGTCCATCACGACGATGCGGTCGGCCATCGTCATGGCCTCGATCTGGTCGTGGGTGACGTAGACGATCGTCGATTTCAGCCGCTGGTGCAGCGCCTTGATCTCGACGCGCATCTGCACGCGCAATTGTGCATCGAGGTTGGACAGCGGCTCGTCGAACAGGAACACCGACGGTTCGCGCACGATGGCGCGGCCCATGGCGACGCGCTGGCGCTGGCCGCCCGACAGCTGGCGGGGATAGCGGTCGAGATAGGAGAAGAGATTGAGGACGCCGGACGCCTTCTTGACCTTCTCATCGATCACCGTGCGCGTCTCACCGCGTATCTTCGGGCCAAAGCCGATATTGTCAGATGCCTTCAGATGCGGAAACAGTGCATAGGACTGGAACACCATGGCGATGTTGCGCTGCTGCGGCGGCAGCGCGTTGGCGCGCACGCCGCCGATCAACAGGTCGCCGGAGGTGATCGTCTCCAGCCCGGCCAGCATGCGCAGCAAGGTCGACTTGCCGCAGCCGGACGGGCCGACCAGCACGACGAACTCGCCGCTCTTGATATCGAGGCTGATGTTCTCGAGGATCTTGTGCTGCCCGAAGGATTTCGACAGGTCGCGAAATTCGACGTCTGTCATGCTCACGCTCCCAGGATGTCGTCGATGAAGGGCAGGCAACCGGCGGTCAGTCCCGCGTCCACGGGCATCACCACGCCTGTTATTGCCGATGCGCGATCGGACGCAAGGAAGGCGACGGCTTCCGCGACTTCCGAAGCGTTGACGATGCGGCCGAGCGGATAGAGCCGCTGCAGCTTGCCGAGGATTTCGGGATCCTTGGCAAGGCGGTGGTCCCAGGCGGCGGTGCGGATCGATCCGGGGCAGACGACATTGGCGCGCAGGCCGCTGCGGCCGAGTTCGACGGCGATCGCCTTGGCGTAAGCGTTGATGCCGGCCTTGGCCGCGGCATAGGCGGGATTGCCGAAATGCGCGATGGCATTGACCGACGAGATGAAGACGACACTGCCGGAGCCGCGGCCGGCCATCGCCTTGACCAGCGGGTCGGCGAAGTTCATCACGCCGGTCAGGTTGAGGTCGAGTTCCTGCTCTATTCTGTTGGGATCGAGCGCCGAAATCGTCTCTGCGCGTGTCCAGCCGGCATTGTTGATGAGAATGTCGGGCACGCCATCGCGGTCGAGGATCGCAGCGATCGCCGTGGTTATCGACGCCTTGTCGAGAAGATCGAAGACGTGGCGGGAGGCAAAATGCGGGCTCTTCAACGCCTCGCTCGACTGGTCGCAGCCTATGACCCTGGCGCCTCTTTGCGCCATCAGCGCCACGATGGCCGTGCCGAGGCCGCCGCCAGCACCCGTCACCACGACGGTCTTGCCCTCGAACTCGGCCCGGCCTTCGAACTTGGCCCTGCCTTCGAACTCGGCCCTGCCTTCGAACTCGGATTGCGAAACCACCGTACGTCATCCTCCGGAAGTTCTGACAGATCGCAGAAGGCCTAGGCCTGTAAATGTAATTAAGCAACAGAATAATCCGCTTGCAAGCCTTCAAATGATCGATAATGTAGGAAAGTCACATAAATCTTCTGCTCCGGCACGAAGAGGCGCGCAGGCGCAAATCAAAATGGGAGAGATCAAATGAGCCTTGCAAAATGGACTGTCGGCCTGATGGCCGGAATGAGCATGCTGGCAATTGCGGCGCAGGCGGATGCAGGCGAGGTGCGGGTCACCGTGGCCGAGTACAGCGCCAAGACTGCTCCCTATTTCGCCGACGTCAAGAAGGAATTCGAGGCGGCGAACCCCGGCATCACCGTCAAGTTCGAAGTGGTGCCGTGGGATGTGCTGCTGCAGAAGCTGACCACCGACATCACCGCCGGCACCAATGCCGATCTGTCGATCATCGGCACGCGCTGGCTGATCGACTTCGTCCAGCAGGATGTCGCCGAGCCGCTCGACAGCTACATCAAGCCCGACTTCAAGGATCGCTTCATCGACACCTTCCTGTCGCCCTCGATTATGGACGGCAAGACCTACGGCCTGCCGATCGCGGCCTCGGCGCGCGCCATGTACTACAACAAGGAGCTGTTCGAGAAAGCCGGCATCGCCAAGCCGCCGGCAAGCTGGACCGAGCTGCAGGACGATGCGCGCAAGATCAAGGCGTTGGGGTCCGGCACGTTCGGCTTCGGCCTGCAGGGCAAGGAGATCGAGACCGACGTCTATTACTATTATGCGATGTGGTCGCAGGGTACCGAAATCCTCAACAAGGATGGCACTTCGGGCCTGAGCACGCCAGGTGCGCTTGAGGCGGCCAAGCTCTACAAGTCGATGATCGACGAAGGCCTGACCGAACCCGGCGTCACCTCCAACAACCGCGAGGACGTGCAGAACCTGTTCAAGCAGGGCAAGGTCGGCATGATGATCACCGCACCGTTCCTGTCCAACCAGATCAAGGACGAGGCGCCGAACCTGAAATACGGCGTGGCGGCCATTCCCGCCGGACCGACCGGCGCGCGCGGCACATATGGCGTGACCGATTCCATCATCATGTTCAAGAACTCCAAGAACAAGGACGAAGCCTGGAAGCTGCTCGATTTCCTGTTCACCACAGAGCAGCGCGCCAAGTTCACGCAAGGCGAAGGCTTCCTGCCGGTGAACAAGGAAGAGGCCAAGATGGACTACTACGTCAACAATGCCGATCTGGCAGCGTTCACCGCGCTCCTGCCCGACGCCCGCTTCGCGCCGGTCATTCCGGGCTGGGAAGAAGTCGCCCAGATCACGTCGGACGCCATGCAGAAGATCTATCTCGGCGGCGACCCCGAGGCGGGCTTGAAGGACGCAGCCGCCAAGGCCAACACCGTGCTGAAGAAATAGGGCGTATCTCCCTGCGCCCGTGGCGCGCTCCGCTCAGGCGGGCGCGCCACATCTTGCAGACATTGAGCAGAAGGACAGTTCGTCGATGTCAGCGCCACCCCAGCCAGGTTCCTTTCCTCTCCCTCCGGAGGGGGGAGAGGTGGCTCGGCGAAGCCGAGACGGAGTGGGGGAACCACCTGGCAACCGCCGCGTACGGACATAGGAAGGGCACTAGGCGCAAGCATAAGCCTCGCCTTGCGTCTAAAGGTCGACCCCCACTCCGTCGAGCTTCCCTCCACAACAAAACCCCCCTAGAAGGGGGGGCGGTGGGGGGCGGTAT
>NZ_JAMYMR010000061.1:0-21396 GCF_040318635.1 Mesorhizobium sp. M1066
TGCCGATCGCCATGGAAGAGAAGCTGCGCTTCGCCATCCGTGAAGGCGGCCGCACCGTCGGTGCCGGCATCGTCGTCACCATCAAGGAATAATCGAGGCCGGCATTCGCCGGATCGACAAGAACAGGGCGGTCTTCGGGCCGCCCTTTTTTGTTTGCCGGGCTATCGGCTGCCGCCCCGTCGCTCGGACCCTGTTGCAAGGCTCCGGGCCTCGACTAGTATAGGTTGCATCGAGAGGCTTTTTCCAAATGGTTCCAAGGCGGTATTTTCATCGTCGGGCATTGTGGCCGCTGGCATTGATCTGCCTGCTGGCATTGCTTGCCGCGGACCCATTAGCCTTTGCGGCGGATGCGGCGCCGGATCTTGGGCCGACGATGCGGTTCGGCATTGTCCGCAGCAACGCACCGGGGTGCGAGCCGATCTGCCCGGAATGGATATCGGCCGAGGGCTCGATAGAAGCCGGAACTCCGGCGCTCTTCAAACGCATGCTGAAGACGCTTGGCGGCCGGAAACTGCCTGTTGTCGTGGATTCTCCCGGCGGCAATGTCGAGGCGGCGCTGACGCTTGGCCGGCTGATCCGCAAGAACAAGCTCGATATCGCCATCGGCAAGACGGTGTTTTCCAGCTGCCAGCCCGGTGCGAAGGGGTGCCAGGACCGTGACGCCCGCTACTTCGGCGATGTCATCGACTATGGCGCCATGTGCAATTCCGCCTGTCCTCTGATGTTTGCCGGCGGTATCAGGCGGGTGGCCGGCGAATGGGCCTATCTCGGCGTCCATCAGATCACCACGACCTACATCCGTACGAAATTGCAATACCGGACCACCTATCGCGTCGTGGGGGGCAAGAAGAAGATCCTCAACACAAAGATCGTCAGCCGCAAGAACGCCGGCAGCTACAAGACCTACGAGATGAGCAAGGCGGTGGAGAAAAAGCTGGCGGCCTACCTGGACCAGATGGGCATCGAACAAAGCATGCTCGAAACGATGAAGGGCACCCCGGCCAGCGAAATCCACCAGATCGCCCTCGACGACATGCTGGCAATGAAGCTGGTCACCAGTACGGACGCTGTTGGCCTGCTGATCGCGGCAAGCCTGTGCGAGCCCGGCCGCCTGGCCGCGAATTGCCGGGAGGTGCCGGGGAACAAGCCTGATGGCCTGACGGCGATCGCGGCCAAGCCAACGCCGCCAGCGATCGAAGCCGAGGCGGCGCGGCGCGATGAAGACATGCGCTTCGTCGTCGTTCGCGGCACCAATCCGCTCTGCAATCCAGACTGCCCGGAATGGATCTCGGCGGAAGGCGCGATCACTCCCCGGACCCCGCAGAAGCTGCGCCAGCTGCTCGCCATGCTCGGTAAACGGCAACTGCCTGTCGTGATCAGCTCGAGGGGAGGCGACCTGTTCAGCGCCCTGGCGGCGGGACGGCTTATCCATGAAAAGAAGCTCGACGTCGCCGTTGGCCGCACCGATTTCGTCGGCTGTGACCCGGGAGCGTGGAATTGCCTGGCCAAAGAGGGCGCCTATGCCGGGCTGAGCATCGATGCGGGCGTGGAGTGCGATTCGGCCTGCGCGCTGATGCTTGCCGGCGGCATCAGGCGGCTTGTCGGTCAGGCGCGACTTAGCCTCTACCCGATGCGGCAAAAGCAGATGGTCAAGGCCTATCTCGAGGAGATGGCGATCGGTCCCGCCCTGTTCGCGGCGATCGAGCGGCGCTCGGTCGAGCGCCGGCTGGAACCCGGCATGATGCTGAAGGTCGGCCTGACGACCGGCCTGCAATCGGTCGACGCGCTGACCGGTGCCACCATTTGCGAGGCGGTGCCAAGACCCGAGAATTGCCGGATCCGGCCTTCCGCCAATGCCGAGGCTGACGCGCCGGCCAAATTGTAGTGTGCGGCGGAGCCGGAAACTGGCCATCGAGGCAGGTTGAGCCGCTTCCGATTGTTCCGCTATCGTCGCTGCTGGCGGCGCCAGGCAGGCGGAGGATCGAGAATGAGCCAGGATATACCGACACTCTACGAATGGGCCGGCGGCAGCGAGGCCCTGAACCGGCTGACCCAGACTTTCTATGACAAGGTGGCGCAGGACCCGATCGTCGGGCCGGTGTTCAAGACTATGTCGCCGGATCATCCCGCCCATGTCGCGGCCTTCATCGGCGAGGTTTTCGGCGGACCGAAAACTTACAGTGAGCAGTTCGGCGGCCACCGCGAGATGGTCATGCACCATCTGGGCAAGCATCTAACGGAGGAGCAGCGCCGGCGCTGGATCAGCCTCCTGGCCGATGCAGCCGACGCGGCCGGCCTGCCTGACGATCCGGAATTCCGTTCGGCCTTCATGGGCTATGTCGAATGGGGATCGCGGCTGGCCAAGATGAACTCCAACCTCGGCGAGACATGCGATCCGCAGACGGAACCGATGCCGGCCTGGGGCTGGGGCGTGCCGGGCGGCCCCTATAAGCAACCGGGTACGAAGTAGCTTCGGCGGCTATGTCGTTGCCGAACGACCCTTGTTGTCAGCCATCCCGATTTCTGGCGCAGGGATTAAGGCGCGTTTGCTTGCGAACCGCTCTTTACAGAGCGTGCGGAAGCTTTTAGGAAGCGCCTTCTGCGCCGACATGCGCACGATACGGGCATAGCTCAGTTGGTAGAGCGGCGGTCTCCAAAACCGCAGGTCGTAGGTTCGAGCCCTGCTGCCCGTGCCATTTCTTGGAATGGCACTCAACGCAATGTTTCGTCATTCGAAATGGCGTTTCAAAACGATATTTCCATGGTGTGGCCTTTGAAAATCGGCGACCCGCTTGCCATATAGGGTCGATTGGGGCATAAGAGCGCCATAGCCGGGACGGAACGACTGGATGGTTCCGAGGCGGTGTTTGGTCATAAAGCGGAGACTTGCCACTTGCGTGGATCAAGAATCGGTTTTATGTAGACGAAACAGACACGCGACGCGTGGAGCTGGGAAGCCGGCTTTACGCGTCTGATTTGCATGGGCGAAATGATTGCGCTGATTCGGCGCGAGATTGGGCTCAGGCGGCACGTCCCGGCCAGCGGGATCATCCAGGAGACCCGGCCAACGGGTCTTGAAGACAGAGCGGCATATGGCTTCGAAAACCACAAATCCTTTCGTCTTTCTCCAGCAGGTCCGCGCGGAGACCGCCAAGGTGACTTGGCCGTCGCGGCGCGAAACGATGATCTCGACCGTGATGGTTCTAGCCTTCGCAGTGATCGCGATGATCTTTTTCTTCACCGCCGATCAGCTCATGGGCCTTGCGGTCGAACAGATTCTGGGCATCGGACGCTAAGTCCGGCGATTACGGAGAAGTCTTGAAATGACCGCGCGCTGGTACATCGTCCACGCCTATTCGAACTTTGAAAAAAAGGTCGCCGAGGATATCGAGAACAAGGCCAAGCAGAAGGGCCTGTCCGCCGACATCCACCAGATCGTGGTTCCGACCGAGAAGGTCGTCGAAGTTCGCCGCGGCCGCAAGGTCGATGCCGAGCGCAAGTTCTTCCCGGGCTATGTGCTGCTGAAGGCCAATTTGACCGACGCCGTGTTCTCGCTGGTCAAGAACACACCGAAGGTCACCGGCTTCCTGGGTGACTCCAAGCCGGTGCCGATCACCGAGGCGGAAGCGCAGCGCATCCTGAACCAGGTGCAGGAAGGCGTCGAGCGGCCCAAGCCCTCGGTCACGTTCGAGATCGGCGAGGCGATCCGCGTTTCGGATGGTCCCTTCGCGTCGTTCAACGGTTTCGTCCAGGAAGTGGACGAGGAGCGGGCGCGGCTCAAGGTGGAAGTTTCGATCTTCGGGCGCGCCGTGCCGGTCGATCTGGAATTCGGGCAGGTCGAAAAGGGCTGATCCGAAATCCCTGACGCCGGTTTGGCGATCAGGGGAGGCGGCGCGGAAGCGCGGCCTGAGAACGGTGGGAGACGAATGCGGCTTTAGCCGGCCGCATGGATCGCACCACCAGACTGCAACCGCCGGCATGACCGGCATAGACAAAGGCAGGAAAAGAGATGGCTAAGAAAATTGCAGGCCAGCTCAAGCTCCAGGTGAAAGCGGGATCGGCTACGCCGTCTCCCCCGATCGGCCCGGCGCTTGGTCAGCGTGGCATCAACATCATGGAATTCTGCAAGGCGTTCAACGCGCAGACCCAGGAAATGGAAAAGGGATCGCCGGTTCCGGTAGTCATCACCTACTATCAGGACAAGTCCTTCACCTTCGTCATGAAGACGGCGCCGGTGAGCTACTTCCTGAAGAAGGCGGCGAACCTGACGTCCGGTTCCAAGGAGCCGGGCAAGGTCAAGGCCGGTACGGTTTCGCGTGACAAGGTCCGCGAGATTGCCACCGCGAAGATGAAAGACCTGAACGCAAACGACGTCGAAGCGGCCATGCGCATGGTCGAGGGCTCCGCCCGCTCGATGGGTCTGGAAGTGGTGGGCTAAGATCATGGCAAAGATTGCAAAGCGTGTATCGAAGACCCGCGAAGGCATCGATCCCAACAAGGCTTATGCCCTGGGTGATGCGCTGAAGCTGCTCAAGGACCGTTCCTCGGTGAAGTTCGATGAGACCATCGAAGTCGCCATGAACCTCGGCGTCGACCCGCGCCATGCCGACCAGATGGTCCGCGGCGTGGTCAACCTGCCGAACGGCACCGGCCGCTCGGTGCGTGTCGCCGTGTTCGCCCGTGGCGACAAGGCCGACGAAGCGCGCGCCGCCGGCGCCGACATCGTTGGCGCCGAGGATCTGGTCGACATCGTCCAGAAGGGCACGATCGATTTCGATCGCTGCATCGCCACGCCGGACATGATGCCGCTGGTCGGCCGTCTGGGCAAAGTGCTCGGCCCGCGCGGCATGATGCCGAATCCGAAGGTCGGCACTGTCACCACAGACGTTGCCGCCGCCGTCAAGGCATCCAAGGGCGGCGCCGTCGAGTTCCGTGTCGAGAAGGCTGGCATCGTCCATGCCGGCGTCGGCAAGGTCTCGTTCGACGTCAAGGCTCTGGAAGAGAACATCCGCGCCTTCGCCGATGCGGTGACCAAGGCAAAGCCGACTGGCGCCAAGGGCAACTACGTCAAGAAGGTGTCTGTCACCTCGACGATGGGCCCGGGCCTCAAGCTCGACGTCGCGACGCTCACAGCGTCCTGATACGAACATTTGGATCGGCCGCTAAAGCCTGATCCGCAAGTGAATTCCGGGCCTCCGACTTGTCGGCGGCCCGGTACCGGAAGCCGAGAGGCTTCCGGACATCCTGTCCGAGATTGCAGGCGGCCCAGAAGCCTTAATTCGATTTGGGCCTGCATGAGACGGGTGAAGACCGGACAACGGAGCGATTGCTCCAATGAAAGGTTCGAACCGTGTTTGCCTTTTGTCTGCGCATCGCCGGCTTGACTGTCGATGTGGCGAAAGGGGGCAGGATCCTCGAGCGTCGTTCGGGAGATCCGTTACTGGATGGCCCGGCCGACAAAAGGCAACCCGACGCCTGTCCTCGTCAATGGGATGTTCCCGTTAACAGGATTGGGGTCAACTGGAGATAGGCAGTGGACAGAGCGGAAAAACGCGAACTCGTCACGGGCCTGAATGGTGCGTTCTCGAACGCAGGTTCAGTGGTCGTGGCCCACTACGCCGGTATCACCGTCGCGCAAATGAACGACCTTCGGTCGAAAATGCGCGCCGCCGGTGGCACCGTCAAAGTCGCGAAGAACCGTCTCGCCAAAATCGCTCTTCAGGGCACGGACTCCGCATCGATCATCGAGCTGTTCAAGGGACAGACGCTGATTGCTTATTCGGAGGATCCGATTGCGGCGCCGAAGGTCGCGTCCGATTTCGCCAAGGGAAATGACAAGCTCGTCATTCTCGGCGGCGCAATGGGCACCACCTCGCTCAATGCCGACGGTGTGAAGGCACTCGCCACACTTCCGTCGCTCGATGAGCTGCGCGCCAGGCTGGTTGGCATGATCGCCACGCCGGCAACCCGGATCGCCCAGATCGTCAATGCGCCAGCGGCCTCGGTCGCGCGCGTCATCGGCGCTTACGCCCGGAAGGACGAGGCGGCATGAGGCCGTTCCTCGCTATCACAAACACACGTTCGAACCTTATGAAGGAACACAACAATGGCTGATCTCGCAAAGATCGTAGACGACCTTTCGAAGCTGACCGTCCTCGAGGCGGCCGAGCTGTCGAAGCTTCTGGAAGAAAAGTGGGGCGTTTCCGCCGCTGCTCCGGTGGCTGTTGCCGCCGCTGGTGGTGGTGCGGCCGCAGCTGCTCCGGTCGAGGAAAAGACGGAATTCGACGTCGTCCTCACCGAGGCAGGCGCTCAGAAGATCAACGTCATCAAGGAAGTCCGCGCCATCACCGGTCTTGGCCTCAAGGAAGCCAAGGATCTGGTCGAAGCGGCTCCGAAGCCGGTCAAGGAAGCCGTTTCCAAGGCCGACGCTGACAAGTTCAAAGCCCAGCTGGAAGCAGCCGGCGCCAAGGTCGAACTGAAGTAAGCGTTAAAGCGGCGGACGGCCTCGCGCCGTCCGCCACTCCCTTCGCCCGAAGGGAGAGCGCGCAACGCGAGATCTACGAGAACCTCTTTCCTGAGGGCCGAAAACCGGCCTTCAGGAAACGGGTTTTCTCCCGTTCTAGCCGGCCGCCGACAGGCGCCGGGAAAACAGACAGAGGGTTGCCGCCAAGGTGGCCCAGCATGCAAGGCGAGCCGCGGCGAGGCTCGTCCCGAGTTTAGAGCTAAGGAGCGACGATGGCCCAGACCCAGACTTTCAATGGCCGCAGACGCGTACGCAAGTTCTTCGGAAAGATTCCGGAAGTTGCGGAGATGCCGAACCTGATCGAGGTTCAGAAGGCATCCTATGACCAGTTCCTGATGGTGGCGGAGCCCAAGGGTGGGCGTCCGGACGAGGGACTGCAGGCCGTTTTCAAGTCGGTCTTCCCGATCTCCGATTTTTCCGGCTCCTCGATGCTGGAGTTCGTGAAGTATGAGTTCGAAGGACCGAAATTCGACGTTGACGAATGCCGTCAGCGCGATCTCACCTATGCCGCGCCGCTCAAGGTGACGCTGCGCCTCATCGTGTTCGATATCGACGAGGATACCGGCGCCAAGTCCATCAAGGACATCAAGGAGCAGGACGTCTACATGGGCGACATGCCGCTCATGACGCTGAACGGCACCTTCATCGTCAACGGCACCGAGCGCGTCATCGTTTCGCAGATGCACCGTTCGCCGGGCGTCTTCTTCGACCATGACAAGGGCAAGTCGCACTCGTCGGGCAAGCTTCTGTTTGCCGCGCGCGTCATTCCCTATCGTGGCTCGTGGCTCGATATCGAGTTCGATTCCAAGGACGTCGTGCACGCCCGCATCGATCGCCGCCGCAAGATTCCGGTGACGTCGCTGCTGATGGCGCTCGGCATGGACGGCGAAGAGATACTGTCGACCTTCTACAACAAGATCACCTACAAGCGCGCCGGCGACCATTGGCGCATTCCGTTCAACGTCGAGCGTTTCCGCGGCCTCAAGGCCGTCGGCGACCTGGTCGATGCCGATACCGGCGAAGTCGTCGTCGAAGCCGGCAAGAAGATCACCGCACGCCAGGCTCGGGCGCTTGGCGAAAAGGGTCTCAAGGCGATCAAGGCGACCGACGAGGACCTGCTCGGCAACTATCTGGCCGAGGACATCGTCAACTACGCCACCGGCGAGATCTTCCTCGAGGCCGGCGACGAGATCGACGAGAAGACGCTGAAGGTTCTGCTCGGCACCGGCGAAGACGAGATCAAGGTTCTCGACATCGACCACGTCAATGTCGGCGCTTATATCCGCAACACGCTCAACGTCGACAAGAACGAGAGCCGCCAGGACGCGCTGTTCGACATCTATCGTGTCATGCGCCCCGGCGAGCCGCCGACGCTCGAAACCGCCGAAGCCATGTTCAACTCGCTGTTCTTCGACAGTGAGCGTTACGATCTGTCGGCCGTTGGCCGCGTCAAGATGAACATGCGCCTCGAACTCAAGGCCGAGGACACCGTGCGTGTGCTGCGCAAGGACGACATCCTGGCCGTGGTCAGGACGCTGGTCGAACTGCGCGACGGCAAGGGCGAGATCGACGACATCGACAATCTCGGCAACCGCCGCGTGCGTTCGGTCGGCGAGCTGATGGAAAACCAGTACCGCGTCGGCCTGCTGCGCATGGAACGCGCGATCAAGGAGCGTATGTCCTCGATCGAGATCGACACGGTCATGCCGCAGGACCTGATCAACGCCAAGCCGGCGGCTGCCGCCGTGCGCGAGTTCTTCGGTTCCTCGCAGCTGTCGCAGTTCATGGATCAGACCAACCCGCTGTCGGAGATCACCCACAAGCGCCGCCTCTCGGCGCTTGGACCGGGCGGTCTGACCCGCGAGCGCGCCGGCTTCGAAGTGCGCGACGTGCACCCGACGCATTACGGCCGCATCTGCCCGATCGAGACGCCGGAAGGCCCGAATATCGGTCTGATCAACTCGTTGGCCACCTTCGCACGCGTCAACAAGTACGGCTTCATCGAGAGCCCGTACCGCAAGATCGTCGACGGCAAGCTGACCAATGACGTCGTCTATCTCTCGGCGATGGAAGAGGCCAAGCACCACGTCGCGCAGGCCAACGCCGAGCTCGACAAGAACGGTGGTTTCGTCGACGAATTCGTCATTTGCCGCAGTGCCGGCGAAGTGATGATGGCGCCGCGCGAAAACGTCGATCTGATGGACGTGTCGCCCAAGCAGATGGTGTCGGTGGCCGCGGCCCTGATCCCGTTCCTGGAAAACGACGACGCCAACCGCGCTCTGATGGGCTCGAACATGCAGCGTCAGGCCGTGCCACTGGTGCGCGCCGAGGCGCCGTTCGTCGGCACCGGCATGGAGCCGATCGTCGCCCGTGACTCAGGCGCCGCCATCGGCGCCCGCCGCGGCGGCATCGTCGACCAGGTGGATGCGACGCGTATCGTTATCCGCGCCACCGAAGATCTCGATCCGGGCAAGTCCGGCGTCGATATCTACCGGCTGATGAAGTTCCAGCGTTCGAACCAGAACACCTGCATCAACCAGCGTCCGCTGGTTCGCATGGGCGACCGGGTCAACAAGGGCGACATCATCGCCGACGGTCCGTCGACCGAGCTCGGCGATCTGGCGCTCGGCCGCAACGTGCTGGTCGCGTTCATGCCGTGGAACGGCTATAACTACGAGGACTCGATCCTCCTGTCCGAACGCATCGTCGCCGATGACGTCTTCACCTCGATCCACATCGAGGAGTTCGAGGTCATGGCGCGCGATACCAAGCTCGGGCCGGAGGAAATCACGCGTGACATTCCCAATGTCTCGGAAGAAGCGCTGAAGAACCTCGACGAAGCCGGCATCGTCTACATCGGAGCCGAAGTTCAGCCGGGCGACATCCTGGTCGGCAAGATCACGCCGAAGGGCGAAAGCCCGATGACGCCGGAAGAAAAGCTTCTGCGCGCCATCTTCGGCGAAAAGGCATCCGATGTGCGCGACACCTCGATGCGCATGCCTCCGGGCACCTTCGGCACCGTCGTCGAGGTGCGCGTGTTCAATCGCCACGGTGTGGAGAAGGACGAGCGCGCCATGGCGATCGAGCGCGAGGAGATCGAACGCCTGGCCAAGGACCGCGACGACGAGCAGGCCATTCTGGACCGTAACGTCTACGCGCGTCTTTCCGACGTGCTCGTCGGCAAGGAAGCGATCGCCGGACCGAAGGGCTTCAAGAAGGGCTCGACGCTTTCCAAGGATATGCTCGACGAGTATCCGCGTTCGCAGTGGTGGCAGTTTGCCGTGGAGAACGAAAAGCTCCAGAGCGAACTGGAAGCGCTGCGTGGCCAGTACGACGATTCCAAGAAGGCGCTCGAACAGCGTTTTATGGACAAGGTCGAGAAGGTCCAGCGCGGCGACGAAATGCCTCCGGGCGTCATGAAGATGGTCAAGGTCTTCGTGGCCGTGAAGCGCAAGATGCAGCCCGGCGACAAGATGGCCGGCCGTCACGGCAACAAGGGTGTCGTGTCGCGGATCGTTCCGGTCGAGGACATGCCTTTCCTCGAGGACGGCACGCATGCCGATATCGTGCTCAACCCGCTGGGTGTGCCGAGCCGCATGAATGTCGGCCAGATCCTGGAAACGCATCTGGGCTGGGCATGCGCGGGCATGGGCAGGAAGATCGGCGAGCTGATCGACACGTACAAGGCAGCCGGCGACATCAAGCCGCTGCGCAAGACGCTCGAGAGCTTCATCCCGGCCAACGACCGCAACGAGCCGGTTCGTGACTATGACGACGAGAGCATCGTTCGCCTCAGCGAGCAGATGCGCCGCGGCGTCTCGATCGCGACCCCGGTGTTCGACGGCGCGCACGAGGCTGACATCAACATCATGCTGGAGCAGGCGGGCCTGCACACCAGCGGTCAGTCGCAGCTCTATGACGGACGCACCGGCGAGCCGTTCGATCGCAAGGTGACGATGGGCTACATATATATGCTCAAGCTTCACCATCTCGTGGACGACAAGATCCACGCGCGTTCGATCGGTCCGTACTCGCTCGTCACCCAGCAGCCGCTGGGCGGCAAGGCGCAGTTCGGTGGCCAGCGCTTCGGCGAGATGGAGGTCTGGGCGCTCGAAGCATACGGCGCCGCCTACACGCTGCAGGAAATGCTGACGGTGAAGTCCGACGACGTCGCCGGCCGTACCAAGGTCTACGAGGCGATCGTCAGAGGCGACGACACCTTCGAGGCCGGTATCCCCGAGAGCTTCAACGTTCTCGTCAAGGAAATGCGGTCTCTCGGCCTCAATGTCGAGCTGGAGAACACCAAGCTCGACGACAACCCTGTCCGGCTGCCCGACGCGGCCGAGTAAACAAGACGCTCGGTCGCGGAAATCGCGACCGAGCGCACCAAATTCTTCGGCCGGTGGCCGACACACGACGGCGGGCGTTTGGCTCGCGACTAGATGCAAGGGGTCTTCGAGGATCCCGAAAAGGAGAACGGCATGAACCAAGAGGTCATGAATCTCTTCAATCCGCAGGCGCCTGCGCAGGTGTTCGATTCCATCCGGATATCGCTTGCCAGCCCTGAGAAGATTCTGTCCTGGTCTTTCGGCGAGATCAAGAAGCCGGAGACCATCAACTACCGCACCTTCAAGCCGGAGCGTGACGGTCTGTTCTGCGCGCGCATTTTTGGCCCGATCAAGGACTATGAGTGCCTGTGCGGCAAGTACAAGCGCATGAAGTACAAGGGCGTCATCTGCGAGAAGTGCGGCGTCGAAGTCACGCTGTCGCGCGTTCGCCGCGAGCGCATGGGCCATATCGAACTGGCGGCACCGGTCGCCCATATCTGGTTCCTGAAGTCGCTGCCGTCGCGCATCGGCACGCTGCTCGACATGACCCTGAAGGACATCGAGCGCGTCCTCTACTTCGAGAACTACATCGTCACTGAACCTGGCCTCACCGCGCTGAAGGAGCACCAGCTGCTCAGCGAGGAAGAGTACATGATCGCCGTCGACGAGTATGGCGAGGATTCGTTCACCGCCATGATCGGCGCCGAGGCCATTCACGACCTTCTGGCCGGCATGGACCTGGAGAAGATCGCCGGCGACCTGCGTTCGGAACTGGCTTCGACCACCTCCGAGCTGAAGCAGAAGAAGTATCTGAAGCGGCTCAAGGTCGTCGAGAACTTCATGGAATCCGGCAACCGTCCGGAATGGATGATCATGAAGGTGGTTCCGGTGATCCCGCCGGACCTGCGTCCGCTGGTTCCTCTGGATGGTGGACGCTTCGCCACGTCGGATCTGAACGACCTCTATCGCCGCGTCATCAACCGCAACAATCGTCTGAAGCGGCTGATCGAGCTGCGCGCCCCCGGCATCATCGTGCGCAATGAAAAGCGCATGCTGCAGGAAGCCGTCGATGCGCTGTTCGACAACGGCCGTCGCGGCCGTGTCATCACCGGCGCCAACAAGCGCCCGCTGAAGTCGCTGTCCGACATGCTCAAGGGCAAGCAGGGCCGGTTCCGTCAGAACCTGCTCGGCAAGCGCGTCGACTATTCCGGCCGCTCGGTCATCGTGACCGGTCCGGAGCTCAAGCTGCACCAGTGCGGCCTGCCAAAGAAGATGGCGCTCGAACTGTTCAAGCCCTTCATCTATGCCCGTCTCGACGCCAAGGGTTACTCCTCGACGGTCAAGCAGGCGAAGAAGCTGGTCGAGAAGGAACGTCCGGAAGTCTGGGATATCCTCGACGAGGTCATCCGCGAGCATCCGGTGCTGTTGAACCGCGCGCCGACGCTGCACCGTCTCGGCATCCAGGCGTTCGAGCCGATCCTGATCGAAGGCAAGGCGATCCAGTTGCACCCGCTGGTCTGCACGGCCTTCAACGCCGACTTCGACGGCGACCAGATGGCCGTTCACGTTCCGCTGTCGCTGGAAGCGCAGCTCGAAGCCCGCGTGCTGATGATGTCGACCAACAACATCCTGCACCCGGCTTCCGGCGCGCCGATCATCGTGCCGTCGCAGGACATGGTTCTGGGTCTCTACTATCTCTCGATCGTCAACCAGAACGAGCCGGGCGAAGGCATGGTGTTTGCCGATATGGGCGAACTCCAGCACGCGCTCGAGACCAAGGCGGTGACGCTGCACTCCAAGATCAAGGGTCGTTTCCGTACGGTCGACGCCGAAGGCAAGGTCGTGTCGAAGATCCATGACACCACGCCTGGCCGCATGATCATCGGCGAGCTTCTGCCGAAGAACGTCAACGTGCCTTACGAGACCGCCAACCAGGAGATGACCAAGAAGAACATCTCCAAGATGATCGACACCGTCTACCGCCATTGCGGTCAGAAGGAGACGGTCATTTTCTGCGATCGCATCATGGCGCTCGGCTTCAGCCATGCCTGCCGTGCCGGCATTTCGTTCGGCAAGGACGACATGCTGATCCCGGATGCCAAGATCAAGCTGGTCTCCGACACCGAGGCTTTGGCCAAGGAATACGAGCAGCAGTACAATGACGGTCTGATCACGCAGGGCGAGAAGTATAACAAGGTCGTCGACGCCTGGGCCAAGTGCTCGGAAAAGGTCGCCGACGAGATGATGGCCCGCATCAAGGCGGTCGAGTTCGAGGACAATGGCCGTCAGAAGCCGATGAACTCGATCTACATGATGTCGCACTCCGGTGCGCGTGGCTCGCCCACCCAGATGCGTCAGCTCGCCGGCATGCGCGGCCTTATGGCCAAGCCGTCGGGTGAAATCATCGAGACGCCGATCATCTCGAACTTCAAGGAAGGCCTGACCGTGCTCGAGTACTTCAACTCGACCCACGGCGCCCGCAAGGGTCTGGCCGACACCGCCTTGAAGACGGCGAACTCGGGTTACCTCACCCGTCGTCTGGTCGACGTGGCGCAGGACTGCATCGTCAACTCCGTCGACTGCGGCACCGACAAGGGCCTCACCATGCAGCCGATCGTCGATGCCGGTCAGGTCGTCGCTTCGGTCGGCCAGCGCGTGCTGGGCCGTACGTCGCTCGACGACATCACCCATCCGGTGTCGGGCGAGATCCTGGTCAAGGCCGGAACGCTGATGGACGAGCGTGACGTGGAACAGATCGAAAAGGCCGGCGTCCAGTCGGTCCGCATCCGCTCGGCACTGACTTGCGAAGTCAGGGTTGGCGTCTGCGCGGTCTGCTACGGTCGCGATCTGGCCCGCGGCACCCCGGTCAACCAGGGTGAAGCCGTCGGCGTCATCGCGGCGCAGTCGATCGGCGAGCCGGGTACCCAGCTCACCATGCGTACCTTCCACATGGGCGGTACCGCGCAGGTCGTGGACAGCTCGTTCCTTGAAGCCTCGTATGAGGGCAAGGTCGAGATCCGCAACCGCAACGTGGTGCGCAACTCCGACGGCCAGCAGATGGTCATGGGCCGCAACATGGCGGTGCTGATCCTCGACGAAGCCGGCAAGGAGCGCGCCTCGCACCGTCTCACCTATGGTTCGCGCATCTTCGTGGACGATGGTGACAAGGTGAAGCGCGGCCAGCGTATCGCCGAGTGGGATCCCTATACCCGTCCAGTCCTCACCGAAATCGAGGGCAGGGTGTCGTACGAGGATCTGGTCGACGGCATTTCCGTTCAGGAAACGGCCGACGAGTCGACCGGCATCACCAAGCGTGAGGTCATCGACTGGCGCTCGACGCCACGCGGCAACGACCTGAAGCCGGCGATTGCGATCCAGGACGCCAAGGGCAAGGTCGGCAAGCTGTCGAAAGGCGGCGACGCCCGCTTCCTGCTCTCGGTCGAGGCCATTCTTTCGGTCGAGCCGGGTTCGCAGGTTCGTCCCGGCGACGTGCTGGCGCGTATTCCGATGGAAAGCGCCAAGACCAAGGACATCACCGGCGGTCTGCCGCGTGTTGCCGAGTTGTTCGAGGCACGTCGTCCGAAGGATCACGCCATAATCGCCGAGATCGACGGCACGATCCGCTTCGGCCGCGACTACAAGAACAAGCGTCGCATCATCATCGAGCCGCATGACTCGACGCTTGAGCCGGTCGAATACCTGATCCCGAAGGGCAAGCCGTTCCATCTCCAGGACGGCGACGTCATCGAGAAGGGCGACTACATCCTCGACGGCAATCCGGCGCCGCACGACATCCTGGCGATCAAGGGCGTGGAGGCACTTGCTTCCTACCTCGTCAACGAGATCCAGGAAGTCTATCGTCTGCAGGGCGTGTCGATCAACGACAAGCACATCGAGGTGATCGTTCGCCAGATGCTGCAGAAGGTCGAGATCACGGTGCAGGGCGACTCGACCTACATCCCGGGCGATCATGTCGACGTGATCGAACTGGAAGAAGTCAACGAGCGTCTGGTCGAGGACGGCAAGAAGCCGGCCGAAGGCCTGCCGGTGCTGCTCGGCATCACCAAGGCATCGCTGCAGACGCCGTCCTTCATCTCGGCCGCCTCCTTCCAGGAGACGACCCGAGTGCTGACGGAAGCTGCTGTTGCCGGCAAGACCGACATGCTGCAGGGCTTGAAGGAAAACGTCATCGTCGGCCGGCTGATCCCGGCCGGTACCGGCGGCACGATGAGCCAGATCCGGCGCATCGCCACCTCGCGCGACGAACTGATCATCGACGAGCGCCGCAAGGCCTCGGGTGTGGAAGTCGCCGAGCCGATGCTGGCCGACATGACAACCGCCGCGCAGTAAGCGGACGGAAAGAGAAGAGGAAAAGGGGCCGAATGGCCCCTTTTCGCGTTTAGGTCTCCAATTGGATCGGAGAAGAAAACGATGAGCAAAAGAAGCTGGGCGGCAGTCGACGACTACATCGTCGGTTCCCTGTTTGAGGCGGACCCCGTGCTTGATGCCGTTCTGGCGGCCAACCACGATCAGGGCCTGCCGGCGATCGACGTGTCGCCGGCGCAGGGCAAGTTGCTTTCCCTTCTTGCGCGGATGCGGGGAGCCAAGAAGGTTCTCGAAATCGGCACGCTGGGCGGCTATTCGACCATCTGGATGGCGCGCGCACTGCCTGCCGACGGCAAGATCGTGACGCTTGAACTCGATCCGCACCATGCCGCTGTCGCGCGATCGAATTTCGAGCGGGCAGGCGTCTTGGAGCGGGTGGAACTGCGGGTCGGTCCGGCGCTTCAGTCGCTTGCAGCACTTGGCGCCGAGCATGCCGGTCCATTCGACTTCATCTTCATCGATGCCGACAAGCCGAACAATCCGCACTACCTATCCTGGGCCATGCGGTTGGCGCGGCCCGGAACCGTCATCGTCTGCGACAACGTCATACGCGACGGTGCCGTGGTGAATGAAGATGGCCGCGACGCCAATGTCGAAGGGGCACGCGCCGCATTCTCGTTCATCGGCAGCGAGAAGCGTCTGGACGGCACCGCCATCCAGACCGTTGGCGCCAAGGGCTATGACGGCTTTGCCATTGCGATCGTGGAGTGACGGCCGATCGGCGAACAGCCAAGCCGTCCCTGTTCAATCGAAGAACGCCTCGACCACGTTGCGCTTGCCGAGCATGAAGGCGTCGGCGACATGCTGCAGGGGCGCGAGGTCGACATCTGAGGTCCCGGCACGCACGATCTCGGCGAAGCGCTTGTAGAGCATCGGGTACTCGGCCTCCGGCTCGTCATGAACTACCTTGCCGTCGATGGCGAGCTTCGACCCGCCGCCCGACAGCACCATGGCGCCCTTGTCGGTCTCGGCCAGGATGTCCCAGCTTTGCGGGCCGGTCTGCAGCCAGTCGAGATCCATCGTCACCGGCAATCCATTCGAGGTGCGGAATGTGACGCGCGCGGCAACCGGGGAGGCGCGGTTTTCGGGAAAATCCAGCACCGCCGAGGTGATGAACATCGCCGGCAGGATGTGGGTCGCGATCGACAGCGCGTTGATGCCGGGATCGAAGACGCCGAAGCCGCCGGGAGCCCAGATCCATTCCTGGTTCGGGTGCCAGCGGCGCACATCTTCCTTCCAGTTGATGGCGGCCGAGCGGATGCGGGCTGAACTTAGAAAAGCACGCGCGGCCTCGACCGCCGGCGCATAGCGCGAGTGCCAGCTGGCGAACAGCGAGACGCCGTTCTGCGCGGCCAATGTCTTGAGGTCCTCGACCTCGCTGACAGTGGCGCCAGGCGGCTTCTCCAGGAAGACATGTTTCTTCGCCATCAGCGCGGTGCGCGCCGCGTCGTAGCGGAACTGGGGCGGCATGCAGAGCGATACGGCCTCGAGTTCGGGCACGGCATCGAGCATGGCTTCGATATCAGGGAAATTGGGGATGTCATCCACCTTGCCATGCCGGCTTGCGGCCGCGATGAGGCGATAGTCCTGATCCTTCGCCAGGGCCGGCAGGTGCTGGTCGCGGACGATCTTGCCGATGCCGACGATGCCTATCTTGATGGGCTGGGACACGGCCGCTCCGTCTGTTTGATGATGGTGATGGTTTCTTATCAGAACACTTGCCCCGGGCAAGCCGAAGCCGAGCAGCCAAGCTCAGCCTTCCTCGAGCGGCAGTGCACATTTTTGTCGGCTGCGAAGGCCTCGGTCGCCGATTCGTCTCTGTAGCCGATTCGAAAGCTGGACCGAGAGGTCGGGGTCAGATCGGCACGTCGAAGGTAACGATCGACACTTCGCCTTCGAGCGCGCCCTGGAAGGCGGAAATATGCGGCTCTTCGTCGGGGATGCCGTCCATGTCGCCGATCTGGTCGAGCTCCGCCTCGGCGTACCCTTCGGCGGCAAGCGATTCGAGTGCCCGGCGCACCGCCGAATCGTCGTCGGGCGCGACCAGCATGACGTGGACGCCTTCCGGTTTGCCGCCTTTTTTCTTCCACACCCGGCCGGTGATGATGGTGACCGGGCGTTCTTCGTTGTCGTTCACGGGCCGATTCCTCTTGGCAGCGGGTGGGCGGGCGAGGGGGGTTTGACTGCTCATGCGGCCTTTTCGCATGAAGCAAGGCCGCGCAACAGCGCAAACCCATTCACTTTGCCTGAGGCTTGTCACTTTCTTCCTCGCTCTTGCAAAAATGCGAAAGAAAATTACATGCGGTTTTCGCATGGCTGCCAAGCCTTGGTCGGCGCGCAATATTTGGTGCTCCGGGCTTGACGGTCCGCAGTCTTACGAGTAGAAGCCGCCCAGTCAGAACCGATGTGAGGCTCTCCCTTCCGAAGCGACACGCTTTGGAGTTTGCCTCAAACAGGGTTCGTTTTACGAGCGAAAAGACATTTCCGGCGTGCACGAAGCGGCTTCCGCTTCCTCTGCCTTTTGTTCGGGCAAGACCGCGAGGCGCGGTTTATGGCCCGAATTTGCGTATGGAAATGACGCTTTGAGCGGCCCTGACCGGGCGAGACACGGAATTGAGAGACAAGAGGGTTTAATGCCTACCGTCAACCAGCTGATCCGCAAGCCGCGCATTGCGCCGGTGAAGCGCAACAAGGTCCCGGCCATGCAGCAGAACCCGCAGAAGCGGGGCGTCTGCACGCGCGTCTATACAACGACGCCGAAGAAGCCGAACTCGGCGCTGCGCAAGGTGGCCAAGATCCGCCTGACCAATGGTTTTGAAGTGATCGGGTACATCCCCGGCGAAGGCCACAACCTTCAGGAACACTCCGTGGTCATGATCCGCGGCGGCCGCGTCAAGGATCTTCCGGGCGTTCGCTACCACATCATCCGCGGCGTGCTCGACACGCAGGGTGTGAAGAACCGCAAGCAGCGCCGTTCGAAGTACGGCGCCAAGCGTCCGAAGTAAGGGGCGTCCGAAGTAAGATTTTCCGGCCTTGGCGCTTCTTGAGTGCGTCGGGCTATGAGATTGAGAGACAAAAGCCATGTCGCGTCGTCACAGTGCAGAAAAGCGTGAGATCAATCCGGACCCGAAGTTCGGCGATCTGATCGTCACCAAGTTCATGAACGCCGTCATGTATGACGGCAAGAAGTCGGTCGCCGAGACCATCGTCTACGGCGCGCTCGACCAGGTTCAGTCGAAGACCAAGCAGGAGCCGGTCACCGTCTTCCATCAGGCGCTCGACAATGTCGCGCCGCATGTTGAAGTGCGTTCGCGTCGTGTCGGTGGCGCCACCTACCAGGTTCCGGTCGACGTGCGCCCCGAGCGCCGCCAGGCATTGGCCATTCGCTGGCTGATCGCGGCGGCCCGCAATCGCAACGAGACCACGATGGTCGACCGCCTCTCCGGCGAGCTGATGGATGCGGCCAACAACCGCGGCACGGCTGTCAAGAAGCGTGAAGACACCCACAAGATGGCTGAAGCCAACCGCGCTTTCGCGCACTACCGCTGGTAAAGCGCGAACGAGACTGAGAGGCAGCTACGATGGCCCGCGAATACAAAATCGAAGACTACCGCAATTTCGGTATCATGGCGCATATTGACGCCGGCAAGACGACGACCACCGAGCGTGTCCTCTACTACACGGGCAAGTCGCACAAGATCGGCGAAGTCCACGACGGCGCTGCCACCATGGATTGGATGGAGCAGGAGCAGGAGCGCGGCATCACCATCACGTCCGCCGCGACCACGACCTTCTGGAAGGCTCGTGACGGCAAGATGCACCGCTTCAACATCATCGACACCCCCGGCCACGTCGACTTCACCATCGAAGTCGAGCGTTCGCTGCGCGTGCTCGACGGCGCCATCGCGCTGCTCGATGCCAATGCCGGCGTTGAGCCGCAGACCGAGACCGTCTGGCGCCAGGCCGACAAGTATCGCGTTCCGCGCATGATCTTCTGCAACAAGATGGACAAGATCGGCGCCGACTTCTATCGCTCGGTCGAGATGATCGGTTCGCGCCTCGGCGCGCATGCCGTTGTCATGCAGCTGCCGATCGGCGCCGAGACCGAGTTCAAGGGTGTCGTCGACCTCGTCGAGATGAATGCGCTGGTCTGGCGCGACGAGACGCTGGGCGCTGCCTGGGATGTCGTCGAGATCCCGGACGACCTCAAGGCTCGTGCCGAAGAATACCGCGAGAAGATGATCGAGGCCGCCGTCGAAATGGACGAGACGGCGCTTGAGAATTACCTCGAAGGCAAGATGCCGTCGAATGACGAGATCCGTGCGCTGATCCGCAAGGGCACCATCGCGGTGAAGTTCTACCCGATGTTCTGTGGCTCGGCCTTCAAGAACAAGGGCGTGCAGCCGCTGCTCGACGCCGTCGTCGAATATCTGCCGTCGCCGGCCGATGTTCCCGCCATCAAGGGCGTCGATGCCAAGACCGACGCCGAGATCGAGCGTCACGCCGACGACAACGAGCCTCTGTCGATGCTCGCCTTCAAGATCATGAACGACCCGTTCGTCGGTTCGCTGACCTTTGCCCGCATCTATTCGGGCAAGCTCACCAAGGGCATCTCGGTCGACAACACCGTGAAGGGCAAGAAAGAGCGCATCGGCCGCATGCTGCAGATGCATGCGAACTCGCGCGCCGACGTCGAAGAGGCTTTTGCCGGCGACATCGTTGCTCTTGCCGGTCTCAAGGACACGACCACCGGCGACACGCTGAGCGATCCGCTGCATCCGGTCATTCTCGAGCGCATGGAATTCCCCGATCCGGTCATCCAGATCGCCATCGAGCCGAAGACCAAGAACGACCAGGAAAAGATGGGCCTCGCCCTTCACCGCCTGGCCGCCGAGGATCCGTCCTTCCGCGTCAAGACCGACGAGGAAAGCGGCCAGACCATCATTTCCGGCATGGGCGAACTTCACCTCGACATCATCGTCGACCGTATGCGTCGCGAGTTCAAGGTCGAGGCCAATGTCGGCGCACCGCAGGTGGCTTATCGCGAGACGATCACCCGCAGGCACGAACAGGATTACACGCACAAGAAGCAGACCGGCGGTACCGGTCAGTTCGCTCGCGTCAAGATCGTCTTCGAGCCGAACCCGGACAGCAGCGAGTTCGAGTTCGAGACCAAGATCGTCGGCGGCGCCGTGCCGAAGGAATACATCCCGGGTGTCGAAAAGGGCATCAACAGCGTCATGACCTCGGGTCCGTTCGCGGGCTTCCCGATGATCGGCGTTAAGGCGACCCTGATTGACGGCGCCTACCACGATGTCGACTCCAGCGTTCTGGCCTTCGAAATCGCCGGCCGCGCCTGCTTCCGTGAAGCAGCGCCCAAGCTTGGCGTGCAGCTGCTGGAGCCGATCATGAAGGTCGAAGTGGTGACGCCGGAAGACTACGTCGGCAGCGTCATCGGCGATCTGAACGGTCGTCGTGGCCAGATTCAGGGTCAGGAAGCGCGCGGCGTTGCCGTTGTCATCAACGCGATGGTGCCGCTCGCAAACATGTTCAAGTATGTCGACAACCTGCGCTCGATGAGCCAGGGCCGTGCGGCCTACACCATGCAGTTCGATCACTACGAGCCGGTTCCGACCGCAGTGGCCCAGGAAGTCCAGAAGAAATACGCGTAAGGGTTCCTTAGCCACCGGCGTCGCGTCCCTTGCGCGGTGCCGGATCTGAAGAGCGAATAACAATTTCCCCCAAGCGGGTAGAATAGACGGAGAACGATTATGGCCAAAGGTAAATTCGAGCGTAACAAGCCTCACGTGAACATCGGCACGATTGGCCACGTCGACCATGGCAAGACGTCGCTGACGGCGGCGATCACCAAGTATTTTGGCGAATACAAGCGCTACGACCAGATCGACGCCGCCCCTGAAGAAAAGGCGCGCGGCATCACGATCTCGACGGCACACGTCGAATACGAGACGGCTGCCCGCCACTACGCTCACGTCGACTGCCCCGGCCACGCCGACTATGTGAAGAACATGATCACCGGTGCCGCGCAGATGGACGGCGCGATCCTGGTTGTTTCGGCTGCCGACGGCCCGATGCCGCAGACCCGCGAGCACATCCTGCTTGCCCGTCAGGTCGGCGTGCCGTCGATCGTGGTGTTCC
>NZ_JAMYMR010000062.1:0-21351 GCF_040318635.1 Mesorhizobium sp. M1066
GGGCCATCTTGAAGACCGGATCGCGGCGCAGCCGGTTGGCGTCGTTGCCGTCCTCGTAGCCGGCGGCGATCATCTTCATGCGAAAGCGCGATCATGTCCGCCAGGCTGTGGACAACCTGGTCCGGGCAGCGCGGATCGTCGATGCAACGCGCCAGACGCTCGGCCACCCGCAACCGCTTTTCCACCTCGGCCAAGGCCAGAACGCCGCTGTTGGACGACAGCATGCCGCCGTCGAAACGGGCGACGACGGACTTGCCGCCGACTGATGACAAACCACTCAGCGGCAGCGCAAGATCGTTCATGGTGGGTGTGGTCTCCGGGAAATGGTTCGGATCGGGTTAAGCAACCGAATCCTACGTCATTCAACGGCTTGCGCCACATCCACCAACCCCCATGAATTTTTCAGGCTAGCAGAGAGGGTGCTTGCGGTGCACTCACTGAACGAGATCGCAAATGGACGCGCGTGACCACCAGAACTGGCGACACCCATGGTGGTCCGCAGGGCCCGCAGGAGGAACCACAAGGTGTCAGCGGGCAGAGCGCAAGCGAGTGCCTACTTCGATCTTTCTAGAAGCGCGCCGGCAGCCTGGGCGGGGGGCTTGGGGGTCAGACTGCCGGCGCACGCCACTCACGAAGAAAGGCCCCTTTTCGTGGTTCGAACGGCCATAGTCAACCCGGAAACGTCAGGATGCCGCCATGTTACTTTCAGAGCGGCGCGACTTCGCCATGTTGGACGATTCAGCCTAGGAGTAGCCACTCTCGTAGGCCGAGTTGATGCTCAAGCCAGCATCGCCTTGCCGAACTAGGAAGAGTTCGCCGTTACGATCCTTCGTCGCGAGCCGATGCCGTCGTGCACGTTTCGTAGCACTTCGGGCGGCTATATCGCTTTGTTGTTCGGCGAGCTGCGCCAGAAGGCATTCGCATCCAATCGAATCAAGCGTCGACATCAGCCGCAAGCTTCACATCACAACAGCTAGTCCACCCATTGCAGATCATCCGAATGATCAGGCGGCGTCCGAAATGTCCAACTCCGACTCAAGAATTCCCACAGGTATGGAAAGCGATTTCGCTATCCGATCCCGATAGCCCTTGCTGTACCTCAGACCTCGCTCGATGTTTTGGATTTCCTCAGCGGCCAGCCCGCACGCGACCGCCAGGTCCTCGATCGAATACCCAAGGTGCTCGCGATAAGCGCGGACGATGTGGGTTCCCTGGGACATAGCCGTCAAGACCGGTTCGGGAATGCGCGAATCATTCATAAACATCTCCAAGAACATGGGAGCTCCCTCGGAGATTCCTCCCCGGGGCGCACACCTAGCAAATAAAAAAAATGGTCGTCCATTCGGCCGAACCGGCCTCATGCATGGGATGGGCCGCTGAATTGGCCGGGCCGGAATATGGCGGCTCACCTCCTTCTGATCAAGTACCAAGGCTGCCCGTGCTGAGAGCCTGGTCGGCGTAGCGCATGCGACCTGCGATCCTTCGTGGACCATTCTCGCCGATGGCTTTCTTGAACAGCAACTCGAACTTTCGGCACGGACACTGCTTCCTTCAGCAATCTCCACCGGCGAGGCAGCGAAAGACCCGCTCGTAACCGCTACCGAGTTTCGCAATTGCAGCAAACAATGGTCATCTGGTTTCATCCGGGCTTCGGATCCAGACAAGGGGTACCGCTTTCCTGGAGGCGCATCGCCACCTGTACAGGTTCACAATCATTCGACCGTGACCGATTTTGCAAGATTGCGCGGCTGGTCCACATCCGTCCCCATGAAGAGCGCCGTGTGGTAGGCTAGAAGCTGTATCGGGAGCGAGAAGATCATTGGCGCGATAATCTCGTCGACAACCGGCAGCACGAGCGTGTGCATGGTTTCGAGTTTCGATACGGCTGCCCCTTTTTCATCGGTGATGAGGATAATCCGCCCTCCACGGGCAGCCACTTCCTGCATGTTGGAAACGGTCTTGTCGAAAAGACGGTCATGGGGCGCGATGACGATCACTGGCATGTTCTCGTCTATCAATGCGATCGGCCCGTGCTTCAATTCACCCGCCGCATAGCCCTCGGCATGGATGTAGGAAATCTCCTTGAGCTTCAGCGCACCTTCCATCGCTAGCGGGAAACTGGTGCCACGGCCGAGATACAGGACGTCACGACACTTTGACAGTTCGCGCGACAAGAACTCGATTTCCGGCTGGATGCTCTCGAGTACGTGGCCCATCACGCGCGGCAATTCGGCGAGGCTCCTGACGAGCGCCTGCAGCTCGTCTTCGGGGACGGTCCCGCGGGCTCTGGCCGCGCCGATGGCGAGTGCTGCTAGAACGGCAAGCTGGCAGGTAAAAGCCTTGGTAGAGGCGACGCCGATCTCCGGTCCGGCAAGGATCGGGAAAACCGTATCGGCCTCCCGAGCGATGGTCGATTCGCAGGCATTGACGATAGCGCCAATTTTCAGCCCACGCTCCTTGCAGTACCTCAATGACGCAAGCGTATCGGCGGTTTCGCCGGACTGCGAGATGAAAAGAGCCGCCGACTGCGGCGGCAACGGGATCTCGCGGTAACGGAATTCGGACGCAACGTCGATTTCAACCGTCAGGCGCGCATAGCGCTCGAACCAGTATTTTCCGATCAGTCCGGCGAAATAGGCGGTCCCACAGGCAGAGATCGCCAAGCTCGGGACCTTGGCGAAATCAATGCCAGGAACCATGTCGCGACTGTCTATGATGTTAATGTAATGACGGAGAGCATGGGCGATGACCTCGGGCTGCTCGTAAATCTCCTTCTCCATGAAGTGGCGATGGTTGCCCTTGTTGGCCAGATCGGCCGCGGCCGTGGAGATATGGCGCGGACGCTCGACGGGACGGCCGTCGACATCGAAGATATGGGCGCCCGAATTGCCGACAACGGCCCAGTCGCCGTCGATGAGATAGGTAATTTCATTGGTGAAGGGAGCAAGGGCGATCGCGTCGGAGCCCAGGAACATCTCGCCGTCGCCGTGACCGATCGCGAGCGGTGGTCCGTTGCGCGCCGCCGTGATGGTCGACGGCTCATCTTCGAAGAGGATGGCAAGCGCATAGGCGCCCTTGACGCGTTTCAGCATGGCACGCGTGGCCTCTTGCGGCCTCATGCCCTCTCGGCGGTATCTTGCCAAGAGATGCCCAACGACCTCGGTGTCGGTGTCGGTCTGGAACTCGGCGCCATCCGCCGCCAATTCGTCCTTTAGCTCGGTGAAATTCTCGATGATGCCGTTATGGACTACGGCGACACCGTCGCTAAAGTGCGGGTGCGCATTGCGTTCGGTCGAGGCCCCGTGGGTTGCCCAACGCGTGTGGCCGATGCCGACGTTGCCGCTCAGCGGCTCTTCCTTCAGTCGCGTCTGGAGATTGACGAGCTTGCCCTCGGCGCGCCGACGGTGCAAGGCACCCTCGATGATCGTCGCAACGCCGGCGGAATCATAGCCGCGATATTCCAAACCCTTCAACGCGCCGATCAACCGATCCGACACCGGCTGTTGCCCAACGATGCCAACAATCCCGCACATGTTCGTCTCCGCATCTTTGCGGGCAGCACCAGCCCACGCGAGACGGACACCCGTCCGGCCGCTTTAAGTGGCGGCCTTGTAGTAGAATTCCATAATATTGGTAAAATTGATTGTTGTGATAACTACCATTCACCCGATGGATAGGTCGGCCGCTGTGGAGCCACGATGCAAACTTCTATTCGCGCCTGACGCTCTTATGAGGATCGCAAACTCACACCCGGCAGGATCACGGCCACAGAAAGGCCAGGAGGCCTTGGACAGTGGACGGACGGCGGGCCTGCGACCCTTGTCAGGCAGTCGGCATGTAGGAGCATTGTCGACTTGGGCATCGGCGATGGTCTGTCTTGGCGACAGCCTGAGTTCGCTTCAGGGACCGTCGTCGTCTCGCGCGGCTGCCGGTGTCAGTTGACGATAACAAAATGTCCGCCGGGGGCGAGCGCCTCGCGCACGGCACGTGCCAGCCGCGGTCGGTCCGGGACGCCGTCGAAGGCGTTGGCCGTGAAGACGAAGTCGACGGGGCGTGACACCAGAGTAGCGAGTTCATAGCGCGTAGCCGGCGACGAATTCGCAATTGGTCGCGCCGGCGCCGGTCAGCCGGCGCTGCGCGGCCTCCAGCTGGTCGGCGTAGTGCGACGACATGGCGGGCGATCGTGGCGATCGGCACAGCCGCCCCGCAACAGAGGTCGATCACCTCCATGCCCGGCTTCAGCCCGGTTGTCGCAAGCGCCATCTTCGCTGCGGTCGCGCCTCTCATGCTGCTCTTTCCTGGCCTTTGCAAGAACACGAACTTCGGTCGGAATGGCAATGTGGCGAAGGGGGGGCGACCCGATCTGCGTCAAGCTCATCGCCAGGGAAGAGGCGAAATGATGGGCAGCCCCACTACCGCCTGATCACCACCGGCGGCCGCCGATGTTCCCAGCATTCGCGTTCCAAGGTCGGCACGTCGTGCTCCTCGCTGGCATAGCCGAGGCAGAAATAGCCGATCAGCGTCCATTCGGGCGGCGTGTCGAGAATTTCGGCCATCTCGGTCGCATCGAGGATCGACACCCAGCCCATGCCGATGCCCTCCGCCCGCGCCGCCACCGACAGTGTGTGCACTGCCATGACGGCCGAATAGTCGATGGTCGCAGCCATGGTCGTGCGACCGAGCCCATGGCCTTGTCGGGTCGTGCGGTCGGCGAAGACCGCGAACTGACAGGGCACCTCGTTGAGCCCGGCAAGCTTCAACCGGGCATAGAGAGCGGCGCGCTCTCCCGAAAAGCGCGTGAGCGCCTCGGCATTGCAGCGCTCGAAGCAGTCTCTCACGGCAGTGCGCCGCTTGAGGCTGTCGACCACTACGAAGCGCCAGGGCTGGCTGAGGCCAACGGAGGGCGCAGTGCTGGCGAGCTCGAGCAGGCGTTCCAGCGTACCCTCGGGCAGAGCCGTCCCTGCGCCAGCTCAGCAGCGTGATCAGCCCGGAGCGAAAATCGTCGGTGAAACCCATAGGTTGTGAGGGTATGACCGGCTCAGCGCTTATCATGGGCGATGACCGGTCAACGCACGATTGTTACGTCCAATTAGAAGCCCGTGCCTTTGTTATCGACGCGGGCCTCTTCACCAAGGCGCTTTTAACAAGCCCAACCCTGCGAACTTTTCTGCTCCGCTACGTTCACTACTTTCACCTCCAGGCAAGCTTCACCGCGCTCAGCAATGCCCGGATGAACATCGTCGATAGGCTCTCAAGATGGCTGGTGATGTGCGATGATCGCGTCGACGGGAACAGCTTTGCGATTACGCACGAGTTCTTATCAGTTATGCTCGGTGTCAGGCGGCCCGGCGTCACCATAGCGCTGCAAACCTTGGAGGGCCAAGGTCTGATACGCTCAGTGCGAGGAGAGGTCGTCATTCTTGATCGCGCGCGTCAAATTGCGCTGGCTGATGGGTCGTATGGCAGGGCTGAAGCCGAATACGCTCGGCTAGTCAGCCAACTGCATTGATCGCAGGCGCCGCGGCGTCCGTAGCGCCGCGACGGTGATCGCCAACGAATGTGCTCGAACAGGAGATGGTCGATCTCCTGCATTGGAGTCATGTCCGGGTAAGCCGCCTAGACAGAGCCTTCACCGCCGACGTTGCCGAGGATCGGGATCCAAGACGAAGCTGTCATGCCGGCACCGCTGCATGCGCCGCGCGAGGAACAAACCGCCCCTCGCAGTCGTTCAGGATCCCGAAGCACGATACGGCTGTGCACCACCTTCCGGCCACTCCAAAGGAGACCCGAGACGACTCGGTCCGTAGAGGAGGTTTTCGAAGAGCACCTGAGGCTTCGCGCGGCAGGCGATCTCGAGGAGGATCTCTTGGGCGCACTGCCATCTAACCTCGATTAAACAGGCACTGATGCGCTGGCTGGAGCAATGGCGAGACTCATTGCGCCAGCCGCATAGCCTTATCTTGCCTCACAGCGGGAAGGCTGTTTCGGGACTTTTCGAAATCAGCGGATCACAGGCTCGCCATGGATGCGGCGGCGCGATGGAGGAGAAACGCCGAAGCCAACTTCCATCATCAGCCGTGGCCTGTGCGACGGCACGGTACCCATATGGAACCCGAACGGATCCTCGACGAAACCGAAACCGGCCTTGCCGGTTAACGTGACCGGACTCTGCTTGCCGTAGACGTCCAGAATCTCTTGCGCCGGATGACCGACGACAAGCGTAAATTGGTGCTTGAAGGCGCGGCGATCATGGCTGCCGCGAACATAGATATGCGGGCCGGTCCCCTCGTCGACGGGCACCAGATAGAAAAAGAACTTCGGCATCCGCCAATCATCCAGGTCGAAGTGGTATTTGCCGAGCGAAGCCAGGTTCTTGTCGGCGTCCGACGCCTGGCCGGTCGGGAAGCTCCACCAGACGCGCGTTGTGATCAGCGTCGCCTGGCCGCCGAGATAGTGCGCCGCGATATCCACGAGCAGCGGATCGTTTTGGATGGCAACGGCCGAGTTACAGCCCAGAATGCGCTCGAAATAATGACCGCTGAGCAACGGACGGCCAAACCGCGCCTCAGCCTCCGCATGCTCCGCCGGCATGAATTCGAGTCGGCGATCGAAATTGCCGAAACAAGGTGTGCACCTGGCGAATGCGGCTACATCTTCAGCCACCAGTGTTGGCAGGACGAGGCCGGGAAAAAGCCCATCCATCCGCAGCGCGTCGACAACGTCCTGGCAATTGATACCGGCAAACATCGTGTCCTGGGCTCTTTGCGACCTTCGGACCGGCTTTGCACCACGCCAGTGCATTCTCCGTGCCGGCATGGTGCGCGCCAACATGAACATGGGCAGCCACGCCGGGTTCTCGCGAATATCCGACAGGTAGGTCGGAATGCGTACGGCTATGCGACGCAGCATGCTGCCGTTTCGCGCGATCGTCTCAAGGCTTGCCGCGCCGGCTTTGTCGGGGTTCATAACGGTCATCGGGATCCTCAAGGCATGAATGCACTCATCGACGAAGGTTGGGTCCCAGTGCTTCGCCGCGCCCGAAGAACTAGGCGCTTGCCACGTTTTGTACAACGCACAATTGCACTCAGAAATGGAGGTTGCGCGTTCGAATAAGACAATCGCAACCACCCCAATTACCTCAGGAACTGTCTGTAGCCGCCGCCCATCAGGTAGCGGCCACGTTGGATGGCGCGACGTACCTGATCGCGAAGATGGCCACCTGGATGACGCCAATCTTCTTCGACGCGGCGTGTCCCGAACAAGGCAATGGCGACCTCCTGATGAGATGCTCCGGCAAGCGAGCCATCCAAAGCCTGGAGTACGATACGCAGACGCGCTCCGCGGTGTTCCGGCGGAAAGCAAGCAGTTGACAGGCGGGCGCAACCATTGACGTGGTTCAAGAACTGAAGGGCAGCGACATGGAACTTGAGGTGCTGCGGCTGAACGATCGCGTCGACATATAGCCGCAACGGGCGGAGGACGGACGCACCGGAAACGGCGATCTGCAGACTCCGGCAGTTCTCCCTCAGCAGCACGTGCTGCACGCCCGCAGCTGTCAGCAGGATGTCCTTGCAGCATGAGAGCGAAGAAAGGTGAAGCGGTTCAAAATCGTGGTCGAGCCCAAGCGGCTCCGCGGCCGCTCGTAGAATACAGGCGCAATCGCGCGGATCCCAAAAGACCCTTGCCGATGTAGCGTCCGAAAGTGGCGCGTCGGCGAAAAAGAAGGCTCCATTGTCTTAGGAGAGCTGATCCTGTCGTCAACTCGATTATCTGCATGTCGCCTTGGGGTCCGACAATGCAGGCGGACGGTGCCATTTTGGCGTGGTCGCGCTGGAATTGTGGATTGCGCCGAAGAAACTCCCAGGCCCAGCCAGTGCGTGGCAATCGTCTGGCATAGTGGTAAGCGTCGTGGCGACGCCAGTCCGGCCAGCATACAAGGCCGACCGTCGCTTCCTTGGACAGACCAGCATCCTTCATGGCTCAGGTGTCCACTATGGCGCTATGCCGACGGGCCTACAACCGGTTGCCACAGTACCGGTCCAATCAGACGTCCCCTGCTGCGGATGCGCAAAAGGCTCGCGTGGGAAATCTCGAGAAACCCAGCCACCGCCTGCGTTTTGCCGACGCACTTGGGTTCTCCGATGCGCGACAATGGCCACGTAGCCAGGCGGAGGATCCGCTCCATGCGCGTATCCGTCACCGTTACTATCCGGGTCAGATCCTTGGCCAAGCCGAACTCGATCATGCCCGCGAAGAGCTCGTAGGTCGCCTGGGCCAGCCCGCCCGCAGCCTTGGGCGCCGACGGAGGAAGATCGAGCGCGAAACGACTGCTCTCCCATATGTCGGTGGTCGAGGGCACGACGTCAGCACCCAGCAGCACCGGGAAGGTGTCGCGCAACATTGTGGGTCCGGTGCTGGGCAGAAGACGCACGCAACCGCGAATTCGCCAGTCGGATCCTTTGAGGAGCAGATAGACGGGCTTCAGAGCATCAAACGAATCGGATTCCATCTGGTCTTCGGTATCAACTTCCCAATCGAGCCTTTCCTTGAACACCCGAAACCTGAGCCCGTGCATCTCTTTGAGTTCGCCTGCAAACTCGTTGTAAAAGTCTGGTGTTATCAGTTGCATCATGGTCGCCTCCATGTGGGATGTGTTCCCGCCATCGAAGGGCAAAGCTGACAGCGATGCAGCCTGTAGAGGTTTACAGGTATCGTGGCTGAAGAATCAGGATCTCGTCTGGCCGGAGGCAGCCATGCGTGCAACGGCCTGGTTGATCGTTCGAACGCCAAACTTTGCCTTGGCGTTTTCCAAGTGAAAAGTCACGGTGCGCTTTGAGACGCCGAGAAGCTGGCTGATATCCCAAGCCGACTTGCCCCGCGCCGCCCATTTCAGGCACTCGAACTCCCGCGGGGTGAGCGTTACACCATCCACCACGCGATCATCGGCGAGCCTGCGCCGGACATGGATATGAAAGTTGATGGCCACCAGCTGCAATGCTTTTTCGTAACGTGCCAGTGACCGCAACAGAAGCGGACGGGACTCGTCGGAAGCAAAGGTCAGGGCAGCAAACCGGCCGAGATGATCATGCATGGACATCGTCAGGCCGCCGCAGATGCCAAACTCAGCCGCACTCTCCAGAATTTGTTGCTGCGAATTCGGCAGACAGTGTCGAGCGCGGTCCACACCCCAATCGAATGTATCCCAGCCTTGCAGCCCGCGCAGGATGACCGGATCAAGACTGTGGTACCGCTGTTGCAGATAACGTGATGTCCAGGATGAAGGATAGTTTGAAATCAATTGGGGGGCGTCGCCGGAGGCCGACGGGTAAGTGAAATAGGCGAATAGCGGGAAGTCGAAGCCGGCTGCAGCGGAGGCCATTGCCTCACAGAGATCGGCAGCATCAACACTTGCAGACAGTTGCTCGACGAAGTTCTCAAACACGCGATGCATTTGCCCTGTGCGTAACCTCCGTTCGCTCAATGCCAGGCAGAGACCTTGTTTTAAACGATCCCGGACGGATACAGCGCGTGCCGAGAACGTGGCTAATCTGTTGAACCAATCCGAAATAGTCTGACGTTGTCTATGAGACGTGTGCCGCCGAGCCAGGCCGCCGCAAGCAACCGTGCCGGTCGATCAAGGCTTGTCATCGGGTGCAGATCTGCCTCTTCGCGAAGTTCCAGGTATTCGACCTCGCGATAGCCTGCAGCCAGAATTGCTGCGCGAGATTCTGCAAGCGTTGGCAGGACGGGTGAGCCGCGCCCAAGCCGCTCAGCCGTCTTGAGCAGGACCGATGATAGCTTGGGAGCAACAGCGCGTTGCGCTGGCGAGAGCCGCACATTGCGCGATGATAGCGCAAGACCGTCGGCTTCACGGACTGTCGGACAGGCAACAATGGTGATTGGAATATCCAGATCCCGGGCCATGCGCCTGACCAGGTGAATTTGCTGAAAGTCCTTTTCGCCAAAGAAGCCGAAGTCAGCGCTGGTCTGCAGGAAGAGCTTGGCGACGACGGTCGCCACGCCATCGAAATGTCCCGGCCGGAAGGCACCGCACAGGCCCTCGCTGACACCGGACACCGAAACGGTGGTGGCGAAGCCCGCCGGATACATCTCCTCTGCATCTGGCGCATAAAGCAGGTGCGCGCCAACCGGTGCCAGCTTGGCGGCATCCTCGTCCTCGGTGCGCGGATACGCGGCAAGATCGGCCTGGCTATTGAATTGCTTCGGGTTGACGAAGAGCGTCACGATCACACGGTCTGCTTTCTTGAGTGCAGCGCGCACCAGGCTGAGATGGCCCTCATGCAGGACGCCCATCGTTGGCACCACGGCAATCCTCACGCCCTCGCGGCGCCATGCGGCGACGATTTCGCGAAGCTGGTCAACGCTCCTGACGATCGGCACGCTCACGCTGCTTCTCCGCTCTTGGTGGCGTCCGTGTCGGCGGGCTTGGGCGCATCGGCAAACACGTGCTTGGCGGCCGGAAACTGGCGCTCCTTCACCTCGTGCGCATAGGAAGCGATTGCAGCCGCAGCCGCCTCCCCCAGTTCAGCATAGCGCTTGACGAACTTGGGTCGGAAGTCGCCGAAGAGGCCCAGCATGTCGTTGACGACGAGAAGCTGGCCGTCACAGGCTGCCGAGGCACCGATGCCAATGGTCGGGGCCGCCACCTCCCCGGTGATCCGGCGGGCGAGCGCTTCAGGAACCTTTTCCAGGACGACCGCAAAGGCGCCCGCTTCGCTCACCGCAATTGCGTCGCGCCTGATGCGCTCGGCATCCCCGCCCCTGCCCTGCACGCGGTAGCCACCGATGGCGTTGATGGCCTGCGGCGTCAAGCCGACATGAGCCATGACGGGCACGCCGCGTGCGGCGAGGAAGCCGATCGTCTCTGCCATCGTTTCGCCGCCTTCGAGCTTGACGGCAGTGCAGCCGGTCTCCGACATGACGCGCGCAGCATTTCGGAAAGCCTGCTCTGGGCTTTCCTCGTAGGAACCGAACGGCAGGTCGACCACCATCAGCGCCTGCTTGATGCCACGGCGCACCGCCTGGCCGTGCGTGATCATCATCTCCAGCGTGACACCGAGCGTCGAGGGCAGGCCGTGGAGAACCATGCCGACGCTGTCGCCGACGAGCACCACATCACAATGGGGATCGACAAGCCGGGCGACTGGGGTGGTGTAGGCGGTAAGGCAGACGAGCGGCGTCCCACCTTTGCGCGAACGAATATCCGGCGGTGTGATCGCCTTGGTATCACCAAACGCGCTCAATGGATCCTCCTTCCCCTACGTTACCGCGGGTGTCGCCTTTCGCACATTTTTGTGCAGGTGCGAAGAGCTAAAAAATGGCCGTGCAGCTGTGGGGTGTTGACGTGCCGACAGGCGCGCTTACACTAAATCGATTAAGGTGCCCCCCGAGCTGGCAGACCAATTCGCGAACATGGACGATCAGGCAATACGACTCAGGAAAGACAGAGCCGCCGTGAATGCCGACGACGTCAAAGTGGACCTGATCGCCTTTGTGGTCGCCGTAAACGACAGTGAACCCTGTGTGCTCACCATCGGCCAGGCGGACACCTTGCCCTCCGGTCCCTTTGCGCTTGAGCACCGATCGCTGCAATCCGGCTTGAGGGGGTGGGTCGAGCAGCAGACCGGCCATCGGCTGGGGTACATTGAGCAACTCTACACGTTCGCTGATCGGGATCGCATCGGCGCCGAGCGCCAGCAGCGCGTCATCTCCATCAGCTATCTTGCATTGACCCGCAAGGAACAGGCAGCGGGCCCGCCCAAGTGCGGATGGCAGAGTTGGTATGAATATTTTCCATGGGAGGACCATCGCTCCGGCACGCCTCCGGTCGTGCTGGATGTTCTGCGACCACGCCTGATTGAATGGGCAAACGGCGTCCGCGATGCGGCCACGCGACGTGAACGCTGGCAGCGGGCGACGATAGCCTTTGGCTTCGACGACCGCCTTTGGAACGAGGAACTCACGCTGCAACGCTATGAGTTAGTTTACGAAGCAGGCTTGGTCCAAGAGGCCGTAAGAGGGCGGGACGGGGCGCCCCCTCCGCTGGTGCCCAGCAAGTCCATGGTCGCCGATCATCGCCGCATCGTGGCGACCGGCATTGCGCGGCTGCGCTCCAAGATCAAATACCGGCCGGTCGTCTTTGAGCTGATGCCGACGGTCTTCACGCTTTTGCAGCTGCAGCGAACCGTGGAGGCGCTCGCCGGCAGGCTCATCCACAAGCCGAACTTTCGCCGACTGATCGAACAGCAGGAACTGGTCGAGGAGACCGGAGAGGCCACCACTGAGACCGGCGGCCGGCCAGCGAAGCTTTTCCGTTTCCGCCACGCCGTTCTCGACGATAGGCTCATCGCCGGGACAAAATTGCCGCTGGCGCGGGGTTGACATCCCTTATACTCACAGCAAGTATATGCTGATTATTTTCAATTAGAGTATAAGCGGGAGGGGGTTGATGAGCGCCATGCTGCCTGCGGCCGCGTTGCTCTACGAGCGCGTCCGGCGAGTGATCCCGCCGATCGAATGGCCGGCTTTCGTCGACGATATCGAGGCGATCCTTGCACTGAAGCGCGAGCGCAACGCCATCATCCTGGCGCACAACTATCAGACGCCCGAGATTTTCCATTGCGTGGCCGACATCGTCGGCGACAGCTTGGCATTAGCCCGCACGGCTGCGACGATCGAGGCGCAAGTCATCGTGCTGGCCGGCGTCCATTTCATGGCCGAAACGGCCAAGCTCCTTAATCCGGACAAGACCGTGCTCATTCCGGATCTCAGCGCCGGTTGCTCGTTGGCGGAATCAATCACGGCAGAAGACGTGCGCTTGATGCGCCAGCGTTATCCCGGCGTTCCGATCATCACTTATGTAAACACGTCGGCCGAAGTGAAAGCCGAGTCGGATATCTGCTGTACATCCGGCAACGCCAAGGCGGTCGTCGAATCCCTTGGGGTTCTCCGGGTGATCATGCTGCCGGACGAATATCTGGCCCAGAATATCGCCGCCCAGACCGATGTGCAGATCATCGCCTGGAAAGGGCATTGCGAGGTGCATGAGCGCTTTACACCGGCCGACATCCGCGAGTTGCGCGAAAGCCATCCCGGCGTGGTCGTGCTCGCCCATCCCGAATGCCCGCCCGGCGTCGTGGCTGAAGCAGATTTTTCCGGCTCGACGGCTGCCATGTCCGACTATGTCGACAGGCAAAGGCCGCCACGTGTCGTGCTAATGACGGAATGCTCGATGAGCGACAACGTCGCGTTAGCGCACCCAGAGGTCGAGTTCATCCGGCCCTGCAATTTGTGCCCGCACATGAAGCGGATCACGCTTGCCAACATCCGCACGGCGCTCGAGCAGAACCACCATGTCGTAACCATCGAACCCGGGATCGCCGGGCGCGCGCGGCTTGCGGTCGAACGGATGCTGGCAGTTTGAGCGCCGACCTCCGCAGCTTCTTCGGGCGTCCCATCATCATCGGCGGCGGCATCGCCGGACTGATGACCGCGCTTCAACTGTCGCCGGAGCCGGTGCTTCTTCTGTCAAGGTCGCTGCTGGGAGCTGACAATTCGAGCACCTGGGCACAGGGGGGTCTGGCTGCAAGTTTCGGCGAAGACGACGATCCGGCAATGCACCTGGCCGATACGCTTGCTGCCGGGGATGGTCTCTGCGACAGAGACGTGGCGAGCCGCATCCTCCAAGCCGCGCCCAAGGCGATAGAGGGGCTTGCGGCCTTTGGCGTTCCCTTTGACCGCACGCCGAAAGGATCACTGTGCCTCGGATTGGAGGCCGCACACAGCCGACGTCGCATCGTTCATGCGCATGGGGACGGCACCGGGCGTGAGATCATGCGTGCCCTGATCGCGGCTGTGCGTTCCACTCCGTCGATAGTTGTCGTGGAGGGCGTGGAAGCGCGCCGGCTGGCCGTGCGAGAGAATGCGATCCGGGGCGTCTGGGCGAGCTGTTCGATCGGACCTTTCTTCTTCGGCTCACGGCGGGTCGTCCTCGCCACCGGTGGCATCGGGGGACTGTTTCTCGACACCACGAACCCTTGGGGAAGTTGCGGACAAGGCCTTGCACTTGCGGCCCGCGCTGGAGCTGTCCTAGCCGACCTCGAATTCATCCAGTTCCACCCGACCGCGCTTGACGGCCCGGAACGCCCTATGGCGCTGGTCAGCGAGGCTGTCCGAGGCGAAGGTGCTGCCCTGATCGATGAAACCGGCCAGGCTTTTCTTCAAAGCGTGCCAGGGGCGGAACTTGCGCCTCGCGATGTCTTGGCCCGCGCCGTTTGGAACCATCTTGCGAACGGCCACCGTGTTTTTCTCGACGCCCGACAACGGCCTGGCCCGGCATTCGCTCGACATTTCCCGACAATCGCATCATCCTGTCGTGGAGCGGGCATCAATCCCGCGCGCGATCTCATCCCCATTCGTCCGGCCCAACACTACCATATGGGTGGCGTTGCCGTGGACAGCTTTGGCAGGACCTCCGTCGAGGGGCTGTGGGCCTGCGGCGAAGTCGCTTCGACAGGACTGCATGGCGCCAACAGGCTCGCCAGCAATTCCTTGACCGAGGCAATCGTGTGCGCCCGCTGGGTCGCTGAAAGTGTCGCCGGAACGCCTGCTCGCAGAACAAGACCTGCGTTTGCGAATGTTTACCCACCGCCCGCTCCGATACCCGTGCGTGTTTTCCTGTCGCGCGCACTCGGCATCGTCCGGGATGGTGAAGGTTTGAAAGCCGCCGCACGTGCCTTATTGCCGCTCGCCGAAAGCAAGGACGCGGCCTCGGATCCGGCGGCTGTCGGGCTAATGATCGCGGTTGCCGCCTTGTTGCGCGAAGAAAGCCGCGGCGCTCATTACCGGACAGATTTTCCTCATCATGCGACTGCCGCCCGACGGTCCGAAATCACGCTCGAAGCCGCCTTGGCCGCTGCGCGCGAACTCGGACACTCGCCAAACTTGGAAGGGGCAAAGTGATGAGGCTCTCACCGCTTCCCACGGTCATGCTTGAGCCGCTTGTACGGGCATCGCTTCTTGAAGACCTTGGCAGAGGCGGCGACTTGACCACGGATGCCATCGTCCCGAAGGAATACCAAGCGGGAACCGTGTTGGTGGCGCGACAGTCCGGAGTTGTCGCCGGCCTCGATCCGGCGATGCTCGCTTTCCACTTGATTGATCCTGATGTCGAAATCTCGGTGGAGCGGGCAGACGGCTGCAATGTCGGGGATGGAGAGATCATTGCATCAGTGGTTGGCCCGGCCCGGGCCATTCTCACAGCCGAAAGGACGGCACTCAATTTTTTGTGCCATCTGAGCGGCATCGCCACAGCAACGGCATCGATCGTCGCTGCGGTTCGTGGATATGGCGCGAAGATCGTCTGCACACGCAAGACGACGCCTGGATTGCGGGCAGTCGAAAAATATGCCGTGCGCGCAGGTGGCGGGTCCAATCACCGCTTCGGCCTGGACGATGCAATTTTGATCAAGGACAACCACATCGCCATCGCAGGCGGCGTCCGCCCAGCGCTCGAGCGAGCACGAAGAGCGGCCGGTCATCTCGTCAAGATCGAAGTCGAGGTCGATACTCTGGCCCAGTTAGAGGAGGTACTTGGCTTCGCTCCCGATGCGGTTCTGCTCGACAACATGTCCCTCGCCGATCTTCGCCGCGCCGTCGCAATCGTCGGTGGCCGCGCTATCACCGAGGCTTCTGGCGGGATCACGTCCCATACAGCGCGAGCGGTTGCCGCGACCGGCGTTGATCTGATTTCGGTCGGCCGACTCATCCACAGCGCGCCGATCCTGGATATCGGCCTCGACCATCGGGGCTCATGATTGTCTGAGTCAGGATTGGGTCAACTGTCCTCTCCGATCGTCAACAGTCAGATAGCAAAGACCCCGCAAGACAGACCGGAGGAACAGCATGGACATGCAAACGGCAAGTTCAACGCAGACATCGCCACAGGCTCAATCCCCTGACCCCGGAGCGTGGACCCTGGAGAAGGCTCAGGCACTTTACCATGCCCCCTTCAACAATCTCCTCTTCCTGGCGCAAACGGTGCACCGCCAGAATTTCGATCCAAACAAGGTCCAGCTCAGCCGGCTGCTCAGCATCAAGACGGGAGGATGTCCGGAGGATTGTGGCTATTGCAGCCAGTCGGCGCGTCACGAAACCGGCCTGAAGGCGTCGAAGCTGATGGAGGTCCGGCGCGTCATCGCCGAGGCGACCAAGGCGCGTGATGCCGGCGCCACGCGTTATTGCATGGGCGCGGCCTGGCGAAACCCCAAGGCGCGCGACATGGATGCGGTGGTGGCGATGGTCGAAGGCGTCAAGGCGCTGGGCATGGAGACCTGCATGACGCTCGGCATGCTCGATCTTGAGCAAGCCGCTCGACTGAAGCAAGCGGGCCTCGACTACTACAACCACAACATCGATACGTCGGAACGCTACTACAGCGAGATCATCAGCACGCGCGGCTATGCCGAGCGGCTCGACACGCTTGAGCAGGTTCGTCGATCCGGCATCAAGGTCTGCTGCGGCGGCATTATCGGCATGGGCGAGGAGCCGGTGGACCGGATCGACATGTTGGTGACGCTGGCCAATCTGCCGGAACATCCGCAAAGCGTTCCGATCAACATGCTGATTCCGATCGCCGGCACGCCGCTTGCCGATGCCAAGCCCATTGAGCCGATCGAATTCGTGCGCGTGATCGCGCTGGCGCGCATCATGATGCCGAAATCGCATATCCGTCTCTCCGCCGGCCGTATGGCCATGACCGACGAGATGCAGGCGCTGTGCTTTTTTGCCGGCGCCAACTCGATTTTCGTCGGCGACACGCTGCTGACGGCGGACAATCCCGGTGAGGACAAGGATACCCTGCTGTTCCGGCGCCTTGGCATCGAGCCGATGGAACTCGAAGCGCAATGAACGGGGCGCCGCTTGCCAGTTATGATGCGACCTTGAAGAGGCTGGCGCGCAAGGACCGGCTGCGGACGCTTTCGCCCCGCGCCGGGCTGGACTTCTCGTCGAACGACTATCTCGGGCTGGCCTCGTCCAGGAGACTTGGCGATGCTGTTGTGGCGGCGATTGCGCGGGGCACGCCGGTTGGCGCCACCGGGTCGCGGCTGTTGCGCGGCAATGCACCGGAACACGAGCAGCTCGAGGCAGACGCGGCGGCATTCTTTGGAGCCGACCGCGCGCTGTTCTTCGGCAGCGGCTACATCGCCAACTTCGCTCTGCTGAGTGCCCTGCCGCAGAAAGGCGATCTTTTGGTTCTCGATGAGCTCGCCCATGCCAGCATGCATGAGGGTGCGCAGGCCGGGCGCGCACAGTTCGTGCTGGCTGCGCACAACGATGCCACCGCTGTCGACGATGCGATCACGCGTTGGCGCGCCGAAGGCGGCATAGGATGCGTCTGGATCGCGGTGGAGAGCCTTTACAGCATGGATGGCGACTGCGCGCCTTTGGAGAGCCTGGTCGCGCTTGCCGATCGGCACGAGGCATTCATCGTCATTGACGAGGCGCATTCGACCGGCGTCTGGGGACCGGACGGCCGGGGGCTTGCCGCCGCTTTCGAGGGCCGCGACAACATCGTCGCGCTCCACACCTGCGGCAAGGCGCTCGGCGCATCTGGTGGGCTCGTGACCGGGCCGAGGACACTGTGCGAGTATCTGATCAACCGTTGCCGGCCATTCATCTACGCCACCGCGCCATCGCCGCTGATGGCAGTGGCAGTGCGCGAAGCACTCGCAATGCTCGCCGACGAGCCTATGCGGCGTGTTCAGCTGCATGAACGCGTTGCCCTCGCCGGCCGCCAGCTGGCCGAGCGCTGCGGCGTGATACCCAGCGGCTCGCAGATCCAGCCCCTCGTAATCGGCGATGTCAGGCGCACCATGGCAGTGGCGGCGCGCCTGCAGGCCCGCGGCTTCGACATACGCGGTATTCGTCCTCCGACCGTGCGCACGTCGCGGCTGCGCATCTCACTGACGCTCAATATCGGCGAAGCCGACATTTCCGCCATGGTCGAGGCGCTGGTCGAGGTGTTGGCCCAAAGATTGCCGGAGGCGATATGACCCAACGCATCGTCATCACCGGAACCGACACGGGAGTTGGCAAGACCGTGTTTGCGGCTGGGCTCGCCGGTTTGCTCGACGGCTTTTACTGGAAACCGGTGCAATCGGGCCTCGACGGCGAGACCGACAGCGAGGTGGTCGCGCGGCTTGCCGGCTTGCCCTCAGAGCGCGTGCTGCCGGAAGCCTACCGCTTGCGGAGCCCGCTGTCGCCGCATCGTTCGGCCGAGATCGACGGCGTGGCGATCAAGGCTGCCGATCTTGCTTTTCCCGTGCTACCGACGCCGCTCGTCATCGAAGGCTCCGGCGGCCTGATGGTGCCGCTTAACCGGCGCACAAGGCTCATCGACATCTTCGCTGAATGGCGGCTGCCCGTCATTCTGTGCGCCCGCACCACGCTCGGCACCATCAACCACACCTTGCTCTCGATCGAGGCGCTCCGCGCCCGATCCATCCCGTTGGCCGGCATCGCTTTCATCGGCGATGAGATGGCCGATACGCAACGGACCATCGTGGAATTCAGCGGTGCGCCGCAGCTCGGCAGGCTGCCGCACCTCGATCTGCTGACGGGCAAGACACTGAGGGACGCAATGATTGCCGGCTTCGCCTTCGCCTCGATTACTGGAGGTGACTGATGTCGCAGTCTCATGTGTGGCATCCCTTCACCCAGCACGCGCTCGAGCCTGCGATCCCAGAAATCGTCCGGACTGAAGGCGCCTATCTCCGCAGGGCCGACGGCGCCCGCATCCTGGACGCCATCTCCTCCTGGTGGGTCGTCACACATGGCCACCGCCATCCCCGCATCATGAAGGCAATCGAGACAACCGCGTCGAGCCTCGACCAGATTATCTTTGCGGGCTTCACGCACGAGCCGGCAGAGCGCTTGGCCAAGGCGCTTGTCGGCCTCGCTCCCGCTGGACTCGACTGGGTGTTCTATTCCGACAGTGGCTCGACCTCGGTCGAAGTAGCGCTGAAGATGGCACTCAGTTATTTCCGCAACATCGGCGCCCCACGCTCGCGCATCGTCGTCATGGATCACAGCTATCATGGCGACACGATCGGCACGATGAGCGTCGGTGCGCGTGGCGTGTTCAACGCCGCCTACGAACCCTTGCTGTTCGAGGTCGACACCATCCCCTTTCCGGCAGCGGGGCGCGAGCAGGAGACGCTGGATCGTTTAGAGGCTGTGACCCGCGATCGACGAGCCGCAGCCTTAATCGTCGAGCCGCTGGTGCTGGGCGCCGGCGGCATGCTGATGTATCCGGCTTCAGTTCTGGCCGAATTGAAGAAGATCACTGAGGCCTCCGGCACGCTGCTGATCGCCGACGAAGTGATGACCGGCTGGGGGCGGACCGGAACCATGTTCGCCTGCGAGCAGGCATCGATCTCTCCAGATATCCTGTGCACCTCGAAAGGCCTGACCGGCGGCGCCATCCCGCTGGCCGTAACGCTTGCCACCGATGCCATCTTCCAGGCTCATTATTCCGAGGGCCGGAAGAAGACGTTTTTCCATTCGAGCTCCTACACTGCCAACCCGATTGCCTGCGCGGCAGCACTTGCCAATGTCGAGATCTGGCGGGACGAGCCGGTGGCCGAGCGCATTGCGGCCTTGAGCGCAATGCAGGCCACCGGGCTTCGACGCTTTCGCGACAACAGCTTCTTCACCGACTGCCGGGCGACCGGCACGATCGCGGCGCTCGACCTGCGAACCGGTTCCGCAGGTTATCTCGCCGAGATCGGACCGAAACTGCGCGCTTTCTTCCTCGAGCGAGGGCTACTTGTGCGCCCGCTCGGCAATGTCCTCTACCTTCTGCCACCCTATTGCATCACCGGCGACGAGCTCGAGCGACTCTATGACGCCATTGAGGAGGCGGGCGAACGCTTCGGGTCCAGGCCGTGAGCAAGTCGTCGCGCATTCTCGGGTTTGGCCATCATGCGCCTGGGCGAAAGGTGGCGAATGACGAAATCGAGAGCAATCTCGGTCTTGATCCAGGCTGGATCGAAAGGCGTACCGGGATACGGTCGCGCTTCTGGGCAACCGACGAAGACACGCTGTCTGGTCTTGCTGCGCAGGCCGGCGACATGGCGCTGGCGAACGCCGGTATTGCGCGCCACGACATCGGTCTGCTGTTGCTTGCCACCTCGACGCCCGACCATCTTCTGCCGCCCAGCGCGCCGCTGGTCGCACACAAGCTTGGCCTTGGCCGCGCAGGCGCGGTGGATCTGACCGGCGCCTGCGCCGGCTTCATCTACGCGCTCATGTTCGCGGACGGATTTACCCGCCTGCACGGCAAAGCGAGCCTTGTTATCGCCGCCAACATCCTCAGCCGCCGCATCAATCCAGCCGAGCGCGCAAGCTCGGTCCTGTTTGCCGATGCCGCCGGCGCCCTGGTGATCGGTCAGTGCGATGATGCTGATCGGGGCATTCTCGGTGCCTCGGTGGATTCGGACGGCTCGCGATACGGGCTGATCCAGATTCCCGCAGGAGGAAGCAAACAAGCCGTTCCACGGTGACCTCGATCTCGCGCAAACCCGAATGAGGATGACGGACGGCCGCGAAGTGTTCGCAATGGCCGTGGAGATGATGACCGATTGCTCGACAAGCGCTCTAGCCGCTGCCGGAGTGCGGCCACCCGATCTCGGCCGGTTCGTGCCGCATCAGGCCAATACTCGGATTTTCGACGCGGTCGGGAGGAACCTCGGCATCGCGGACCAAGCAATTGTCAAGACGATTGCCGAATACGGCAACTCTTCGGCCGGGACGATCCCGCTGTCGCTCTCGCTCGCCAACCAGACGGAGCCATTCCAGCGTGGAGAGAAAATCCTTCTGTCGGCGGCGGGTGCGGGTCTCAGCGGCGGCGCTCTCGTGGTTGGAATCTAGCCGGCCGGCTCACGCGCGCAGGACTGGTCATGAATGGCAATAGGGCAACAGAACCAATGCCAAAATGGCCTTCTGAAGCTCGACATGACCGAGCTGACGCAGCACGACCCCGTGCGAGCCTCTGGATGAGATCAAATGCATCACCCGTTGCATCATTCGTGCCATCTGAATAAAGCTCAAATACAAAGGGTGAGCCGCCCCATATATGTCTGATACCCGACATTGTTCACACAAAAGGCTCGATGCTTACACGCTCTTTGCTCTCTTCTCTTTGCTGTCTGCTCTTTTCTCTTTGCTCTTTGCTCTTCCGTCTTGACTAGAGCGGGATGAATTTAGGTTGGGCATAGCCTGCCTCTGTGAAGTAATTTCGGCATTCGGTTGACGTGACGGTGCCGAGGA
>NZ_JAMYMR010000063.1:0-18831 GCF_040318635.1 Mesorhizobium sp. M1066
AATCCTCGGCACCGTCACGTCAACCGAATGCCGAAATTACTTCACAGAGGCAGGCTATGCCCAACCTAAATTCATCCCGCTCTAGGCCTGATTGCGTCGGTCTCACAGGGTCAATCTCGCCAGCATCGGCTGACCGGTAATTTTGGTCAGAGATTTTTTTGCAGTCTGCCGTCGGCCACTGGACCGCAGGTAAAGAAGGCGGGACAAAAAGGGCATGTGCGGTCGGATCGCTCAGGCGTGAAGCTTCCGCCCTCGATCGCCGCGAAGACTTCGGCAAGCTTTTCCGTTCTCTTGCCGAGAGCCTTATGGTCGAACTCCACCCTTGTAGTGTGATCGTCGTCGCCGAGGTGGACGATCTCGACCGTGCAGCCAGGAAGTGAGTTGGCGGCCGCCATCTGAAAGGCGGCATCGGCGAGGCCTTGTCCGGTCTTGGAGGATCGGTGACCCGTCCGAACCATCCGCACGATATGCCGTCCATCAGGAGTCATCACGACATCGTCTGCACTTGCCGAGACCGTTGTCGTTCCGATGCCTGTTCGGAGAGCAGGCGGTATAGAGCGGGTGGTGTCCGCGCGCATCGTCACGAACCGCTGGACGAGCAGCGTCGCAACTTCGCGGTGCAGCCGATACTCGTCCCCAGCCAGTGGCCCTCCAGACCATCTCTCGTCCAACAGTCTGTCCATGTCACCAAGCGACACAACGGAGGGATCAGTGGCGGCGATCTCCGTCACGATGGCGCGCACCAGATCGTGCATCGTCGTCATTGTTGTCGGCGTGCGTCGACCGCCGACGCCAAGCACATGGGTGTACAAAAAGCGCCGTGGGCACCGATCATACAGATCAAGTTGCGCCGTCGTGATCTTGATTTCAGGCCCCAATACGATCGGGAGCGGCTCATCCTCGGGGTCCGGTTTCCGGTCCGCATGGGGCGTTGCCGCGCGGGTTGTCGTTACGCCTAGTCGTGCGATGAAATCCGAGGGATTGCGTCGATTCCCGTTCGCCATTCGGGTCGCTGAGTAAAGTAGGAGGCGGTCCCGCGCACGAGAGGCAGCGACATAGAAAAGGCATTCTTGCTCGAGTGCGTGATCCGCAGCAACCAGCGCAACCGTTCCGCCTTCTCCGCCAGCGATCATGCCATCCGGAACCGGACAGGCCGGCTTACGTGCCGTGCTGGGCATGCTCCCCTTATTCAGACCCATGAGGTGTACCACGGGGAACTCGAGTCCCTTGCTACCGTGAATGGTCATCAGCCGGACCGCGTTGATGCCCTGAGCGGCCAGCGGAATCTGTCGAAGATCCCGTTCATCGGCGAGTTGAACAAGCCGCCTGATTTCGTCGAGCGTGCGCTGGATCGGCAGACCCGGCCCTGGACGTTGAGCGCGCAAGAAACCCATTAGCTGCCAGATCGCCACGCCCATGGCTCGACTGGAGATATCGTCCGTGGATGCGATCAGCGCCGCCGTTCGTGTCCGGTCGAGCATGATATGCGCCAGCGCGCCCCAGGGAAGCGCATCGGTACCAAAGCCGTCCAGCATGCCGGCTACCCGGCGCATGGCGTCAGCGTCAGCGGCTTCCAAGGTTGGTAGCGAAGGCGATGAGCCGGCCCAGGCGAGCGGTCCGGCTTCCGTCTGCCGAAGGTGCTCGACCACCGTTGCGGCGCCCGCCAGACTCAGCCCCGTCGACAATCCCTGCAGCGAGGGCTTGCGCAACAGTCCCATGGCCCGCCTGTCGACGAGTAAAGACAGAACGGACAGCAGATCCTTGACCTCGGGTCGTTCGAAGAGATTTCCGAGGTAGAGAACGGGAATTCCGCGCCGCTCGAGTTCACGCCCCATGCGGTTGAGCCGGTCATTGCCAGGGCAGAGAACGGCCTGATGGCGGAAGGCGACGTCCTGAGAGAGGCGCAGAATCTCGTCGGCGAGTGCGTCCGCCTCGTCGTCGTTATCGCCGAAGGTCACATGCTCTGGCGGGACACCGCTGGACGGTCGATCTGCTTTGAGGGAGGCATCGCCGGTGCCAGCCTGCATGCCTCCACCGAACTTCGAAAATGCTCCGACGATCTCAGGCGTCGAGCGATAGTTGAGACGCAGCCGATCGCCAGTGCCACCAGGAAAGTCTTCGGTATTGAATCGCGACATATTGAACGAGGATGCGCCACGGAACCTATAGATCGCCTGCCGCGCATCACCGACGGCCCAAAGGTTTTTACCAGCATCCGTCAGTCGTTGGAGCAGCCTTACGCTGCTGCGGTTTACGTCTTGATACTCATCGACGAGGATATGGCTATATGTCGCGCGCAGGATCGAAACTGCCTCTGCGTCGGACTCGAGCAGCTTTACGGGCAGAGACACCAGATCGCCGAAATCCACTGCGCATGCCGCAAATTTCAACTCTTCGTATTTCTTATAGACAAGGGCAACCTCAGCGCACCGCCCCGCAGCATTGCGGGCGTCTGGATCGGCGGCCTTGGCCAGCATCTCCTCGGCGAGCGCAGCGTAGCGGTCAGCGTCCGCGACCTCGTCTTTTGCCCGGGATACCGCGGTGAGCATGTCCTTGAGCGGACGGTCAGGATTCATGAACTCCCGATGGTGAGTGAGGTTGAGTGCGAGATATTCGCGCTCCATGATCGCGATCGCCTCGCTACGATCCATCATGCGGGGCTCTTTCGGGAAACCCAGTTGCTTGTGGTATCGTCGCACCAGATCGAGACCGAAGGCGTGGAATGTCCCGATCCACATCGCCGATGCCGCCTCTGGTCGCAGTCCAGCGATGCGCTCAGATAGTTCTCCGGCAGCCTTGTTAGAGAAGGTCAGCACAAGGATCGACCGGGGATCGATGCCTTCGTCGACGAGGCCGGCAACGCGCCCGACGAGGGTCTGCGTCTTTCCCGTTCCCGGTCCGGCCTCCAGAAGATATGGGACCCCACGATGCCGCGCGGCCTCGCGCTGCTCGTCGTTGAGCGGCTTCGGAGGTCTTACCTCGGCTTCCTCGGGTTCCGGCTCGACCGCCGGAATCAGCAGGGCGTCGAGAAGCTGCAGCGCGACGACGTCGAAGGGCGCCCCGAGCTTCGTTGCGATCTCCAACGCCGTCATGCCCTCAAGGTGGAGTGCGCGAGCCCGTTTGCGCGGTAGCAGGAGCTCGCGACCGAACAGGTCCATCTGGACCTCGCGGCGCTGCCGTCGGCTGTAATCGACGACCCGATCCTCGCCGACGGGGGCTGCTTCCGCCGGCCGCGCGGGATCAACATCGTGGGCGACGTGCTCGATCCGGTCGTCGCCGAGCGTGGCGTGACCGAGTTCGTGGCCCACCAGGAAGGCCTTGAAGAAGGTCGTTCCCGAGTCCTCGTGCCTGATGGCACGATTTATAGGATCGAACTGTGCCCAGCCACCATCTAGGATCGCGCTGCCTGGCTCGACGAGTTCGACGTCCAATTCCAGACTGGATGCGGCGGCTTTAACGAGCGCCTCGGGATCCCAGGGGTCAGCTCCCTTGGAGACCACCTCGTCGTGAAGCGCCGCGGCGCGCTGCCGCGCGAGTTCGACAGCGTCCATGGTTCAATCCCGTGAGGTCAGCAACTGCTGCCGTCGCTCATCCGGCACCCTGCACTGCTTGAGCAGGTCCTCGAACGTGATTTTCTCACGCTCAACGAATGGAGCATCATCGGCCTTGTAGCTGACACCAGGCGCAAGTCGAGGTGGTGCCGCCATGAAGCGGCGCAGGTCGTCCACGGTGGAGCGGAGGCCGCGCGCAAGAGCGTCGACGAACCACGCGGGCACGCTGGCGATGTCCACGAGCCGGGAGCTAAACCCCTGGATCACGCCGCTGGGAACATCAAGGGCACGGCGAAGGCTTACCATTTCCTGGGGGGAGACGTTGGCAAAGAGGTCGACCACCGCAGCTGATGCCTGAACCGGCGACGTGCCTCGGAAGGCCGCAAGGGACGCCTCCACCCACGCCTCGTCGGCCGGCGTGGTGGTCTCTCCAGTCGCGCGCTGCAGTCTCAGATCCAGGGATAGGTCGATCAGCTCGTCCGCCAGATGTGGGTATAGCTGAAGGTAGCGGTCAAGAGTCGCGTTGTCGTGCTCCTGCTCAACTGCGAATGCGAGGAGGATCTCCTCTGCGCTGTCGTTGCTGTCATTCATGGTCGTCTCCAATCGACAGAGCTTGGCGGATCAGTCGGTATGCTTCGTCACGTCTATTCCGAACGGTTTTCTCGGATTTGACGCCGATCGCCTTTCGAATAGTCATGACACTGTCGTCCGACGAATCGATTGGCGTGTCCCTCATGATCAACTCAACGACTCTGCGTAACTTGTCTGGCAGGGACCTAATCGCGTCGGCTACGCGCGACCGGTAAATTGGATCGTCGGAAAGCAATCCCTCCTTGAGGTCTAGGCTCCCGACGGCCCGCTCCACTGCCAGCGAGGGTTCGTTCGTGTCCTCGTCAGCCTCGATGGCTTCCGTGCGCCCCGCCTGTCTCCTCGCCCTGTGCATGGATGTCGTGCGGAGTGCCCCAATAGCACCGGCAAACATGACCTCGAAATAGTCGAGGGCTGTCCCCGGCTCGGCCCGATCTTCGATCAATTTGCGGACAAAGGTGTCCTTCACCCTGTCGCGAGCATCCGTGGCATGGACGCTCTCGGACACGTCGGTGCGTTCGCCGGCTACGCGCGGCAGTGCCGATGCGAGGCGGCGCATGAGTTCGCGGTAAAGATCGTTGAAATAGCTCTCGTCGTTGTCATGCCGCGTGGCGCGTATCAGATAAACGATACACTCGGACTTCACGTAGAGCGGTGACGACGTGTCGCGGACCTTCAAGGCAGCGACGATTTTCTCGCGGGACTGCTCAATGAGGCTCGCCAACGCCTCCTCAACATCCGCGCGACGCGTATAGAGTACGCCGTCAGATCGGCGTTTCGTTAATGGTTTTACGTGTCGCATTTCCAAATTCGCCCACCCCGCCTACTCCGGAACCCGCGTCAACCCTCACCGCTGTTTTGAACCTATACTTGAATTTACTAAGCAGTAGCAGTCAGCAATGCCGAAGATTTAATCGCCAGAAATGGGACGCGGACAATGCCGCGCCCCATTCTTTTATCAAGCCCGACGGACGGGAGCCGCCGACGACCCCTTGTTGATCTCGATCGAGCGATCACAGTCGCCTTCGGCGACATATGCCTCGCTCGACATCGAGATGATCCGGCCGTTGGAAGCCACCAGGCGCCAGCGCCAGCCGTCGGTGCGATATTTTTCGTAGTACATTGTAGTCCTCATGGTTCGCGCGGCTTGACCAAAGACGAAGCACGACGCACATAAGGAGTTCGACCACCCATGCGTCTGCGGCCCCAAAGCCGCGGCTGGGAACCAACGGGCTCGGCGCGTCAACGCCGGGCCCGTTTTCGTTTGCACAGCATGAAGCGACCGCAGCCAGATTGCAATAGGGTTTTTCTGTATGAGAAGCCCTCTTACTGAATTTCGCTTGATTTTTTGCAGTGACAGCGTAAGGTGCGGCCATGGTCGCTCTCTCAAAGTTCGCGTTGATCGCTACTGGTGTTGCCCCGGACAAGCTGCGGGACGATCCAGTCCGTTTCGTGCAGATTCGCGATCTCGCGGGCGCTCGCAGAGATCTTACAATCGGGGAGCGGCCGCTCGTCGCCCGTGCGCTACCCATTCAAGCGGGTGACATCTTGGTCGCCGCACGAGGTGAGCGAACGCTTGCTGCCGAGGCTGGGGAGGACCTTTTCGGCGCTTACGCGAGCCTCGATCTGTACTTGGTCCGACCGGAAGCGACCCGACTTGACCCTTCATTTCTATTGGCCTTTCTCCTGTTGCCTCAAACGGGCGTCAGACTTCGCGCGTCGACCGCTGGCGCTTCCCTGCCCCGCATCGCCCGTGATGATATTGCCAATCTCGACCTGCCCGACCTTCCGCTCGAACGGCAGCGCGCGATCGGTCAGCTTGCATGCGCGCATCGAACCCATCGCGAGTTGCTGATCCACCTGGCTGAACGCCATGCGACGGCGGCCGATTTTGAGATCCTGGAAGCGCTACGCGTTTCAACCGAAAGATAAATCTATGCCTACCATTGATGACATTAAGAACTCCGTCTGGTCAGCCTGCGACACCTTCCGCGGGACTATCGATGCGACTCAGTACAAGGACTATATTCTTGCTCTTCTATTCCTGAAGTACATCAGCGACATCTGGAAAAAGCACTATGATGAGTTTTCTGAGGAGTATCGGGATGATCCCGCGGATGTCCGCGAGCTGAGGATCCGTCGCAAGCTTGAGCGTGAGCGGTTCAAGCTGAAGGAAGTTGAAGTCCGCAACAGCAAGGGCGAGGTCATCGACCGCTTTCTCAGTTCCTTTGACAGCCTCTTTGAACGAAGCGCGAACGACAACATCGGAGAGCTCATCAACATCGCGCTGGACGGCATTGAACAAGCTAACGATCCCAAACTGAAGGGCGTTTTCCGCAATATTGATTTCAACTCGGAGGCTAACCTCGGACAGACCAAAGACCGCAATCGGCGGCTCGAAACGCTGTTGAAGGACTTCGGCAAGGCTGCCCTCGATCTCCGCGACATCAAAGAAGACGTCATCGGTGAAGCCTATATCTATTTGATTGAACGCTTCGCCTCGGACGCCGGGAAAAAGGCCGGTGAATTCTTCACGCCTCGCCGCGTGTCGGAATTGGTGGCAAAGCTGGCCGCGCCCAAGGAAGGCGCTCGTATCTGCGACCCCGCTTGCGGCTCGGGTGCCCTACTGCTGCGCGCCGGCGAAGAGGTCGGCAGCAAGAACTTCCGCTTGTATGGCCAGGAATCTAATGGCCAGACGCGAGCGCTCGCGCGGATGAACATGTTCCTGCACGGACAAGACAGTGCGCGCATCGAGTGGGGCGACACGCTCAACAACCCTCTCCTTCTTGAGGGCGACCATCTCATGCGGTTCGACACGGTGGTCGCCAATCCGCCATTTAGCCTCGACAAATGGATTGGAGATGGCGCGAGCAACGATCCCCATCGCCGCTTCGCTCGCGGATTGCCGCCAAAATCGAAGGCCGATTACGCGTTCATCCTGCACATGCTGGCAGTCGCGCGCCCGGCGGAAGGCCGCGTAGCCATTGTGGCTCCTCATGGAGTTCTATTTCGAGGAGGCGCGGAGGGGCGAATTCGCGAAAGCCTGGTGAGAGAGAATTTGCTCGACGCGGTGATTGGATTGCCAGCGCAGCTCTTCCCCACCACTGGCATTCCGGTGTGCATTCTCATCTTCGATCGCTCGCGTGAGAGTGGCGCCATTCGCGAACACGTCAGAGATGTGCTTTTTGTTGATGCGAGCCGCGGCTTCGATCCCGGTAAAAAGCAAAACGAGCTTTCTGAAGGTCATCTTTCAGCGATTGTGGATACCTATCAGGGGCGGAGTAGCATCCCCAAATATTCATATGTCGCTACGATAGACGAGATCATTAAGAACGACTTTAATCTCAATATACCTCGCTACGTCGACACCTTCGAGCCTGAGCCGGAGATCAACCTCCAAGCCGTGCAAGACGAGATCAGAGGGCTTGAGGAACAGCTCGCGACCGTCAGGGCTGAAATCAACGCTCACCTTGTCGCGCTTGGAATTCGCCCATGACCAACCTACGCAATCTTGAGTTGGCGGACGATTATGATGAGCTCACCACCCTTTTCGAACAAGACGAGAGCCGCATCATTTCGGCGCTTCCGCCTAGTGTACAATTGGGAATTCCCAAGCTGGGCAAAACGCCTGCTAATTGGCGACGCTTTCGCTTAGGCGATGTCTTGAGGATCGTGGAGCGACCAGCCAACGTGGTCGATAATAAAGTCTATCAACTCGTGACTGCCAAGCGCAGCCGCGGTGGCATCGTTGGACGTGAAGCGCTGCGCGGCGATCAGATCAAAACAAAAACGCAGTTTTTTGTGCTTGAAGGAGATTTTTTGATCTCAAAACGGCAGATCTCTCATGGAGCTTGTGGGCTTGTTCCGGAGGAACTCGATGGAGCGATCGTTTCAAATGAATATACTGTGCTCCACACCTCAGAACATTTAGACCCCAATTACCTTCGATTACTTTCCCATACGATTTACTTTCAGCAGGCGTGCTTTCAGTCAAGCATCGGTATCCACGTCGAGAAGCTGTTATTTCGTATCGACGATTGGTTCAAATGGGAGATCGATCTGCCACCAATCGCCGAGCAACGGCGCATCGTCGGGCTCCTCAGTATGTGGGATCGGGCGATAGACGCCTACGAAAACTTGACTCGAGCGAAGGGCGACCGTTTCGAAGCCACCCTTGCGCAGCTTGTCGGTAACGCGCAGTCGGAGCGGGAACCTCCCAGCGGTTGGCACAGGTCAGAACTGACCGACCTTGCACGCATACGTTCTGGTGGAACGCCGGCAAAGACTGATAATCGCTTATGGGGTGGGGCCCTGCCTTGGATTTCCGCCAAAGACCTGAAGACGTTCTACTTGACCGATGCTACTGAGAAGTTGAGCGAGATCGGCGCAACTAAGGCCAGTATTGCCGCATCCGGAACAGTTCTGATCCTCGTTCGGGGCATGGGCCTCTTCAAAGACATACCCATCGGCGTCACAACGCGCGATTTTGCCTTCAATCAGGATATCAAAGCACTCGTCACCGGTGCCGAGATGAATGCGCGCTTTTTAGCATACGCACTAAAGTCACGCCGAAGAGCCCTGATGAGCCGCGTCGATAGTGCCGGACACGGCACCGGGCGGTTATCAACTGACTTCCTTGAGAGTCTTCCGATTACCTACCCAAGCCCGGAACTCCAGGATAAGATCGTCAATAGTCTCGATCTCGTGCAGCACGATTTCACGCTTTCGTCGCGCGTTCACGCCCGGATGGTCTTGCAAAGAAAAGAACTTATTCTCCAGCTACTAGACGGAGCCTCGCGGAGAATTGCGCGCGTTTCCACGGCGCTACCGACCGAAGAATCCTCCATCCGTTTCCAGCTAGCGCGATGAACGACTCTCCCGCATTTGCACTTTCCGAAGCAGGCGGAGCCCAACTCGCTGCACTCGCGACCCTTTCGAGTCTCGGCTGGCACTATGTACCTCGAGCGCAGGCCGATCGTCTGCGCAGCGGGCGTAGAAGCGAGGTCTTCCTAAACGACATCTTGCGTTCGCAGCTTGCCCGGCTGAACAACATCACCTGGCGGGAACGACGCCACTTGTTCTCCGAAGCAAACATCGAAACGGCGATCCGGCGGCTGTCTGGCGTCAGGTATGATGGTGTGCTTCGGACGAACGAGGTGGTGACAGACCTCCTACAGCTCGGCATCGCTCTGCCGCAGACAATCGACGACACCGCTCGCGAGTGGCCTTTCCGCTATATCGACTGGGACGACTGGCGCGCGAACGCTTTCCATATGACGGCCGAGTATCCAGTCGAGTGGCCTGGAGGCGGTTCAATTCGGCCCGACCTTGTCCTTTTCGTTAACGGCATCCCGTTCGCCGTGATCGAGGTGAAATCGTCACGGGAGAAGACCGAACAAGGTATCACGCAGACCATCCGCAACCAAAAGGCCGACGTGGGTTGTCCGAACCTTTTCTTCTCGGTTCAACTCGTCCTGGCCGCCAATCCTCACGAACCGCGCTACGCGACCGTCGGCACGCCCCTGAAGTTCTGGTCGAGCTGGAGAGAGCGGGAAGACGCTCCCGACTTCTCGAGGAAAGTGGTCGCCCGTTCGCTCGACTCCATCGAAGCCAAGCACATATTCGACGACTTCGCCCCGCACCGTCGGCGCTTCCAAGCCCTAGCTGAACAAGGCCGCGAATCGACGCGACTAGACGAAACCCTCGTCGCCCTGTTCCGGCCGGAACGCCTGTTGGACATGGCGCGGCGCTTCACACTGTTCGATGGGCCAGTGAAGAAGGTCGCGCGCCACCAGCAGGTGTTTGCGATCAACAGCGTGCTCGGCCGGGTGCAGAAGCTCGAAAATGGGCGCCGGGCCGGCGGAGTCGTCTGGCACACGCAAGGGTCGGGCAAGTCGCTGACCATGGTCATGCTCGCCCGCACCCTGACCGCCGCCGTTAAGGGCGCGCGTCTCGTGCTCGTAACGGACCGTACTGACCTCGACGACCAAATTGCCCGCACTTTCGCAGCCACCGGACTTGCCCCTCAGCGTGCCCGAACCGGCGAGCACCTCATCGAGTTAATTGAGGAGCGCGCCCGAGTGATCACGACAGTCATTCACAAATTTCGTGCGGCGCTCGGCAAGCGGCGTGTTGTCGACCGAAGCAGCGACATTTTCGTGCTCGTCGACGAGAGCCATCGGAGCCAGTACGGCGACCTTGAAAGCCTTCACGCCCGCATGCGTGAGGTTTTTCCACAAGCTTGTTTCATCGGCTTCACCGGCACGCCGATCGCCAAGCGCGAGCGGAACACCTTTCGCCAGTTCGGACCGCTCTTCGACCCGGTCTACTCGATGCGCGACGCGGTGGGCGATGGCGCCGTTGTTCCTCTCCTCTATGAAGGCCGACACGTCGAGGAGGACGTCGATGAACAGGCGATCGACATCTGGTTCGACCGCGTTACCCGTGGACTGTCCTCTGCCCAGGCTAATGACCTGAAGCGCAAGATGAGCCGTCCGCGCGCAATAGCCGGCGTCGCCTCGCGGCTAAAATGTATTGCGTTCGATGTCAGCCAGCACTTCACCGAAAACTTCAAGGGCTCGGGCCTGAAAGGGCAACTCGTGGCACCCTCCAAACGGGACGCCATCATTTTGAAGCGCCTGATCGACGAGTTCGGCGAGATCAGCGCCGAAGTCATCATCTCTGCTCCCGATCAGAGGGAAGGCGACACGGACATTGACGAGGAGGTAGACGACGACGTCGTCGCGTTCTGGCGTCGCATGATGGCGCGTTACAGAGGCGAGGAAACCTACAACAAAGGCATCATCGACGCGTTCAAGGGACCAGGTGACCCTGACCTCCTGATCGTGGTCGACAAGCTGCTGACCGGTTTCGACGCGCCACGCAACACGGTCCTCTACCTCGCCAAGCCTCTCAAAGAGCATGGATTGCTGCAAGCGATCGCCCGTGTGAACCGCATTTTCGACGAAGACGGCGCACCGCCGAAACCCTTCGGCTACATCATCGACTATTGTGGGGTGCTTAGAAATCTCGGCGACGCCCTGAGCGCGAACGACGCACTCGCGGCCTTCGACGATGAGGATTTGGCGAAAGCTTTGACCGATGTGGCAGATGAGGCCCGCCGCCTGCCGTCGCTGCACGCAGCGCTCCTCGATTTGTTCAGCGGAGTCGCGAACCGCTTCGACGAGGAGGCCTACGCCAAGGCGTTGATCGACGAGGCGCTGCGGGAAGAGTTCTACCGCAGGCTTGGCCAGTTCTCGCGCTGTCTCACCGTTGCGCTGTCGTCGCGCACCTTCCAGGAGGAAACTCCGCCCGAGCGTCTCCAACGATGGCGGACTGACGAAAAACGTTTTGTGGCGCTCAGGGAGCATGTCCGGGCCCGCTATGCGGAGAAGGTAGATTGGTCAGACTATGAGCACCGCGTTCGGACGCTGCTTGATCAGCACGTGACTGCGCATGAGGTGATCACAGTTGTCGAGCCGCTAAATGTGTTCGACGAAGGCGCGATCGAGGCGGCACGGGCGGGTAAAACTCGCTCTGACGCTTCCATCGCCGACGAGATTGCCCATCGGGCCCTTCAGGTAATCGAAGAGAAATGGGAGCAGGATCCCGTCTTCTTCGAGAAGTTTTCCAAGCTGATCCGGGATGCTATCGACGCGTTCCGGAGAGGCCGCCTGGAGGAAAAGGCTTACCTTGCCGAAGTCCGCCGCCTCCGGGATTCGGCCGAACGGCGCGAGGACGCTGACGATCCCACACCGGAAGCGATTCGCGGTAAGAGCCATGAAACCGCCTTCTGGGGTATCGCGCGCCGCGAGCTCGCGAAGGCCGGCTTCGATCGCGACGGTGTCGCCGTCGATATCGCGGAAGCGGTCACCCGTATCGTTGCTCAGCACCGCGTAATTGGCTGGCAGAGCGATCGGGACACCGAAAACCGAATCCGGAACGATATCGACGACTTCTTCTTTGATGAGGTAATCGGACGACGGAAACTCGCAGTCGACCCGGCGGTGCTCGACGCGATCATGGACGACGTCATCGCCTCAGCGCGCGTGCGAATGGCGGACGATGGCCGGATCCATTGACCTTGCGTTTGATTGGGGCGGCGCTTCGATCGCATTCTCGGTGGAACGGTCCGAGCGGCGTACTTTGCGCATTGCGGTGACGCCCGACGGTGAAGTCGTCGTTTCGGCCCCGACGCACGCGCAGGACGCCGACATCGTCAGCCGGGTGCGGCGGCGCGGCGCCTGGATCGTTCGTCAACAAGCCCGGTTCGACCGCTGGCGGCCCCGCACGCCCGTGCGGCAGTACGAAAGTGGCGAAACGCACCTCCTGCTCGGACGACGCTATCGGCTTCTCTGCCAGCCGGACCCGACGATTGACGTGCGTATCGACGGCGACCGGATCATTCTCAGTCTACCGCAGGACAAGGGTTTGGTATTCCGTCGCACGGTGCTTCGGCACTGGTACGGCCTCCACGCCCATCGCGTGTTTCCTGAGAGGCTGGCCGCCATGCTGCCACCGTTCGAAAGGCTCGGCATCGAGCGACCTCGGCTGGTCATCCGCCAAATGACGCACAGGTGGGGTAGCTTCACGGCCAAAGGCGCGCTCGTCCTTAATCTTGAGCTCATCCGCGCTTCGCCTTCGTTGATCGATTACGTCATTGCCCATGAGCTTACACATGCCTTGCATCCGGATCACGGCGCCGGGTGGCAAGACTTGTTGAGCCGGATAATGCCGGACTGGCGAAGTCGGAAAGATGAGTTGGAGCGTGAGTTGCTCTGAATGGAGACCAGCGCCGAATTGTGTTGCGCACTCGAGCGCGGGTTCCGGCTCGCTTCCTTGTCGGTGAGCACAACCACCTGCGCGGACGACTGCGAAAACGTGACCTGAAATAGGGGGAAAGCCTTCCCCTACGGCCGAGCCCAAAGTCTCAGCCGACCCCTTCTGCGGGGAGACCCCGCAACGCCCCCTGAGAGTGAGAGTGCGGACCGGTTTTCGTGACGGGTGAATAGGTGGGAGAGAGGCTCCCGCGCCCGTCGTGGAGATTGGTCCCATGAACATGCAAATTCTTGATGCGCGCCGCGACACGACCGGCGGTTACAAGGTGGATATCAGTCGCGGCGAGCGGGTCGGCCGCGTCTCGTCAGAGTGGTTCTCGCGTCCCGCCGACGAACGCTACCTCTCACTCTCCGAACTGGCGCGCTCGGTCCGCGATCGCGCCGATCGCAGCCGGACCCGCGTGGTGGAGAGCGCCCTCATCCACGTGGAGGCGAACCGGAGCGACCCGGAGCGGCTGGCGTTAATCCTGCCAGGCACCGACACGGCCATTGCGCCGACACACTGGTCCTTCGGACAGCTCGCCAGCCTGGTCGGCGCGCCAGGCGCCTATCTGCGCCAGCTCCCCGCAGCACTCGCCGCCATCAACCTGCAATACGGCCTGACCTCCAACCGGGCCGAGCAGATCAAGACGCTGGAAACCGAAGACGGCCGCACGGAACTGCGCGCCGTCACCGGTCCGGATTATGGGAGGATATTCGATGCAGAACTCGTGGAAGCCGTGCAGCGCATCGCCGGCAACGGCACGGGCGACACCCGTTGGAAAGTGCCCGGCGTGCTCGACTGGTCGACCGGCATCTACAATCCCCGCGTCGACATTACCAAGGATACCACGACACTCTATGCCTCCGATCGCGACGTCTTCCTGTTCCTGGTCGACGACCTGAATCCGATCGAGGCCGGTCGTTTGCCGGACGGCTCGCCCGACCTCTACTTCCGCGGCTTCTACTGCTGGAACTCCGAGGTCGGGGCCAAGACGCTTGGCATGGCGAGCTTCTATCTCCGCGCGGTATGCCAGAACCGGAATCTGTGGGGTGTGGAAGATTTCGAGGAAATCACTATCCGCCACAGCAAATACGCCGCCAACCGGTTTGCGCATGAGGCGGCCCCGGCACTGTTGAGCTTCGCGAACTCCTCACCTCTGCCCTTCGTCAACGGCATCAAGGCGGCGCGCGAGCGGATCGTGGCAAGAACCGACGAAGACCGCACCGACTTCCTGCGTCGTCGTGGCTTCTCCAAGGCCGAGACGGGCAAGATCATCGACACGGTGTTGGCTGAGGAAGGCCGCCCGCCAGAGAGTATCTTCGATTTCGTGCAGGGCATCACCGCCGTCGCGCGCGACAAGCCCCATCAGGACGCCCGCCTCGACATGGAGGCCAGGGCGAAGAAGCTGCTCGACCGAGCGGCCTGATTTCCGTGAAGCCGGGGATACGATCTTACGTGCCTCCGGCTTTGCGCCTCCGTGTCTTTCAGGTTTGCCGGTCCTTGGCGCTGCCCCCTTTAGAGGAAGAGGGCGGCGCTTCGCTTCATGACGGGTTGGAGGTTGAGAGAGAGTCTCTCGGCCGCCCGTCATGGAGTATCCGACATGGCAACCACCGTTCAGAAGATCGCATCCCTTGGCGAGCGTCGCGACATCCCCTTCAACAAGCTCATCCTGAGCCAAGCCAACGTCCGCAAGACCAAGGCCGGCGTCTCGATCCCCGAACTGGCCGAGGATATCGGCCACCGCGGCCTTCTTCAGAATCTGAACGTCCGCCCTGTGCTCGATGGCGAGGGCGTGGAAACCGGTATCTTCGAGGTCCCGGCTGGCGGTCGCCGGTTCCGGGCGCTCGAACTGCTGGTCAAGGCCAAGCGTCTGGCCAAGACCGCACCAGTCCCCTGCAACGTCCGCGACGCGGCCTCCCCGATCCCGGCCGAGGAAGACAGCCTCGCTGAGAACGTCCACCGCGAAGCGCTCCACCCGCTCGATCAGTTCAAGGCCTTCCAGGCGCTGATCGAGCGCGGCATGGGCGAGGAGGATATCGCCGCCCGCTTCTACGTCACCCCGGCGGTGGTCCGTCAGCGCCTGCGGCTCGCCTCGGTCGCTCCCGCGCTGCTTGACGTCTATGCCGAGGACGGCATCGCGCTCGACCAGCTCATGGCCTTCACGGTGTCGCACGACCATGCGCGGCAGTTGGAGGTCTGGGAAACCATCCAGCGATCCTACAGCCGCCAGCCCTATGAGATCCGCCGCATGCTGACTGAGGGCGCCGTTCGAGCGTCCGACCGCCGTGCGCAGTTCGTCGGGGTCGAAGCCTATGAGGCAGCCGGCGGCACAACGCTGCGCGACCTGTTCCAGGCCGACGACGGCGGTTGGCTGCAGGATCCGGCCTTGCTCGACAGCCTCGCCACCGCGAAGCTCGGCGCAGCGGCCGAGGAGATCGCGGCCGAAGGCTGGCGCTGGATCGGGGCCGCGCTGGACTTCCCCTACGGCCACACCACCGGCCTGCGTCGGATCGCGGGCGAACGTCCCGAACTCTCCGCCGACGAGCAAGCCGCCTACGAGGCGCTAACCGAGGAGCTGGACCGGCTCTATGCCGAGCATGACGACGGCGAGGACCTGCCGGAGGCGGTCGATCTGCGGCTCGAGGAAATCGAGACCGCGATCGCCGCCTTCCAGAACCGGCCGACCCTCTACGATCCGGCCGAGATCGCGCGCGCCGGCGCCTACGTCAGCATCGACAGTTCGGGCCGACTGACCATCGAGCGCGGCTATGTCCGTCCCGAGGACGAGACTCCGATCGAGCCCCAGATCGACGGCGACGGCGAGACCGAAGGCGCCGCGCCAAACGCGCAGCCGATGCGGGCGGTCATCACCATCGGCGGCAAGCCCGAAGCGGAGGATGATGAGGACGATGTCGTCAAGCCGCTGCCCGAACGCCTGGTCAGCGAACTGACGGCCCACCGCACCCTCGCCCTGCGGGATGCGCTGGCTGGAAAGCCGCACGTCGCCATCACGGCGCTGCTGCACAAGCTGGTGCTCGACACCTTCCACCGCACCTCGTCTTCCGGCGGTTGCTTAGAGGTGTCGGTCCGCCACGTCCTCTTCTCCGCCCAGGCCGCCGACCTGAAGGACAGCACGTCGGCAAAGTCGGTGGCGGAACGGCAGGAAGGCTGGGAGGCCGACATCCCGCAGGACGAGGATGCTCTGTGGGACTGGCTGGTCGATCTCGACGACGTCAGTCGGACCGCCCTGCTGGCGCATTGCGTCTCCTACGGCGTCAATGCGCTCTCCGAGAAGGTTGATCGTTATGGCGGCTCCGGCATCTCTCAGCACGGGTTGGAGCGTCGGCTGAAGCAGGCCGATCGCATCGCGCGCGCCGTCGGTCTCGACATGGCGGACGCGGGATGGCGCCCGACCGTCGACAACTATCTCGGCCGGGTGACCAAGCCCCGCATCCTCGAGGCGGTACGCGAGGCCAAGGGCGAGGCGTCGGCGCAGCTCATCGACCATCTGAAGAAGGGCGACATGGCCAAGGAAGCCGAGCGTCTGCTGGCCGACACCGGCTGGCTGCCCGAGCCGCTGCGTCTCGCTGACGTCGATCGGCCGGCCGGCACCGACGGCGAGGAGGACGGCGGGACGCTACCGGAGTTCCTCAGTACCGATGACGAAGAGGAAGTCCCGGCCGACGCCGAGGACGACGAAGGTCACCTCATCGCCGCCGAATGATGGGCTAGCGGGGCGGTTTCGGCCGCTCCGCACCTTCCTGCATGCCCGCGCCAGAGTGAGAGAATGGCCGGGACGGGTTCGAGCCGGTTCGGTCGAGAGAGAGCGCCGCCGGTTCATCCCAATCCGCTCTCCGAGGTTCTTCCCATGACGATGATCCCTGCATCCGCGGCAGCTCCGCTGGCCGCGCCGCTTCCCCATGTCCCCGATCCTTCTGCCGCGATTTTCCAGGCCGCGCGGCTACTGCTTCCCCATCTCGAACACGGTCAGCGCATCGATGCGCCGATCCTGCGCGCCACCATGGAAGCGGCGTTTGGCGCCTCCGACACGACCGGCGCCTGGGACTGGAAGTCCGCCTACGAGGCTTGCGAAGTCGCGACGGTCCTGTTCCTGCGCAAATACGGAAACGCACTTTTCCGCAAAGCCGGGTCTCCGGCCGCGGCCCTGCCGATGCTGGCGAAGGTCGCCAACCTTTTACCCACCCACACACGGCGATCGGAGGAAAGCGAGTCCTTCCAGCAGTTCTCGACGCCGGTGCCGCTCGGCGTGGCGGCGCTGACCGCTGCGGCTATCACGCCTGCCGATCGCGTGCTGGAGCCATCCGCCGGCACTGGCCTTCTCGCTGTCCTGGCGGAGATCGCTGGGGGGGCGCTCGTCCTGAACGAATTAGCCGATAGCCGCGCCGACCTCCTGTCCCATCTCTTTCCGGCCATTCCCGTCACCCGCTTTGACGCGGCCCAGATCGACGATCATCTCGACGCCGACATCGTGCCCAGCGTCATCCTGATGAACCCGCCGTTCTCCGTGATGGCGAACGTCACTGGCCGGATGGCCGACGCTGCCTATCGCCATGTCGCCTCGGCGCTCGCGCGCCTCGCCGACGGCGGCCGCTTGGTGACGATCACCGGGGCGAGCTTCGCGCCGGAGGCGCCTGCATGGCGAGCCGCGTTCACGCGCCTGCAGGAACAGGGCCGCGTCGTCTTCACCGCCGCGATCGACGGCGCGGTCTATGCCAAGCATGGCACGACCATCGACACCCGCCTGACCGTCATCGACAAGGTTCCGGCAGATGATGTGGCGGCGTTTCCGGCGTCGCCTGGCCTCGCGCCCGACGTTGCGACGCTCATCGCCTGGATCGGCGAACACGTCCCCGCGCGGCTCCCTATCGATCCGGCCGTGGCCGTCGCCATGACTTTGCCTGCGCAGGCTGTGCGGACGGTTCGCGGCTATGTCGCCCCCCGCGCCGCCGCTTCCTCACCGGCCACCGTCACCGAACCCGAAGGCGTCGACCTCGCCTATGAGACCATGGACTGGACGCCTGCCGAAGATGGCCGGATCACCGACGTTATCTATGAAGAATACGGATTGCAGACGATCCGTATTCCTGGCGCTCAGTCTCACCCGACCAAGCTGGTTCAATCCGTGGCGATGGCCTCGGTCGCGCCGCCCAAGCCGAGCTATCGGCCCCGGCTGCCCGCCAACATCGTCATCGACGGGCTCCTCTCCGACGCCCAGCTTGAAACCATCATCTACGCCGGCGAGGCGCATTCCAACTTCCTCGCCGGATCGTGGACGCTCGACGAGACCTTCGACGTGATTTCGGCCGCGCCCAACGATGCACCCAATGCCGTGCGCTTCCGCCGGGGCTTCATGCTCGGCGACGGCACCGGCGCCGGCAAGGGCCGCCAGTCGGCCGGCATCATCCTCGACAATTGGATGCAGGGCCGCCGCAAGGCGGTGTGGATTTCGAAATCCGACAAGCTGCTGGAGGACGCCCAGCGCGACTGGTCGGCGCTCGGCATGGAGCGCCTGCTGGTAACGCCGCTGTCGCGCTTTCCGCAGGGCAAGGACATCCGCCTATCGCGAGGCGTCCTGTTCACCACCTACGCCACGCTACGGTCCGACGATCGCGGCGAGCGGCTTTCCCGCGTCAAACAGATCGTCGAATGGTTGGGCTCCGATTTCGATGGAGTGATCATCTTCGACGAGAGCCACGCCATGCAGAACGCCGCAGGCGGCAAAGGGGAACGCGGCGCCGTCGCCGCCACACACCAGGGTCGCGCGGGCCTGCGCCACCACCCCGCCATGCCGAATGCGCGCATCGTCTATTTATAGGCGCCCCGCGCCACCACGGTCCACAATCTCGCCAAT
>NZ_JAMYMR010000064.1:0-17993 GCF_040318635.1 Mesorhizobium sp. M1066
GTCCGAGTGACCGAGAAAGGCGCGAAGTCGCTAAGCAGCATGTCACGTGACCTGCTGGTTAATTGCTGACTTCTTTCAGGATTGCGATCGGCGTCCAATACGATGGGCTGGCAAAGGGTTTGCTCAGGGGGAGAGATTGGTTCACGGCTTCCGAAAGGCGGTCGTGAATCGGGACTATTTCTGGCTTTAGCGAGCAACAATTTGCGCGGCTTGAGCCATTGCTGCCGACCGATACACGGGGCAGGCTGCCCGTTGCTGACCGCAGTCGTGGCCCGGGGTCCATGTGCAACCCGTCTACGGGCCGAGGAAGACCTCTACAACCGCTGACCTGATGTGGTGGCCGCCTCCGCTCCCGGCATCGCAATGTGCCAAAGTGTGGCTGTCGAAATCCAGTCGCAGACGGATGTGCGGCCCGGCTGCTCCGGCATGCCGTCGTCATCAAGATCGCCTCAGGGAGCATGCCCATCTCGTCCCCGAGCACATCCCAGCCGCCGCCATCTGGAAACGCGATGGCACCATCCGGGAGATTATACTGGCGACCTGAAGGCCATATCGCGCATACTTGGCGAGCAGCAGTTCGTACTGCATCCGCCCGTCAACATAGTCCGGCAGAAATCGAGACAAGCAAGTGCAGATCAAAGACGTCCTCCTTGCGCCTGGCAATGGTGCATTTTTCTATGACGACCAAGTTGCGGTCAGGGCCGGCGTCCCGCAGGACGGTTTCATCTATGTGGGCGAACCCGTCACGCCCGGCTTCAAAGCTATTCGCGTTCCAGCATCTTCGCTTAGCGTCGGGCTGGTTCTTACCGACGATACGGCTGTCTGGGGCGATATGATGAGCGTCCAGTACTCTGGTGCTGGCGGACGCGATCCTTTGTTCGACGCCGATCGAATCTCGGATCTGACGTCGCAGATCGTGACACGGCTTCTTGATGTTGACGCGTTTCACTACCTTGGTGCCTGCGCGAAGGTCTTCGAGCCTTTAGAGCATAAGCGGCTACCTTTGGCTGTTGAGTATGGCGTCAGCCAGGCTCTCCTTCGCGCGGCGGCCCATCTTCACCGCAAGACGATGGCGGAGATAATATGCAGTGAATTTGGCCTGCCGCTGCCCACGCGCAGGGTTCCAATTTACTGCCAGAGCGGCGATGCCCGCGAAGTCAATGTGGACAAAATGATTTTGAAGGCTGTGGATGTGCTTCCCCACGGCCTGGTCAACGCAGGGCAGAAATTCGGCGTCGACGGCCAAACGTTCATGGAGTTCGTGAAGTGGGTTGCAACGCGTACGCGCCAAATCGGCCGCCCGGGGTATCATCCGGTGCTTCATTTCGATGTGTATGGCTGGATCGGCCAGGAAATCGGCCTGGAGCCGCAACGCATCGCCGACTTTATCTGCAAGGTTGCAGATACCGTCCCGGATTTCACGCTCAACATCGAATCCCCGGCGGATTTTGGTTCGACGCAAGCTCAAATTGAGAACTACGCCAAGATCGTATCGATTTTAGACAACCGGGGTTCCAGCGCTCGCATTGTCGTGGATGAGAGATGCAATACGCTTGAGGATATTCGGCTCTTTGCCGAAGCCAAGGCCACGCATCTCGTTCAAATCAAGACGCCCGATGTCGGCTCAATTGCCGACACGGCGCGTGCGGTTCTCCTTTGCAAGGAAAACAAGGTCGGAGCGTATGTCGGAGGAAGCTGTACCGAGACAGATCTCTCCGCCCAAGCTTCTGTCCACGTATCCGTTGCAACCCAGGCCGACATGATGCTTGCAAAGCCCGGAATGGGTGTCGACGAGGCATTTTCCATCGTCGGGAACGAACAGAACCGATTGCTGGCGATGCTGAACCATCGTCGAGCTCATACCGAAAATGTTGGATGAAAAGTACGGTGTCGCATGCAGAACTCTCTTGAGGGGATCACTGTCGTAGCCGTGGAGCAGGCCGTGGCCGCGCCTTATGCATCGTCTCGTCTTGCTGACGCCGGCGCACGTGTCATCAAGGTGGAAAGGCCAGAAGGGGACTTTGCCCGCAACTACGACAAGTTGGTGCGGGGACAGAGCGCTTACTTCGTCTGGCTCAACCGGGGTAAGGAGTCAGTTTGTCTTGACCTGAGGTTGGAGGCGGACCGCACCGTCCTGGACACGCTAATTGCCAATACTGACGTCTTTATCCAGAACCTGAAGCCGGGCAGCATCGAAAAACTGGGTTTCGCGTCTGCCGATCTGCGTCGCCGATTTCCGCGGCTGATCACCTGCGACATCTCGGGTTTCGGGGAGAAAGGGCCGTATTCCCATTTGAAGGCTTATGATCTCATCGTCCAGGCCGAAACAGGTCTATGCGCGATCACTGGCAACCAACAAGGACCCGCGCGTGTAGGGGTTTCGGTTTGCGACATCTCGGCGGGCATGACAGCGCATAGCGCCATTCTTCAAGCGCTGTATCACCGCGAGGTCACCGGCGAAGGGACAAGCATCCAGGTGTCACTGTTCGATGCCGTCGCCGACTGGATGAACGTGCCGGTTCTGCAAAACGACTATAGCAGCTATCACACGGTACGCGCGGGCGTGAAACACCCGTCGCTGGCGCCGTATGGCGCCTATCGTTGTGCCGATGGCAAAGAGGTCATTTTTTCGGTTCAGAATGACCGAGAATGGGTGAATTTCTGCGAGAAATTCCTAAAGCAGCCGGCGCTCACACGCGCACCTGGTTTTGCCGATAACATGGAGCGCCTAGGTCATCGTGCGCAACTTGATGAGATCATTGAACGGCGGTTTTCAGAACTATCCTGCCACGAAGCAATGCAGGAGCTTGAGGCCGCAGGCTTGGCATATGGCCGACTGAACGAAGTGGCGGATGTTTCAAGGCATCCACACATTCGCAGGGTGCAAGTTGGCACACCCGAAGGAACCGTCGAGACGATAGCGCCGGCCGCGATCTTCAACTCTGAGGGCCCCTCGCTGCGCCCAGTTCCGGCTCTCGGCGCCCATACCGAGGCTGTCCGCGAGGAGGTTCTAGCTGGCTTGCGCACAAAAGCCGCGTCAGCGTGAGCGCGCGTCTCGGTAAGGTGAGTGCGCTCGCGACTTACAGAGAGCGTGCATACCTCGGGTCATCTCAGCGCATCGGCCGCCCAGCGAGCTCACTGCCACCACCCTCGCTAAAATCGACCGCAGAGGCGACTCCATGATCAAGGACACCATTCCGGCCGTTGAAAGCGCGATGTCTGTGCCCCGCTGGAGATCCCTGCTCTTCGTTCCCACTCATGTTCCGCGCTTTGTGGAGGCGGCTCATGAGCGCGGGGCAGATGGCGTTATACTCGACCTCGAAGACTCCGTTCCCCAGGATCAGAAGGGCGAGGCACGGCGGCAGCTTCCAGCGTCCGTGGCAAAGGTGGGCCGCAACGGCGCATCTGTTTTGGTCCGCGTGAATCGAGGTTTGCGCGCCTTGGCGGCCGATCTCGATGCAGCCGTAATTGAAGGTGTTGACGCACTGGTTCTGCCCAAGACGGACTCGGCAGAGTGGGTATCAGAGATCGCGAATGCGGTATCGGAACTTGAACGAGAAAGAAATCTTGCGCAGGGACGCATCCGGTTCCTTGCACAGATCGAGACCCCGGGCGCCTTGCAAAGGCTCGTGGCCATTGCGTCGGCGCATCCCAGGATGGTCGCAATGGCGCTTGGTCCTGAAGACTTCAGTGCCGCTGTTGGCGGCGCGCCGGAATTTGATCTGCTCTTAGCCCCGAACCTTGCCGTGCTGTTCGCTGCCCGTGCGGCCGGATTGCTCCCGCTGGGCTTCGTAGGGAGCATCGGCGAGTTCTCGGACAGTGATAAACTTCGTGAAGCTGCGGTGCATGCGCGGCGGCTTGGCTTTGCCGGAGCTTTGGCGATCCATCCGACACAGGTGGCCATATTCAATGAGGCTTTCTTGCCAAGCGCACAGGAACTCGAGTGGGCCCGCAGTGTGGTCGCTGCCGAAAACGATGCCGCCACGCGGGGACTGTCCGCATTCTCGTTTAATGGTAAGATGGTTGATCCGCCAGTGGTGCGGCGCGCCCACGAGATCCTGGCTCTCGCCAGCAATAACTGAGCCATTAGTCAGCGGCCGGACAGGCTGTTTTCGAACTGGTGCAATAGTTTTGTGACTTGCCTGCCATCTCGTTTCGAGATAGATATGAAGCACTGGGGATCATGCCCCGGTTGGATTTGTTCATCGTGGACATCAGGCAGTTAAGATACTTTGTCGGCGTCGTCGAAGCCGGCAGTTTCACGAAGGCAGCTGCGAGCCTCAACGTTGCTCAAAGCGCGCTAAGCCTGCATGTGCGTCAAATGGAGGAAGGATTCGGTACCCAGCTTCTGGTTCGCGATAGGACCGGTGTCAGCGTCACGGCTTCCGGGGACAAGCTGCTTGAGCGGGCGCGGATCATTCTGAAGGAAATTCAGCTCACTGAGGCCGAACTGACCAATTCGGTGGCTGCTCCTTCCGGAGAGGTGACAATAGGCATCCCGTCCGGAGCCGCTCGCGTCCTTAGCGGTCCCCTGCTTGAATCGGCAAGAAGCGAATTGCCGAGGATTTCGCTTAAGATGATCGAGGGCATGACGGGACCGCTGGAGGAGTGGATGGCTGCTGGCCGCTTCAATCTGGCTGTCCTTTACCGCACTGCCGAGAGTGTGGGGCAAATGACGGTGCTGGCCCGCGAAGAATTTTGTTTGGTGGTGCCGCCGGGTGAACCGCCTCTCGAAGAATCGATACCGCTCGCCGACTTGCATGCGTTCCCGCTGGCGGTTCCAATGCGCAACAACAATGTCAGGCGTTCGGTGGCTGATGTCGTTGCGCAACACGGTTGTGTGCTGGACGTCAGATTCGAAGTCGACTCCCTTTCTACGATCATCAATATGGTCATGGAAGGAAAGGCCTATTCTATTCTTACCCCGTCAGCCATTCAGAAAGAGACGTCTCAAGGTCAAGTCCGAACGGTTAAGATCATTGATCCAGTGATCACCCGTTCCGTTGTCCTTGCCGTCAACCCGAAAGACGACCGCTCTCCAGCCGTCTCTGCGGTCCGCAAGCTGATCCCCAAGGTCGTCAGGACATTGATCGAGAGCAGGCACTGGTCGGCCACGGCTCCGGACCGGGTTTAGGCCATCCTTCAAACCAAGTTCCACGTGCTCCTCCGAGACTGCCTGAGCCGTATCAATCTGTATTCGAGATGGTTTTGGTCGATATTCCATATTTGACCGGGCGTGACTATCGCGATGAAACTGCAGAGAAGCGAGCCCATGGTCCGGATATCGGCTGGTCTCGCACTGGCAGGAATACAGTCAAGCGGAGCATGCGATGTCCAACGCCACGAGCTATCAGCTTTTCATCGATGGCAGGTGGCGAGCCGGTAGTGACGGAAATACTCTGCCGGTGATCAATCCGGCGACGGAGAAGGTATTTGGCTCGGTGGCCGCGGCTTCGGTGTCGGATCTGGATGAGGCCCTCGCTTCTGCAGAGCGAAGCCGCCGGGCTTGGTCCTCACGGCCTTCAAAAGAGCGCGGCGAGATCCTTGTGGCGGCCGCCAGGATCCTTGCGACGAAGGTGGGAGACGCAGCGAAGGATTTGTCGGCCGAACAGGGAAAGACGATTGCCGAAGCGACAGGCGAGTACGCGCGCGCTGTCGAAACTCTGGAGTGGAATGGCACCCACGCTGAAGAGCTGTCGGCCCCGATCCCGATGGGCCCGAACCGGATGATCATCCCGGAGCCCCTTGGCGTTGTTGCTGCCTTTACGCCTTGGAACTATCCCGCCGTTCTCATCGCCCGCAAGCTCGCCCCTGCTTTGGCGGCAGGCTGCCCGGTGATCCTCAAAGGGGCTGAAGAGACACCAAGCGCGGCTGTCCATTTCGTCGAAGCGTTGCGACAAGCGGGGATCCCGGACGGCGTGGTCAATCTCGTCTTTGGCGTTCCGGTACAAATATCCCGGCATCTCCTCAGCTCGCCGATCGTCAAGGTCCTAACTTTCACGGGCTCTACAGAGGTTGGAAAACAGCTCGCCAAGCTCGCCGCGAATAACTTGCAGCGGTGCATCCTTGAACTCGGTGGGCACTCCCCGGTCGTTGTGTGCGAGGATGCGGACCTGGCAAAAGCTATACCGGCAATCACGGAATACAAGTTCGAGTGCGCGGGTCAAAGCTGCAATGCACCCAGCAGGATCCTCGTCGCGCGGAACCTCTACGAGGAATTTCTGTCCCGGATGACGGAAGCCGCCCGCAAGATCAGGATCGGCCCACCGGACGACCCGGCGACGAACATGGGGCCAATGGCAAACGCGCGGCGAATCGAGGCCATGCAGCGTCTGATCCAAGATGCCGTCGATCGCGGCGCCCGCATCGAAACCGGCGGCACCCGCCTCGACAAGCCGGGCTTTTACTGGCCGCCAACCATCCTGACAGGGGTGCCAAAGGATGCGAAAGTGCTTCATGACGAGCCGTTCGGGCCGATCCTCACCGTGGCGCCGTTCGACACGATCGAGGATGCGATCGAAGAGGCCAACGCCACTGAGTATGGCTTGGCTGCCTACTTCTTCACCGGCGCCACCGATGCGAAACGGGCGCTGATCGGCGGTCTTTCGGCAGGCGCAATCAGTGTAAATTACCTGAAAGGGGTTTCCGCAGATGCACCATATGGTGGCGTCAAACAAAGCGGCTATGGATATGAGGGGGGCGAGCAGGGATTGCGGAGCTTCCAAAGCCTGAAACTGGTCAACGGGCTTGGGTCATTCGGATGAGATTCGGTGAATAAAAAAACACGGACCATTGCCGGCAAGGATATTACAAAGAGCGTCGCCGACGCCCTTCAGTACATCTCGTATTACCATCCTCCAGACTATATCCGTTACCTTTCGCAGGCATACGCGCGCGAACTGAGCCCGTCGGCGAAGAACGCCATAGGGCAGATACTGCTGAACTCCCGCATGGCGGCATTTGGCCGGCGGCCGATCTGCCAGGACACCGGTCTCGTGGTGGTTTTCGCCAAGGTCGGGATGGGAGTTCGTATCAAGTCTGCGGGGAGTTTCGCAGACCTCGTAAATGAGGGCGTCCGTCAGGCATATCTCGACCCCGACAATCCCCTTCGACCGTCGATCGTCTCGGATCCGCTTGCCGGACGATTGAACACCCGCGACAACACGCCAGCAGTCGTCCACGTCGACCTTGTGCAAGGCAACCAGATTGAGATCACCATCGCCGCAAAGGGCGGCGGGTCGGAAAACAAGGCGCGTTTCACCACCCTTAATCCCAGCGCGTCCGTTGCTGACTGGGTAGTCGACACCGTTTCGACCCTTGGCAGCGGATGGTGCCCGCCCGGCCTGATCTCGGTCGGCATCGGTGGTAGCGCCGAAAAGGCGATGCTGCTCGCGAAGGAGGCCATGAACGAGCCTATCGACATGTCCGAACTCCTTTCCAGGGGATCTTCAAACGCGGAGGAAGAACTGCGGATTGAGCTTTATGAACGGATCAACGCGCTGGGCATCGGCGCTCAGGGCCTTGGCGGTCTGACAACAGTGGTTGACGTCAAGGTTGCAACTTATCCTACCCATGTGGCGTCCAAGCCTGTGGCGCTCATTCCGCAATGCGCCGCCAACCGGCACCTGAAGTTTACCTTGGACGGCTCGGGACGCGTCACGCTTGAACCGCCCGACATTTCCGAATGGCCCCAGATCGGTCATGACGATTTGCACACAACCGGCGTCCGTCGGGTCAATCTCGATGGGCTCACGAAGGAAGAGATGGCATCGTGGCGCTGCGGGGAAACCCTTCTATTATCCGGAAAGATGCTGACGGGCCGTGACGCCGCCCACCAGCGAATGGTCGACCTGATCGATGCCGGCAAGCCGCTCCCGGTCGATCTGCGGGGACGCGTGATCTACTACGTCGGACCCGTCCGCGCGGTGAGGGATGAGGTGGTCGGGCCGGCTGGCCCCACAACCTCCAGCCGCATGGACGGTTTTATTGAAAAGATACTCGCCGAGACGGGGCTATATGCCATGGTCGGCAAAGCGGAGAGGAGCCCGGCGGCCATCGAGTCGATTGTGAGACACAGAACGCCCTATCTCATCGCGGTGGGTGGCGCCGCCTACCTGATTTCAAAATCGATCAAGGCGGCGCGGCTGGTTGCTTTTGAAGACCTGGGGATGGAAGCCATGTATGAATTCGAGGTGCAGGACATGCCGGTGATTATGGCTGTCGATGTTGAGGGAAACTCAATTCACAATTCTGGTCCGATTGAGTGGCGCAAGCGCATGGCTGCCGACAGCATCGCCCGCAGCATCGGCGTTTGAACCTTCCCGGCTGCGCGATCCGGCCAGACTCCCGTACCGAATATTTTGGGCCGCATCGGTAACCCAAGACGGCATTTTGTGGTCCAGCTCCTCGGCGAGCCATAAAGAAAAGCCTTCAAGTCGCTCTCGATGCCAAATGCTAGGATGTAAACATTGCATCGACCTGCCGTCCATACGATCGATGCTCGGGTGCTGTCGAGGGTGCCAATCAGGTCTCGCACCGGAGATACCAAGAAATGCGCTGTCTATTTACGACGAGGTCGCCGCCGACAGGCGGTCACCCCTCTCCAAATGCGTCAACGCCCGGTTAGGGGAGGTGCAATAGCCCAACTGTTCTACATCCCTCTGCTTGGATCGCCTCAGTCACCTGACTTTCGACACCCTCGCACTGAAGCGTGGCAGGCCGAGGACGGATGATGTCCACTACATTCGCTCGCTTCAATTAATGATAGAATTGGTTGGCACTAATTGCGCTGTCGACCACCGCTTGAGAGCAAAAGGTCATGAAGTCGAAATCCGATCCAGTGCGATTAGACGCTTGGGACCTTCGGATTCTTTCAGAGATCCAGTCAGATGGTCGGATTTCGAAAAGCGAGCTCGCAAAGCGTGTTCACCTTTCGGCGTCGGCCTGTTCGGAGCGGCTCCGTGTGCTCCAAGCCGCAGGGATCATTGAGGGGTTCTACGCGCGACTCAGTCCAGCCCTCATCGGGGGCATCATCTCTATAATGGTGGAGGTGGTTCTGGATCGCCATCGTCTCGAGGATCAACGACACTTCGAGACTGAGATCCAAGAGATTCCGGAAATCTTGGACTGCTGGGCTATCGGGGGGCGGATCGATTATATGATGCGCGTTTCATCTCCTTCCATGGCTGCGTATCAGGATTTTATGGAAGGACTGCTACAGGCAGGCTTGGGCATTGATCAATACTACAGCCTTGTCGTGACGAAACCAGTGAAATCCAATTCACCAATCCCCTTGTCAGCTCTAAGGCAACGGTAAATCACCGAAGCCTTGGTTTCCACGGGATTCCCGCAAAACTCGAGAGATGTTTCCCTGGCTGTATACTAATTGCTAAAGAGGCGGCTGGCTGAGTGTCCTCCGCCGAAGGACATCATCACGTCTGCCAACGGAACCGGTGGACACCTCGAACCCGCCGCGTGGTCGTGATCGCTGGATTTAAGCGTAACCTCTGAAATCGTCATGTCGAAGCCGTCTCAGATTTGATCGTTCCTCACGAACACGCATGAAAGTGCCGCCGACACAGACTGACGAACATCAGGTAAGTTCATACTATTCTGGGTATGCCCATTCGGCGACTGACAATGCCCGGATCGAATGTTCCACTGTCCGCCTCGGCATGGCGTTCAAGCTCGGCCATCACATCCGGCAAGAATGGTTCTACGCGGCGCGATAGCAGGTTGCAATTCAGGAAAAGCTGTTCAGCTGTCGAGAGTAACGTTCCGTCGCCACGCACCATCGCTTGCGCGACATGGACTCGCTTTTCGTCAAGGTCGGCTATCCAAGTAGTGAGGAGCAAATCGTCGTCGCGCATCGCTTCTTTCTTGTAAGCGACCCGCGCTTCGGCGGTGACGAGGCCAGAGATCATCGAGCCATCCGGACTTAGACGTATCGCAGCGTCCAGCCGTACATCCGCAGCTCTACTGAACGCTCCCAGATAGTGCACCATATTCATGTGCCCATATCCGTCGATAAGATCGTCGGTCACCATTGTTGCGAATTTTTGGGTCGCATCCATCTGTTTGCCCAGTAAGCGGTGCGCCAAGGCACCTTTCCCGAATGTGAATCGGCCCTTTAATTGCGGGTGATTGTCAATCCGAGTTTCGCTCTGTCATCGCCGGGGTCATGGTCCTTTCCGAGGTCGAATGCCTCATGATGATGTTCGGGTTGGGCGCCTCAACGTGTGCAACGAAGTTCGAAGTCGACGTCAGCCGATTCAACGAGGTCACCACAACCACCGTCCCGGCGGGGACATCACGGGTTTCAGAAGCGGACCCGCGATTGGGATCAAGCGCGGATCTGTCACGCCATCTTTTCGCCGCCCCACTCAAAGCTGGTGCCGTCAACCCAGAGGCAGTGGAGCAGAACCGCGATCTTGCGAGCAACCGCCACTTTCGCCTTTTTCATGCCGATCCGCTTCGACAGGCGAACGCCCCACGCCTTCAGCGTCGACCATTTCTTTGTCCGGTGCATGAGGACGCTGGCCGCTTCGTATAAATAGGTCCGCAACAGCCGATCTCCCCAGCGTGAGACACGGCCGTTGACATCTGTTTCCCCAGATTGTTTTCGCCGCGGTGTCAGACCAAGGTAGGCGCCGACGTCACTGGCCGAGGAAAAGCGCGAATGTGTTTCGGCGTGGAATAAGGACCCCGTTTCAGGGGTGATCGGCGTCCAAAAAGGACCCCTGTAACGCAGGGTTGTCACACTGCCTCCGGGTTCATCGGAGGCATTTGTTTTGGATGTTGGTTGTGGAGACGATTGCAAAGATACGCCGGCTGTCGCTGGTTCATGGGAATCGATCAAGGAGATTTGCCGCGAATTGCGTATCTCCCGGAAGGTCGTCCGCAAGGTTCTGCGATCTGATGCGACTGAGTTCCGCTACGAGCGCGAGCGGCAGCCGATGCCGAAGATCGGTCCCTGGCAGGGTCAGCTCGATGGATTTTTGAACGGCAATCACAGCAAGGTTGGGCGCGAGCGGCTAACGCTGATCCGGATCTTTGAGGAGCTTCGCGGTCTCGGATACGACGGCAGCTACGATGCGGTTCGCCGATACGCCAAGAGCTGGGCGAAGGCGCAGGGATCAGCGACGGCGGAAGCCTATGTGCCGTTGTTCTTCCCGCCGGGCGAGGCCTACCAGTTCGACTGGAGCCACGAGATCGTCCTGATCAATGGCGTGACTGTGACCGTGAAGGTCGCCCATGTCCGGCTCTGCCACAGCCGCATGATGTTCGTGAGGGCCTATCCGCGCGAGACGCAGGAGATGGTGTTCGACGCGCACGACCGCGCTTTTGCCTTCTTCGGTGGTGCCTGCACGCGCGGCATCTACGACAATCTATGGACGCCTCCCGGGCAAGGTAAAGTGCTGGTAGCGCACGGCATGGGATGCGTGAATCTATCCGGCCTGTCGCTGGAGCGATCACGCTCCTGGCCTTGATGGGAATCCGCTGCCTCGGTCCTCATAACATGAGCGGCCTCGTAGGCCCTGTCGTAAATCAGGCTTTGAAGCTGCGGTCCGTGCCGTAGTGCCATCAGTGTCTACCTCGCTCTCATCGCCGCGAAGGCAGCGATCTGTGGGCCGGCGCTCAGGCGGCGGCGTAACTCTCTTTTCGCGTCAGCAGCGCCCATGCGGTGCGCGCCGTCTTTTGGCAAGCGCCACGAGCGCCTTGTTGAAGCCGCGGCGCTCGACGATTCCTTTCAGCCAGAGCGAGCGACTGTCATCACGCTTCGCAAGCCGGCTGATCACGGCGCGGGCACCATGGATCATCTGCCGGCGCAGATAATGGTTGGCACGCCGGCCAATGCCGCCGAGACGGGGCTTACCACCGGTCGTGTATTGTCGTGGCACCAGTCCGATCCACGCAGCGAGTTCGCGGCCCGAATGGAAGTGACTGGCATCATCGACGCTAGCAACGAGCGCGGTCGCGATGATCGGACCGACGCCGGGGAGTTCGGCCAGGCGGCGGCAATCTTCCCTTTCTCGGCAAATCTCGACGATCTTCGCATCGAGTTTGGCGACGCGTACATTGACGTCGCGGAACTGGTCGAGAAGTTCCGCGAACAACTCGCGCCCGAGGTCAGACATTTCAGCCTGCTCGATCGCCGTCGGTGCTTGGGCGGCAAAGCGCCATGGTCCCTGTGGCAATACGATGCCATACTCGGCCAAAAGGCCGCGGGCGTGATTGATGAGCGAAGTGCGCTGGACGATTAGACGCTCCCGGATGCGATGCAGCGACTGCAAGTCCTGCTGCTCGATCGACTTCACCGGCACGAAGCGCATGGTCGGGCGGGTTGCTGCCTCGTAAATCGCTTCCGCGTCTACCGCGTCGTTCTTCGAGCCGCGCACGAACGGCTTCACAAAGCGCGGGTTGATCAGTCGAACCCGTCGACCGTCGCGCGTGAACCAGCGACCCCAATGATGGGCGCTGGCGCAGGCCTCCATCGCGATCTTCTCTGGCGCTATCTCGTTCACGGTCTCCACGAGCTTCGCCCGGCTGACCTTACGCGAAACGAGCACACCATCGGCATCGATCCCGTGCAGGTGAAACGACTGCTTTCCAAGATCGATCGCGAGCAAATCCATTGTCATGCTTTCCTCCTTCAAGTTGGCCACCTAATTGTGCCGCAGAAGAGGGAGGCGTCCATCCCATAACATGAAGACGGCGGTGGAGACGGTGTTCGTCGGCAAGGACCGGCAATACAATCGCCGCTTCCTGCAGATGTGCAGCCATTATCTGGTGCAGCCGGTCGCCTGCACGCCGGCGTCTGGCTGGGAGAAGGGTCAGGTCGAGAACCAGGTCGGGCTGGTGCGCGAGCGCTTCTTCACGCCGCGGCTACGCTTCAAATCCTATGAGGACCTCAACGCCTGGCTGCTCGACAAATGCATCGCCTACACCAAGGCGCACCGTCATATTGACCAGCCGGAGCGCACGATCTGGAACGTGTTCGAGGAAGAGCGCGGCAAGCTTGTCGAGTATCGTGGGCCCTTCGATGGATTCCACATGGTCCCCGCCTCAGTGTCGAAGACCTGCACGGTGCGCTTCGACAACAACAAATACTCGGTGCTCTCGACGGCCGTCGGCCGCCCCGTCGAGGTCCAGGCCTATGCCGATCGCATCGTCATCCGTCAGGACGGCAGCCTCGTCGCCGAACATGTCCGCTCGTTCGGGCGCGGCGAGACGATCTACGACCCCTGGCACTATGTCCCCGTGCTTGCCCGCAAGCCCGGAGCGTTGCGCAATGGCGCGCCGTTCCAGGGCTGGGTTCTGCCATCGGCAATGGAGCGGGTCCGGCGCAGATTGAAGTCCGCGGGCGACGGCGATCGGCAGATGGTGGCGATCCTGGCCGCCGTTCTCAGCGACGGTCTCGATGCCGTCGAGGTGGCCTGCCAAGAGGCACTCGACCAGAACGTCTGCTCGTCAGCCGTCATCATCAATATCCTGGCGCGTCGGCGCGATCCGGCGCCGGCCGTCACCATCCTCACCCCGGACGCGCTCCGCCTGCAGCATGAGCCGCAGGCCGACTGCGCCCGCTACGACAGCCTCAGGAGGGCAAGCTGATGGAACGCACCCAGGTTCTGGATCTTATGGGGACGCTGAAGCTCTATGGCATGCGCAGCGCCTACGACGAGATCATGGCGACAGGCATCAAGCGCCAGCACGAGCCGCCGAAGATCGTCGGCGATCTGCTCTCGGCCGAGATCGCCGAGAAGCAGGCCCGCTCTATCAAATACCAGCTTACCGTCGCCAAGCTGCCGCTCGCCAAGGACATCGAGGAGTTCGACTTCGACGGCACGCCGGTCAACGAGGTGCTGGTCCGCGACCTTGCCAACGGCACCTTCGTCGCCGATCAGCGCAACGCCGTCCTCATCGGCGGCACAGGAACCGGCAAGTCGCATCTGGCCATCGCCATTGCCCGGGCCTTGATCCGCAACGGCTCACGTGGCCGCTTCTTCAACGTCGTCGATCTGGTCAATCGATTGGAGACCGAGCACCGCGGTGGCAAGCAAGGCCGCATCGCCGACTACCTCACCCGGCTCGACTTCGTCGTGCTCGACGAGCTCGGCTATCTCCCGTTCGCACAAGCCGGTGGGCAGTTGCTCTTCCATCTGATCAGCCGGCTCTACGAGCGCACCTCGATCATCGTCACCACCAACCTGGCATTCGGCGAATGGCCCGCCGTCTTCGGCGACCCCAAGATGACCACCGCGCTGCTCGACCGTCTCACCCATCACTGCGAGATCATCGAGACCGGAAACGAATCCTGGCGCTTCAAGAACCGCGCCTGATCACCCCATCACGCCGATCCGCACTCGCCGGGCTGCGCAACCCTGACCAGCTCCGCCCGGCGAGCGCTGACCATTTGTGCCTCAAAAAAGGGGTCCCTTTTGCGAGCCGATCCAGGGTCCCAATTGCGGGCCGATTGACACGCGAAGGATCATCGATCGTGTGGCGGTAGGTCAACGCCGTCACGACGCCGACGCCAGGAACCGTCATAAGCCGGCATGGGCATCCGCCGAAGCGGGCACGCACGATAACGGGATCGACGCGCTGGTACTGGTGCTTAAGACAACGCGCTGTTGCTTGCAGGTGGCAGGTGCTCGACATCAAGCGTTTCAATATTGATCATACTGTTCTTCTCAATATCCTTTACTGGCGAGATGCAGTGAACCTGCAACGCCTCAGAAACGCGCCCTGCCGGCGGGGAGGTGCACCGGCAGGGCTCGCCGCCCGCAGCCAAATGGGAGGACCGGCAGCAGCGGCAAAAATGCTGGTTGGCGCCCGCAAGAATTATACTGCGCCTTCTGCCTTCAAAGCGCGGAACGTCGTGTCAACTGATCTTGCCGTGGCGTCGACGATGATGTCCACCTGGTCCCTGGTGATGATCAGTGGCGGGGCAAAGCCGAGGATATCGGCATGCGGCATGGCCCGTCCGATGACCCCATTCTCAAGCAGAGCAGCGGCGGCACGCGCTCCGACCTGCAGCTCGGGCTCAAAAGGTACGCGCGCTTTGGGATCCCGCATCATCTCTACGGCGGACAGGATCCCGACGCCGCGAACTTCGCCGACGATAGGATGTCCCTCCAGTTCGGCTTTCATGCGAGAAAGCCAATAGGGCCCGACATCCTGGACATGTTCCAGGATGTTTCTTTCCTTAAGGACTTTGATGTTGGCGAGTGCGGCCGCCGCGCAAAGCGTATGACCGGAATATGTCCAGCCATGGCCCAGAGCTCCGTGCTTCTCCGTTCCTTCTTCCAGGACCTTCCAGACGCGGTCGCCGATAATTGACCCGGAGATGGGGAGGTAGGCGGAACTGACGCCCTTGGCGATGGTAACGAAATCCGGACGCATGCCATAGAGGTGGGAACCGAATTTCTCACCGGTTCGCGCGAAGCCGCAGACCACTTCATCGGCGATTAGAAGCATATCGTACTTGTCGAGCACCGCTTGAATGGCGGTCCAGTATCCCTTTGGGGGAGGAACAATGCCGCCGGTCCCAAGTACAGGCTCCCCGATAAAGGCTGCAACCGTCTCCGGACCTTCGGCGAGGATAAGGGCTTCAAGTTCATCTGCACAGCGCTTGGAGAATGCTTCCTCAGTTTCGCCCTCATGCGCCTGGCGATAGTAATGCGGCGTCGTTGTATGGCGCACCAGGTTCAAAGGCAGGTCGAAAAACTTGTGAAAAAACGGTAGGCCCGTCAGGCTACCGGTGACCAGCCCGGAACCGTGATAACCGCGATGCCGCGAGATGATCTTCTTCTTTTCGGGGCGGCCCAGAATGTTGTTGTAGTACCAGACGAGTTTGATGTTGGTTTCATTCGCATCGGACCCGGACAAGCCAAAATAGACCCTTTGCATGTTCTGCCCGAAGTATTCGACCACGGCCTCCGCCAAACGGGCAACGGGCTCCGTGCCTTGGCTGGCATAGACATGAGCGAACGGCAATTCATGCGCCTGCTTGGCAATGGCGTCGGCGATCTCCTTGCATCCATATCCCATGTTGACGCAGTAGAGCCCGCCGAAACCGTCGAGACTTTTGCGGCCCTCCGTATCCCAAATGTAGACACCGTCTGCACCGGCCATTATTCGGTTTGGCGTCTCACTGCGACTGTGCTTTGCCAAGTGCGTCGACGGATGAAAGACAAAGCTCCGATCCTTCTCTTGAACTTGCGCTGTTCCCAGATTGGTTAGGCTCATCGCCCCTCTCCTCTTCATCGCTCTGCGGAAAACACTCGGTCAGCCGCTCGTCAAGGTGTGATTATACCGACGGACACACCTCGGCTTCCACGGGAATGCGCATCCTCGACCGACGAATGCACGGAACTTGCGTCAATCTCCGTGGAAAACACCGGCTTGGAACTCACCGTTGTCTTGAAGCCGACAACGGGATCGGCGAATTGGATTTCACGGATTTGGTCACGATAAGGCTATAGTATTGATCGATCCCGAGGCCTACCTGCCGCAGGCCTTCCATGAAATCCTGATACGCAGCCATAGAAGGTGCTGCTACGCGCATCAGGTAATCGATCCGCCCGCCGATAGCCCAGCAGTCCAAAACTTCGGGGATGGCGTGAATCGCGGTCTCGAAATGTCGTTGGTCCTCGAGACGGTGACGATCCAGAACGACCTCCACCATGACGAAGATCACGCCCCCGGTGAGGGATGGACTGAGCCAAATATAATACCCTTCAATAGCCCCTCCAGTTTCGAGTATGCGGGGCCGCTGCGAGCAAGCCGACGCCGAGAGATGAACGCGTTTCGCAAGCTCGCTTTTCGATATCCGACCGTCTGCTTGCAGCTCGGACAGAATGTCCCAAGCGCGTACTGTGTCGAGTTTCGACTTCATGGCCTTGCCGGCTGAATTATGGCTTTACGTTTAGGCTGCTTTTGGGTCTGCGCCAATTGCCTCGATGGCGCGGCGTGCCAACTCAGCGTTGTCCTCGCAGGCGATGCAGGCGTGGGCGTGGCTCATTCGTACAGTTGACCAAACGAAGCGCCCAGCCTGCTCTTCGAAGTGGATGGCTGCAGGCAGGAGGGATCGCCTGACGGGAATATTCAAACGCCGGTGTTGCGCGCGATGCTGTCGGCAGCCATCCGCTTACGCCACTCAAGAGGCCCGGAATTGTGAATGGAGTTTCCCTCAACATCGACAGCCATGATGACCGGCATGTCCTGTACCTCGAATTCATAGATGGCTTCCATACCCAGGTCTTCAAAAGCAACCAGCCGCGCCGCCTTGATCGATTTTGAAATCAGGTAGGCGGCGCCACCCACCGCGATGAGATAGGGCGTTCTGTGTCTCACAATCGACTCGATGGCCGCCGGGCTCCTCTCCGCTTTGCCGACCATGGCATATAGCCCCGTCTCGGCGAGTATCTTTTCAATAAAACCGTCCATGCGGCTGGAGGTTGTGGGGCCAGCCGGCCCGACCACCTCATCCCTCACCGCGCGGACGGGTCCGACGTAGTAGATCACGCGTCCCCGCAGATCGACCGCGAGCGGCTTGCCGGCATCGATCAGGTCGACCATTCGCTGGTGGGCGGCGTCACGGCCCGTCAGGATCTTTCCGGACAAAAGAAGGGTTTCCCCGCAGCGCCATAATGCCGTCTCCCTTCCCTCGTGAGCCCATCCAAGTTGACCCGGCGGACGCCGGTTGTGTGCAAGTCCTCAGGACCGATCCATTCGGAAAGGTCGGGCGGTTGGAGCTGCGCTGGTCCTTTACCGTCCAATGTGAACGTCAAGTGCCGATTGGCGGCGCATTGCGGGATCAGTGCCACAGGCTTGGACGCAGCATGGGTTGGATAGGTTGCAACCTTGAAACCTTCTTCGGTCGACAAATCCTTCGCTGCGTCGCCCACTACAAGGGTGGCGCAATTCGAGAAGCTGCCTGCCTGGCCCATCTGCGCCGCAAGATATTCGACGTTCACGACAGCCAGCCGACC
>NZ_JAMYMR010000065.1:0-17508 GCF_040318635.1 Mesorhizobium sp. M1066
TGCAGCACGTTGATGAACCCCTTCTCGAATTCGCCGGGCGTGGTGGGCGATTTGAAGATCGAGATTTTCCCACCGGGCTCGGAAACCAGGCAATCGGTGAAGGTTCCGCCGATATCGATGCAGACTTGATATGCCATTTAAGGTCCGAAGCTGTTAGCGTTTCTTGTGATCGCGGCCCAGTATCAGGCTGGCCAGAATGATGAGGCCCAAAAGAACCTGCTGCAGATAGCCGTCGACCTGCATGAGATTCATGGCGTTGGAAATGACCGTGATGAACAGGGCACCCAGCAGAGCCGCGGTGACGCCTCCCTCTCCGCCGGTCAGCCGCACGCCACCGACCACCGCCGCCGCTATCGATTCCAGGGTCAGGTTGCCGCCGAGATTGGGCTCGCCCGAGCCGGTGCGCGCGGTGAGCAGCATGGCGCCAATCGCGGCCAGCAGCGAGCAGACCACGTAGTCGATCGCAACGACGCGTCCGGTGCGAACGCCCGCCGCCTTCGCCGCGCGAGGATTGGCGCCGATGAGATACAGGCCGCGGCCGAACACGGTGAAGCGCAGGACCAGGAACAGCAGTGCGAAACACAGCGCGGCGAACAGGATGGGCACCGGAATGCCAATCAGCCGTCCCTCCGCCAAGGCGTTTGTGAATGCCTCGGGAATGCCCGGCACGGGAAAGCCGCCGCTGACGGTTGACGCCAGCGCCATGACAATGTTGGCCATGCCAAGCGTCGTCACCAGGGGATTGATGCCGACACCGGCGATGAGGAAGCCGTTCAGCCCGCCGATAAGCAGCCCGACGCCAAGGCCAGCGGCGATTCCCCACAGGATCGGCATATCACCGGTTCCGGTCATCACCATCGCCGATATGACGCTGACGAGCGAGACGGTAAAACCAAGCGAAAGGTCGAAGCCGCGCGTCAGCAGCACCATGGTCTGCGCCATGGCAAACAGTGCGAGATAGCTGGTCTGGATCGCGATGTTCCAGAGATTGCCGCTTGAAACAATGCGCGGGTCGAGCAGACCGAGACCCAGCAGGGCCAGGAATACGAGCCCCGGCAGCTTGGCCTGCGACGCGAACTGGCGGATGTCCGGGCGAGCGCGGTGAAGAACAACCGGAGCCGCCATGTCTGGGCGATCAGACATTGGCCCGCCTCCCCTGAACAATTCGGTCGAAAGCCAGTGCGCCGATGAGCACCGAACCCAGCACCAGCGTCTGGAACTTGCTGTCGATCTGCGTGAGGTTCATCGCATTGGCAATGATCGCCAGGCACAGCGCCGCCATGGCGACGTTCTCGGCGCGGCCTGAGCCGCCGCGCAATGAAACGCCGCCGATCACCGCTGCGGCGATCGTCTCCAGTCCGAGCGTCCCGCCGATCGTCGACTGGCCGGAACCGATACGGGCGGTGATCAGCACGCCGGTGAGCGCGGCCAGGAGACCGGAGAGCACATAGGCGGTAATCAACACACGGTGTGTGCGCACTCCCGACAGCCGGGCGGCACCGACATTGCCGCCGACGGCGTAGAAGTGGCGCCCGAGCGCGGTCCGACGCTGCAGAATGATGGCGATGGCGATCATCGCGATCGCGAGCAGCAAGACCGGCGGCAGGCCAAGCACCTGCCCTCGCCCCATGGCATAGACGAAGGCGTCGGAAACGCCATAGATCGGGATGCCCTGCGTGTAATAGAGCGTAAGTCCCGCGACGATCGACAACGATGCCAATGTCACCATGAAAGGTGATAGGGAAAGCCGCGCCACCAGTGTGCCGTTTACCAGGCCAACACAGGCGCCGCTGGCCAAGGCCAGCGCCACAGGCACCAGCAGCTGGAGTCCATGCGCATCGGGCATCGCGGCCATCGCCGCGGCAGTGACAACGGACGCCAACGCCATGGTGGCGCCGACCGACAGATCAAAACCGCCGGTGGTCATGACGATCATCTGACCGATCGCCGGAACCGCCAGGAAGGAAAAATTGCGCAGGACGTTGAGGATGTTCAGGCGGTTCAGAAAACGCGGTTCGATGATCGCGGCCGCGGCCGCAACCGCGACCAGAAGCAGGATGACGATCCCGCCGGTTTCCACAAAACGGCGCCGCAGCGTGTCAGGGCTCATGCTGCCTCCGTGGCGCCGGTTTCGGCGTCGAAATAGTGGCGCAGCACAGTGGCCTCGGTGATGGCGTCGGCTTTGAGTTCGGCGACTATGCGCCCTTCGCGCATGACATAGACGCGGTTGGCCAGATGAACGAGCTCTGGCAGTTCGGACGATGACAGCAGAATAGCCGCGCCATTCTCCACCAGGGTTTTCATCAGCCTGTAGACCTCGCTTTTGGCGCCGACGTCGATGCCAACCGTCGGTTCATCGAAAATATGGACCGAGACCGGGCGCATCAGACCGCGCGCCAGCACGAGTTTCTGCTGGTTTCCTCCCGAAAAGGACGACGCCGCGCGTTCGGGCGCCATCGGTCGCAGCCCCAGTGTCTTCAACGGCGCGGCTATCGCCCGGCGCTCGCGCCACGACTTGAGCAGTCCGCCGTGGGACAGTCTCGGATCATCGAGCGCGGCCATGGTCACATTCTCGCGGCCCGGGCGGCTGAGGGCCAGTCCCTCGGCGCCGCGATCCGCTGGATAGTAACAAAGTCCGGCACGCAACATGCTGTGCGGGGCTGGCGCTCGAACCACCGCGCCATGGAGTTCGATCTCACCGGACGTCACACCTTCCAGGCCGAACACGGCTCGGCAAAGTTCGCTGCGGCCGCAGCCAACAAGGCCCGCCAGGCCGACGATTTCGCCAGCTCTGACCACGATGGAGGCATCGGATACGGTGCCGGAGACACTGATCCCCCTGGTCGCCAGCACGATTTCGGCGGGGCGCTGGCTGATTGATGGATAAAGTCGTTCGACCGGCTGGCCGACCATCATCTCGATCAGGGTCGCGTCCGATGCCGCGGCGATGGCCACTGTGTCGATCTTGCGCCCTCCTCGCAAGACCGTGACACGGTCCGCGAGCCGACGGATCTCGGCCATGCGATGCGACACATAGATGATGCCGACGCCCCGCGCCTTGAGGCCCGCGATTGCGGCGAACAGTTTTTCCGCTTCACCGTCGGTAAGCGACGCGGTCGGTTCGTCGAGGATGAGTATCTTGGCATCCGAAAGCATGCCCTTGGCAATCTCGACCATCTGCTTTTGCGCCCGGGTCAGCGTTTCGATCTTGCTGTCCAGCTCGACGTGAAAGCCAACGTCGCGGAAGCGTTCTTCCGCGCGGGCACGCATCGCGCGCCGATTTAGGAAAAGCCTTCCCTTGATCTCGCGTCCAAGAAACAGGTTCTCCTCGACCGTGAGGTCGGGGACAAGACTGAATTCCTGGAACACAGCCGCCACCCCGGCATCGCGGGATTTCTGTGGGGTCAGCGCGGAAACGGTTTGGCCGTCGATACGGCAAGAGCCTTCGGTCCAACCGTAGGTTCCCGCTATCAGATTGATGAGCGTCGACTTTCCGGCGCCGTTTTCGCCGAGAAGGGCATGGACCTCACCGCTCAGCAGCGTGAAATCGACGCCGTCAAGCGCCACCACCCCCCCGAAACGCTTCGTCATACCCGTAAGTTCAAGCATCGCTGACACCACCGAACTCGAAGCAAAACGGGCGGCAGGCCAAGGCCGAGGTCTACCGCCCATCGAAGATGCGACTATTGTACCGAAAATTCAGGCTTCCACCCATCGGGCGCGAAAATCTGCGTCGGGTCGATTTTGTCGACGTTGTCCTTGGTCACGATACCCGGCGCGACCAGCAGAACCTTCTCATAGTCCTTCTTTTCCAAGGCGCGCACCGCGAGGTCGACGCTGATGCGGCCCATCATCACCGGATACTCGGCGGCAAAGCCAAGCACCTTGCCTTCCTTGACCAGCTTCAGCATCGTCTGGTTCTCGTAAGACGACATGATCACGACATCGTCGCGGCCAGCGTCGGCGACGGCGCTGACGGCCGCTTCCGCCGCAGCAGCCCCGCCCCAGATGACATTGAGATCCGGATAGGTCTGCAGGGCGTCCTCGACGAGGCGCAGGCTTTGCGGAACGCCGGGCTCACCATAGAGCTCGGCCGCGAGCTTGATGTTGCCGGTTTTGATGCTGTCGCGAAAGCCCGCCATATAGCTCTCCGCCCAACCCGATCCCTGCGGACCCGGCAGGCCGATTGCGGTCGTCTTTTTGTCGCCGAGATACTTCTTGAGGTACTCACCCTCCTGAAAACCCTTCTGGTAGGTATCGGGCGTGATGCGCGCGGTGATCGGAGTTTCCAGGATGGGATTGGCGACGGCGATCTGGACAAGACCCTTGGCGTCGCCCTCCTTCAGCTTGGCCGCCAGGCCGGCTTCCGAGATGGCGGCGACGAGGATGCCCTGGGCACCGGATGCGACGCAATCGTCATATTGCGACAGCTGCTTGGGCAGCGCGTCATAGCCGCCAGCCTGCAGGACCGTCACTTTGACACCCAGGCGCTTTGCTTCCTCAACGATACCGTAGTCGACCGAGACCCAGTAGCTGTCTTTGAGGTGCGGAAACAAGACGCACAGGTTCCAAGGCTTCTCGGCCTTTTCCAGCGGCACATAGTCGAGTGCCTCGACTTTTTTCAGATCGCCGCCTTTGGCCGAGTTGATCTTGAAGGGCCACCAATCCTTGGCCTGGGCGGCGTTGGGCAGGACGGCCACGCCGGTGACGAAAGCCGCCGCGAGGATGGATCGGAAAGCGTGATTCTTGGTCATGTGATTCCCCATTTTCGTGTGTTCCCGGGTCCGGAGCCGGCGATTTCGCCGGCTCCGCGGTCTGCCTTGGGAGCAGAGGCTTGCTGGCGGATCGTAGTACCGTCTAGGCGAGTTCGCCTTCAGGGCATCCGCGCCGTTGTTCATTTTCACAGTGCTACCGTACTACTTATAAGTTATAAGTCAATAGGGTTTTCATTAGCCGGTGCTCAGCCGGGAAGGTGTCTTCAATCGCGGTTTCGCTGCCTCGACCGGGATCACAATCCATTTGACGAAAGGCGAGGTCGGAGACAGCAGCCATGCAACTGGCCTCGGCGATGTGGGCTTCCTCGCGACCGACCGGTATGCGGCTTGTCGATCGAGTTGCCTGACATCAAGCGCCGGCGAATAAGTCAAAGCGATCAGCGTGGCCTTCGAATACAGAGCCATTGGTCAGCAGCCGCACTTCGCTATCGACCAAATCGTCATAGGGTCTTTAGGGAGGAGATGTGCCCAGTGCATTCGCGTGCTGCAACAGCCGCGCTGAACCGCACCGCAGCGTGCCATAACACGCTGCGGTCGGATGATTGTTGAAATGACGGTTCCCGCGCACGACCGTGCCGCTTTCCAACTTCTTTCGTCTGGCGCTTGCCAGCCTGAGTTCTTCCTAGAGGTCGGCGCCCGGATTGCGGGTGTTGTCTTGCGACTTCATTCTCCCGGCAGCCGGGCAAAGGCCCGCAACGTGGAGGCTTCTAAATGGAACGCGGGTTCCCGATGCTTAGTGGGTGGTGCTGCTTGAGCAGGGGCAGGGCAGCACAGCCTCCGCCGGCAAGCCGTCGCGGCCGGTTCCCTTGATAGCGTGCCGGCGCAAGTCCCGCGTCACCAGGCTCGCAAATCGCGATGCACGTCCAGCCATTGCGACATGGTTTTGCCAGCTGAGAGGCCGATCCCGTGTGCGGCAAACAGTCGAAACACTGATTGGTCGGTGTGCGTTCTTGGCGTATTGTGCAGCACTTCTGGCATTACTGGCCTTGCGGGGATGACGAGTCGGTCATGCGACAGTATGGATGTCCCTATCGGAATAGCCGGTCCGCCTTATCGGTCGTCACACCCGCATATCGCTCCGCTTCTAGGGAACACCCCATCACGCGAGGAAAGACATGGCCACATGCGCAGTATCGCCAATCTAGCCGTTGGGCCGACGGCCCGGCGCTTGGGCCAGTCCACCGGCTATAACCCGCGTCACAACTTGATCCACTGATCCTAGGTGACGACAACGTTGTTCGTCATGATTTTGATGGGGCGGGGATTGGCCCAAAAGCGAGCCCCCCAAACTGTGCGGTTGCCAAATACGCAATGGAGTGAATTGGAATGATCATCGTAACAGGCGCCACGCACGGGATTGGGCGGGCCTGCGTGGAGAAACTTGCGTCTGGCGGTTCCAGAGTGGTGGCGACCGGCCGAGATGCAGAAGCGGGCGCGGCGCTCGAACGCGCCAATCACGGTGTCACGTTCGTTGCCGGTGACATCGTCCGTGAAGACGATTGCCGCCGTGTCGTCGACCGTGCGCTTGAACTTGGCAACGGCCGGCTCGCGGGGCTCGTGAACAATGCCGGCATGTCGAAGCGCATTGCCTTCGCCACCGCCACCCAGGACGATTGGGATGAGGTCCTTGCGGTTAATGCACGCAGCGTCTTTTTCTTCATCCGTCATGCGCTGGACGGCTTGCGGCTCGGGAGGGGTTCAGTCGTCAACATGGCCAGCATCGCCGGAAAGACGGGCGAAGAAGGGCTCGCTGCCTACTGCGCCTCAAAGGCCGCGGTCATCGGGCTGACGCAGGCACTCGCGCTGGAGTTCGGCGAGGAGATCCGCTTCAACGCTGTCTGCCCCGGCCAGATCGAAACACGCATGATGGGCAACATCATAAGCGATGCACTGCGCAAGAAGCAGCTCGAACTGCGGATCCCTGCCAACCGCTTCGGTGCCCCTGAAGAGATCGCTGATGTGGTCGCTTGGTTACTTTCGAATCAATCGAGCTATGTCAACGGCACGGTGGTGACTGTAGACGGCGGGGAAACAGCCGGCCTGCGCACACCGCGCGTCGCGCAGATCGATGGTGCTTAGGGCAATTCAGCTCAGCCGGAGCCGCGCTCGTCGAAATAGCGCAGAAAACCATGTGAGCCTCGCTGGATGTCGTTCTCGATCGCCTCGCGGGCCCTCTTCCTGTCGCCAGCCCTCAAGGCCTCGATGAGATGGTCATGTTCTTCCGCGCCGGTGTACCCGCGCGGAATTTCCCGATCGTAAACGTTAAGGATTGGACCCCTCGAGGCCCACATGCTTTCGATCTGTCCGATCAGCATCGGCATACGCGACAGGCGGTAGACGCCGAAGTGGAAAGCGCGATTGGAGGATCGCGCTTCCTTGATATTACCGGCCTTATGGCTCTCTACAAATGAGGCGCGGAAGGTCTCAAGCTGTTCGAGATCGGCGGGGGCAAAATGGTCGGCAGCGTGTTCTGCCGCAAGCCCTTCAAGTGCCACGCGGATCAGCTTGATCTGAATGTAGCGGGCGCGGCTGAGGTCTGGCACCGCGGCGAACCTGCCGGAGCGCAACTCGAGCGCCTGCTCGCTGACGAGCCGCAGACAGGCTTCGCGCACCGGCGTAATGCTGGTTCCGAGCTGCTCGGCAAGATCCTGCATAAGGAGACGATCGCCCGGCGCGAAATTGCCGATGATCAATCCATCCCGCACCTTGCTGTAAATCCGCGCGGACAGGCTGCCCATCTCCTCGGGCTGCATCTTCATAGGGCCCATGGGACTCCCCTCGTCTCTGCTGCAGCTCTACGGAAATGTCGATTGACGCGTTTCACTACGTTTATAAGTTATAATTGCTGCCTATATTTTGTTATTCAGCGGCAGACAAGTACGTTCACGTTAATTGTCTGCAGCAAACATGTCCGTTTTCATAATTATTTGTGAAATTTTGTTTTTATAAAAAACAAGGAGACCCTTCTTTTCCGATTCTGACAATGGAATGTGACGACAGAAAAAGGCGCGATCTCATCTGCGTGGCATGAGTTGGTGTGCGAGAGATGATGACTTCTGAAGGAGCCGGGAAGCTTACGTGTCAATTTCCAGTCTGATGGGCAGAAATTTCCGATTCTGAGGCGACTCCGAACCGGCTGGACCGACGATGACGTCGGCACCGTCAAGATGATCCGGCAGGCCAGCACGTCCAAAAGCTGCGTATGGCGTTTGCAGAGCGTTTCGCCGCCGAAGGGCTTCAAGGGCTGTTGCGCGACAAGACGCGGCCCTCGCGCATTGCGGCTCTCGGGCCCGAAAGCCCGCCGAGCGCAGCTCTGACAAGGCCGCGACAGGAATCGAACGACGACTGGCCAGAATTATGAAATCGCTTGCGACACTCATGCAATTTCAGGCATTTCAGTAACAAATAGATTTAACATTCTCTTCACTTGCACTTTGGGGCGCGTTACCCGAATTAGCTGGAGCGGCCGAAACCCCGCAAGATCAAGCGCGTAGTCGAAATCCAATCTTGCTGGTGCTTGTCGAGGGATGCGACGCGATGGGCCGGCGCAGGTGCGCTGTGAAGCAGCACTGAGCGCGCCGAAAAACGGCTTCCCAACAGGAGATTGATTTGGATTATGTGCAGTATTTCGCCGGAAGAATCGAGCAACTCAAAGGCCGTGGCGGGTATCGTGAATTTGCCGATCTGGAGCGTCAGTCTGGCAACTTCCCAAAGGCCTGGCTCAATAGGCCCGACGGCCGAAAAGAGATAACCATTTGGTGCACTAATGATTATCTCGGTATGGGGCAGCACCCCAAAGTGCTATCGGCAATGAAGCGCGCCATCGATGCCAACGGCGCAGGATCGGGAGGATCCCGCAACATTAGTGGCACCAACCATTACCACGTGTTGCTCGAGCGGGAGCTTGCAGATTTCCACAATAAGGAAGCAGGATTGATTTTTGTTTCCGGCTTCAGCTCAAACGATTCATCCTTGAGTACATTGGCATCTTTGATGCCGGACACAATTATTTTTTCTGACGAGCACAACCACGCTTCAATTATTAGTGGATGCCGCAACAGCCGGGCCGAAAAGCGCGTCTTCCGGCATAACGACGTTGCGCATTTGCGGGAGCTTCTGCGCAGTGTAAATCCTGCAAGACCCAAGATCATTGTTTTTGAATCGGTATATTCAATGGACGGTGACATTTCACCGATCAAAGATATCTGTGACATGGCGGACGAATTTGGCGCAATGACGTTTCTGGATGAAGTTCATGCATCGGGAATGTACGGTCCGAAAGGCGCCGGCATTGCCGCGGAACTTGGCATCATGGATCGTCCAACCATCATCGAAGGGACGCTAGGTAAGGCGTTCGGCTCGATGGGGGGTTATGTGACCGGACCTGCCTCCATTGTTGACAGCATACGAAGCTTCTCGATCGGTTTCATTTTCACCACGGCGCTTGCGCCAGCGCTGGCGGCTGGTGCGCTGGCAGCGCTGCGCCATCTTCGCGATTCAGATTCAGAACGAATTGATCTGCACCGGAAAACGAAACTTTTAATCGGATTGCTGAAAGAGGCGGGCATCCCCGTCATGCCGACCCGAAGCCACATCATTCCTGTGCTTATTGGTGATCCATTCCGTTGCAAGGAAGCGTCCCGCCAGCTTCTGGATCAGCATGGAATATACGTTCAGCCAATTCTGGCGCCGAGTGTTCCGGTGGGAACCGAGCGGTTCAGGGTGACGGTTACGCCTGCCCATAGTACGACAGATATTCGGACGTTCGTCGATGCGCTCAGGCAGGTTCTGCTGCGGGACAATCTTGGCAAGGCTGCCTAATGTAAATGCTGGGAACGACAGGGCGCGCAGCCTCAGACCTGATTATATCAGCCGGGCTCACCGAGGTGGAAGCGGCGGTCAGCGATCCGGTTCTGACGCCCGATCGCATCTTCGAATGTCATCGGAAAGCAGTTCCGTAACCCGCAATGACAGCTTTCGCGATCTTAAATGATGTGACTCCATGATTGAATGGGGCCGTTTGACGACTCGCTGCTTACACATCGGGCCGGTTCCAGATTCAGGGCTCACCATGAGCCGGTATGACCAGAGCGCATGTTCTTGTGCTGCGAGTTTGATGTGGCTTGGCGTGCCCTACCCGAGGGGTAGGTCACGCCCATGCCCACGGGATCACACACTAACCCCAGCTAACCTGGTTTGAACGGAGCAAGCCTCCGACGCCGCCCTAATCAAAAACGCTGCAACAGATCCTTCAAATCAATTTACAAGATTTTTACAACCGTCAGTCGTTGAGAATGGTACGGCACCGCGAGACTGAGGTCCGGCACGGCCACAAAAGTGACGCCGGTACCCACGGACCGCCGCCAGCACGCAACATCGGGATTAACAGCAATGGTAAGAAGAAGAGCGCTCATATTGGTCGAAGGCCATAGGGGTACTGGTCAGCTATACGTCCAAGCGGCTCAGTGTCTTGGTCTTCATCCAATTACTCTGACGGCTGATCCACCTCGGTACGACTATCTTTCGGCGGAAAACGTTGAGGCAATCCGTGTCGACACTGGCAATCTCGAAGCGTTGGTCCGCGAAAGTTCGCGGCTGCGTGCTACCCACGACATTGCTGGCATTACTGGCTTTGCCGGGGACCATGAATCGATCTATGCGACAGTTGGCAAGCTTTGCCGGCATTTCGATCTACCGGGACCGAACCCTGAATCGATTGAACGAAGCTGCGACAAATTCAAGCAACGCCAACTCCTCGCGCAGGCCGGCGTTCCAATACCGGCTTATCGGTTGGCAACGAATGCGGCGGAGGTAGAAAGCTCGGCTGCAGAGATCGGCCTGCCCGTGATTCTTAAGCCGGCAGTAGGCAGCGGCAGCATGGGTGTCCGATTGTGCCGCAGCCTCGAAGACGTAGCCGAACATACGACCTATCTATTGGGCGGAAAGCACATATGGCGGTCTACACCGAAAATACTCGTCGAAGAATTCGCACAGGGCCCGTTCTATAGCATTAATGTTATGGGGAATGAGGTCGTTGCGATTTGCGCCAATGACTTTGGTCCCCTCCCCCATTTCGTCATACGTGAGGTGACGTATCCGGCCCTGCTAACCGATCAGGAGCGTGAGCGCATCGCCGATGTTTCGCTGAGCTGTTTGCGGGCTCTCGGCCTTGGCTGGGGGCCAACTAACATTGAACTCCGGTGCACGAAACGCGGCCCAGTTGTCATTGAAGTCAATCCGCGTCTTAGTGGCGCGCCCGACCCTCAACTGGTCCAGTTAGCTTACGGTGTCGACCTCGTCACCGAGCACATCAAGCTTGTCATTGGCGAGGAATGGAATCTGCGCAAAAAGCATTCGCATACTGCGGCCGCGCGATTCCTGCTTCCTGATCAAGATGGCACCCTGGACTGGATTGGTGGCGACACTCAGGCAGCTGCTATATCAGGTGTGGCCGAGGTCAAATTGAATGTTGAACCCAAGACACCGATCGTCAGGAAGGGGGATTTCCGAGACTGGATTGGACATGTCATTGCCACTTCGCCCAGCCGTGCTGAAACCGAGGGCGCCCTTCAGCGAGCGGTCGACTTGATCGATTGGTCGATCACCCCTTTTCCGGCGACAATAGGAGGTGATCGAGAGCACGATGTTTGTGGGGCGTTCGGGCGGCCCACCAGTTCTGTTCCGATCAGGCATTGACGGCTTAAGATCCTTGAAACGCAGCAGTTCCGTCTACGTCAATGTCACATCAAGTTTGACGAGGCAAATGCAGCTTTGGCCACACCTGCCTTGTCTCCCGCAGAACTTCTACGCGACCCATGGCGAGGCCGTCGGCCCAATTTGGGACCAATTTGATTGCCGCCCACCGCCGTCGCAGGACGAACATGCGCTTGACAAGACAACCCCGGCCCGTTCAACTTGAGGCATTCACCAGGGGAGTCCCGGCAAGGGGCTGAGATACTGCTGGCTTTCGCGGCGCAGTGACCCGTTGAACCTGATCCAGTTCATACTGGCGTAGGGACGGTGCAAGCGCTCTGCGGGAGTTCACGCCCGAGGTCCTGTTTCGGCAGGTCGACAGAAGCGTCTTTTCATCCTTCCGGCACAGAACTGGGTCTCCAATGCATGAGCAAAGGAGCCTCAAGATGAATGCCCTTACCCCCGCCGTGTCGACGGGACCGCTGCCCGCCTCGCGGAAGATCCACAAGCCCGGCACCATCCACCCACGGATCAGGGTGCCGATGCGCGAAATCGCCGTCCATCCGACAGCCGGCGAACCGCCCGTTACCGTCTACGATCCGTCGGGCCCCTATACCGATCCGGCTGTCGAAACCAGCATCGAAAAAGGCCTGGCCCGGCTTCGCCACGAATGGATCTTGGCGCGCGGCGATGTCGAGGGCTGTGACGGCCGCCATGTCCGGCCGGAGGACAACGGATTCGCGACGGGCGAACGCCTGACGCCAGAATTTCCCATCCGCCACCGACCGCTCAGGGCCAAAGCAGGCAAGGCGGTGACGCAGCTTGCCTACGCGCGCGCCGGCATCATCACACCCGAAATGGAGTTCGTTGCCATTCGCGAGAACCTTGGTCGCGAGATCCTGCACGGCAAGCTTGAGCGCGACGGCGAGGCTTTCGGCGCGACGCTGCCCGATTTCGTCACGCCCGAATTCGTGCGTGACGAGGTGGCGCGCGGACGGGCGATCATTCCCGCCAACATCAACCATCCCGAGAGCGAGCCAATGATCATCGGCCGCAATTTCCTGGTCAAGATCAACGCCAATATCGGTAACTCCGCCGTCACATCGTCGATGGCTGAAGAGGTCGAAAAGATGGTGTGGGCGATCCGCTGGGGTGCCGATACGGTGATGGACCTGTCGACCGGCCGCAACATCCACAACATCCGCGACTGGATCGTGCGCAACGCGCCGGTGCCGATCGGCACGGTGCCGCTCTACCAGGCGCTCGAAAAGGTCGGCGGCATTGCCGAGGATCTGACCTGGGAGGTGTACCGCGACACGCTGATCGAACAGGCCGAGCAAGGCGTCGACTATTTCACCATCCACGCCGGCGTGCGGCTGCATTATATCCCGCTGACCGTTGACCGGGTCACGGGCATCGTCTCGCGCGGCGGCTCGATCATGGCAAAATGGTGCCTGCACCATCACCGGGAAAGCTTCCTCTACGAGCACTTCGCCGAGATCTGCGACATCGCCAGAGCCTACGACGTCTCCTTCTCGCTCGGCGACGGCCTTCGTCCCGGCTCGATCGCCGATGCCAACGACGCGGCGCAATTCGCCGAATTGGAAACGCTCGGCGAGTTGACGAAGATCGCCTGGGCGAAGGATTGCCAGGTGATGATCGAGGGCCCTGGCCATGTGCCGATGCACAAGATCAAGCAGAACATGGACAAGCAGCTCGCTGTCTGCGGCGAGGCGCCGTTCTATACGCTTGGACCACTGACGACCGACATCGCGCCGGGCTACGACCACATCACCTCAGGCATCGGCGCCGCCATGATCGGTTGGTTCGGCACCGCCATGCTCTGCTACGTCACGCCCAAGGAGCATCTTGGCCTTCCCGATCGCAACGACGTCAAGATTGGCGTGATCACCTACAAGATCGCCGCCCATGCCGCCGATCTGGCGAAGGGTCATCCGGCGGCGAAAGTCAGGGATGATGCCCTTTCCCGCGCGCGCTTCGAGTTCCGCTGGGAAGACCAGTTCAACCTGTCGCTCGAGCCAGAAACCGCGCGGTCTTTCCACGACCAGACCTTGCCCAAGGAGGCGCACAAAGTGGCGCATTTCTGCTCGATGTGCGGGCCGAAATTCTGCTCGATGCGTATTTCCCACGACATCCGCGCCGAGGCACAGAAGGAGGGCATGGCGGCGATGGCGGCGAAATACCGCGAGGGCGGCGATCTCTACATGCCTGCGGGCGAGACCGGCGCACCGCTCATACCTCAGCCACGTGAGTCATCATGAAGGTCTTGGTCAAAGGGGCCGGCGTCGCCGGCCTCACCGCCGCCTTCGAGTTCGCCGCACGCGGCGCGGCGGTTACCGTTGCCGAGACAAGGCCTGCCCTTGGGGGCAATGCGTCGTGGTTCGCCGGCGGCATGCTGGCGCCATGGTGCGAGCGTGAAAGCGCCGAGCAGCCGGTGCTGGATCTCGGGCGCGGTGCCGCCGACTGGTGGGATGCCGCAACGCCCGGCTTGGTAGCACGACGGGGAACGCTGGTCGTGGCCTCGCCGCGCGATGCGGGCGAGCTCGACCGGTTCGCCAGCCGCACGTCGGGGCATCGGCGTGTCGATGAAGATGAAATTGCGTTGCTGGAGTCAGACCTCGCCGGCCGATTCCGCCGAGGATTGTACTTCCCCGACGAGGCCCATCTCGACCCGAGCCAGGTGATGACGGCGCTTCACGACAGGCTCGCGGCCATGGGGGTCGAATTCCACTTCGGGACCAACGCCCGGCAGGTTTCCGGTTTCGATCGTCAGATCGACTGCACGGGGATGACCGCTTTCGATGACAGGCTGCGCGGTGTTCGCGGCGAAATGCTGATCCTGCGCACGCCGGATGTCTCGCTGTCGCGCCCAGTCCGTCTGCTGCATCCGCGCTTTCCGCTCTATGTGGTGCCGCGCACCGACCAGCGTTTCATGGTCGGCGCAACGATGATTGAGAGCCAGTCCGCCGGACCAGTCACGGCGCGTTCCATGATGGAGCTTCTGGGTGCCGCCTATGCCCTCCACCCGGCCTTTGGCGAGGCTGAGATCGTTGAAACCGGTGTCGGCATCCGCCCAGCCTTTGCCGACAATTTGCCGCGCGTCGAAACGAAGGGTGAGATCATCGCGATCAACGGGCTCTATCGCCACGGTTTTCTCCTGGCTCCCGCCATGGCGCGCCAGGCCGCCGACCTGGTTTTCAATCAAGACGCAACCAAGGAGCTTGCTCATGAAACTGATGGTCAACGGCGAAGCGCATGAGGTTGCCGCCACCACGCTGGCCGGGCTGCTTGCCGCGCTTGACTATGAGGGCGATTGGCTCGCGACCGCCGTCAACAACGACCTCGTGCACAAAGCCAACCGGGCGGAATTCCAATTGAACGACGGCGACCGGATCGAAATCCTCTCGCCCATGCAGGGAGGCTAGATCATGTTAGAGCTTTATGGAACCGAGCTTCCGTCGCGCCTGCTTCTCGGCACCGCGCAATATCCTTCGCCGGCCATCCTTGCCGAGGTTGTCAAGGCGTCGGGCACGTCGGTGGTGACCGTCTCGTTGCGCCGTGAGATGGCAGGCGGCAGGGCCGGCGAAAAATTCTGGTCGTTGATCCGCTCGCTCGGCGTCAAAATCCTGCCCAACACTGCCGGCTGCCACTCCGTCAAGGAAGCGGTCACGACCGCGAAGATGGCGCGCGAAGTTTTCGGCACCAACTGGATCAAGCTCGAAGTGATCGGCAACCACGACACGCTGCAGCCGGACGTGTTCGGGCTGGTCGGGGCCGCCCGCATCCTGTGCGAGGATGGTTTTGACGTATTCCCCTATACCACCGACGATCTTGTCGTCGCCGAGCGGCTGCTGGAGGCGGGCTGTCAGGTTCTGATGCCGTGGTGCGCGCCGATCGGTTCCGCCCTCGGTCCGATCAACATCACGGCGCTGCGCTCGATGCGCGCACATTTCCCCGGCGTTCCACTGATCGTGGATGCTGGGCTCGGGCGGCCGTCGCACGCGGCCACCGTCATGGAACTCGGCTTTGATGCCTTGCTCCTGAACACCGCGGTTGCCAAGGCGGCCGATCCGGTCGGCATGGCGCGCGCGTTCGGCAAGGCGGTCGAGGCCGGTCGTGAAGCTTTCAGCTCCGGAATGCTCGAACCGCGCGAGATCGCCATGCCATCGACACCGACCATCGGCAGGGCAGTATTTTCATGAAGCTCGATCCCTTCTACCTGATCGTCGACAGTGCTGCCTGGATCGAACGGCTGGTGCCGCTTGGCGTCAAGCTGGTTCAGTTGCGCATCAAGGATAGGGACGAGGCCACGCTGCGGACGGAAATCCGCCGCGCGAACGGCGCCTGCGTGGTCCATGGTTGCCAACTGATCGTCAACGACTATTGGCGCACGGCAATCGAGGAAGGCTGCGACTTCGTCCATCTCGGCCAAGAGGATTTGGCTGCGGCCGACCTGCTGGCGATTAAGTACGCCGGATTGAAGCTCGGGCTTTCCACGCACGATCATCTAGAACTGGAAACGGCCATCGCTGCCGAGCCCGACTATATCGCGCTCGGCCCCATCTATCCCACGGTCCTGAAGCAGATGAAATGGGCGCCGCAAGGGCTCGCGCGGATCAGCGCGTGGAAGCATCGGGTGGCGCCGATCCCATTGGTCGCCATCGGCGGCCTCAACCCCGACCGGCTCAACGGTGTCTTCGAGGCTGGTGCGGACAGCGCGGCGGTGGTCACCGACATCACGTTGAATGCCGATCCCGAAGCGCGCACGCGAGAATGGATCGAAAAGACAAAGCCATGGCGCTGAGGCGAGAACCGCATGTGCTCGTGGTCGGCGGTTCTGACTCGAGCGGTGGAGGCGGAATAGCACGCGATATCGAGACGATCTCTTCCATTGGCGTGCGCACCTGCCTTGCTGTCACCGCGCTAACGGTGCAGACGCACGATGCGGTCATGGAAATCCACTCTATGCAACCCGGTCTGGTGGCCGGTCAGATGCGTGCGGCGTTGCAGGCCAACAAGGTGGCGACCATCAAGATCGGGATGCTCGCCACGGTGGAGATCGTCATTGCGGTTGCCGGAGTGCTGCGCGAAAATCCGCAGGTGCCGGCAGTGCTCGACCCGGTGCTGGCGTCGACGTCAGGCCGGGCGCTCCTGGAAGCCGGCGCCATCGCCGCCCTGAAATGCGATCTGATGCCATTTTGCCGTCTGGTCACCCCCAATCTCTTCGAGCTGGCACTCCTTGTTGGCTCGGAGCGAGCAGTGGATGAGGACGGCGTAGTGTGGCAAGGCCAAGAATTGCTGGCAGCCGGCGCGCGGGCTCTGCTGATCAAGGGCGGCCATGCATCGGGACCGCAATCAACCGATATTCTGTTGCGCCCCGATCACGAACCAGTCCGCTTTGACACGCCGCGTCTTGCCGCATCGATGCGCGGGACGGGCTGCATGCTGGCCAGCTCGATTGCGGCACATCTGACGAAGGCGCAATCAATCGAGTACGCCGTGCGCCAGGGCAAGCTCTTTGTGTTAGAAAAGCTTCGGAAAACCCCAGCCGAATAGCCGTAGAGCCGGCTCAAGCGTTCAGCGGCTGACGCTGAAATGGAAGCCGTAGCCCTCCTGCCCTTTTATCACAGGGGCAGCAACGCGCCGCCGTCAGGCGGGATGCGGAACGGACGGCCCCCGGCGAAGGGCGCCGTTCTCTTTGAGCTGCGACCCTGGTGAGCGCCTTCGTGCCTAAAGCTGTGCCGTCGGGCTAAGCTTCAGCTTAAGATCGTTCTGAAAAGCCGAACATGGTTCGTCGAGGTAACACTTGAGGGAAGGATCCTTGTCGGGTTCCCTGTTTTTCGACAAAATCGCCCTGCAGAATTTATATTGCGATTTGGCGGCATCGCACTGCTGGGTGTCCGCCTTATAGCAAGCGTGGACCAAAACGGCTCCCACGTAATCATGCTCGACGTTGTTGGAAGACAGGTGGGTCTGAATGTCTTGGAGAATGGCAACTCCATGGGACATCCCATCTGCT
>NZ_JAMYMR010000066.1:0-17268 GCF_040318635.1 Mesorhizobium sp. M1066
GTGCATGATCCCGGCCCTCAAGTGGATACATCGCCATGGGAGGCGCAACTCATGATGCTGGGGGACGAGCACCCGGCACCGCATACCGGAGGCAGTGGGTCGATGCTAGGTGCCTCGGTGCTGCAGCCGGGTGACTCAACGGCGCGCCATCATGATGCGCCGGATTCGTCAGTGGTTGATCTGAATCTCCCCGCACCGTCCGAGTTGCGTGACCATGCTCGTTCTGTGCCGCCGGCGCCTGCCGGGCCAGCGTTAGCCAGGGCAGAGGAGACGCCCTCCGCGGTTGGCGAGGCCGCGGAGGCCGCAAGGCTGGCTCGGGTGCAAAAGCAGATGGACGAACCAGTGCATGATCTCGGCAGTGGGTCGATGCTGGGTGCCTCGGTGCTGCAGCCGGGTCACTCAACGGCGCGCCATCATGATGCGCCGGATTCGTCAGTGGTTGATCTGAATCCCCCCGCACCGTCCGAGTTGCGTGACCATGCTCGTTCTGTGCCGCCGGCGCCTGCCGGGCCAGCGTTCGCCAGGGCTGAGGAGACGTCCTCCGCGGTTGGCGAGGCCGCGCAGGCCGCAATGCTGGCTCGGGTGCAAAAGCAGATGGACGAACCAGTGCATGATCCCGGCCCTCAAGTGGATACATCGCCATGGGAGGCGCAACTCGATCCTCCAATAGTGGTCTCCGGTCGCGACAAGCGTCCTCTCTATTCCAACGATGCGACCGTTATCGAAGGATTGAGGTCAGCACTCTATGGTTGGCCAGAGAAGCTCCTTGGGGAAGGTAATGAAGACGACGCTGTTCTGCCATCTTCTTTCGGGCCAACTGGGCACCATCACCAAGCCTCGGATCCCGCAGAGTCCTTTCGTCCCCTGATCTGGCGCGACGGCGACCAGCGCGCGCCGGACGAGCGGATCGCTGCACAGGACAGGAGCAACCTGCTACCAAGCGAGGAGGTGCCACTGAGGCCACCGGAATTCGCTCCGCCCAGCTTGCGGGCGGGGAATTCCGCCTCGCCAGAGCTCTTTCCTGAGGGGATGTCCCCCGCGGTCGAAGGGTTTTTTGGTGTTTTCGGCGACCCCTGCGGGCGGGTGCTCGGCGCATTGCAATTGCTAGGCGACGAACATATCCAGAGGGATTACCAGCTCCTGGAGCAGGAGTTGCAGGGGAACAATCCAGATCTCGCCGCCCGGACGCGGTTCGTGGATCCCGTCGTAGCCAATTATCATCTGCGCTTGGGCTCCGAGAGCGACAGGTTAAGCGCATTCCAGCGCATCGTCCATAATCAGAACGGTAATGACACAGCCGACTTCCTGTTCGTGCCAGTGAGCGATGCCGGTACGAAGCTTGAGAACCGCGGCAAGCATTGGTCGCTGCTGTTCGTTGATCGCCGCGACCGGGAACGGCCGGTTGCCTATCATTATGACTCCGTCAGCGGATGCCATGACCCGCTTGCAAAACACCTCGCAGAAAGGCTGGGCGCCAGCCTGGAGACCCGCGTGGACTTACCCCGCATCGCCCAGCAGAGCAACGAGTGGGATTGCGGAGTCTACGTGGTGGACGGCACGCGGGCGCTGGTTGGGCGATTGCAAAGATGGCAGCCAGACCTGCCAGACCTGCCAGACCTGCCAGACCTGCCAGACCTGCCAGACCTGCCAGACGTGAACCTCAACAACCTCGTCGTCAATCGGCAGGCACTACAAACCCGACTCATGGGTGACGATACATCTGGAACGGCAAATAATCTCACGAACTTTGAACTCATGGACCGACACGCCCGAGACGCGGTTAAGGAAAGCCCCGTTGGGACGTTTCACCAGAGGATCAAGCGGCTCGGCCAGTCAGCGCGAGCGTTGCACGACAGAGCCCTGGCTCCAGTCGCGCCGGACCAAGGTAACCCAGACTCGGTGTTCGTACGGGACGTTGTTCCCGGGGAACCATTTAAATCTCAAAGTCTTGAGAGCAAGGGGGACGCCGCTGCGCAGCGCAGCGGGCCGCAGGAGGCATTGGGTCGGCCAGAGAATCTCCCTGGGAAAGCTAATGAAGACGACGCTGTTCTGGCATCGTCTTTCGTGCCAACTGGGCACCATCACGAAGCCTCGGATCCCGCAGAGTCCTTTGGTCCCCTGAGCGGGCGCCACGGCGACCAGGGCGCGCCGGACGAGCAGATCGCTGCACTGGACAGGAGCAACCAGCTATCAAGCGAGGAGGTCCTCATCAACCGTGAGCATGATATAGCGGAGTTGAGACCAGCGAAGAGGCACAGGACCCTGAAGAGTCGTCTGCAGGACGTTGCCACTGAGCCGCAGCTGAGCGAGATCGGCAATTCAGGCGCTCGCGTGCTGATGCAGGCCTCCACCCATCAAGTGGGTGCATTGCCGTGGGAAGCGCAGCCCATGATGCAAGGGAGCGGACAAGAGGACGCCGCGGCGCCGTATGCCGGAGGCAGTGGGTCGATGCAGGGTGCCTCGGTGCTGCAGCCGGGTCACTCAACGGCGCGCCATCATCATGCGCCGGATTCGTCAGTGGTTGATCTGAATCCCCCCGCACCGTTCGAGTTGCGTGACCATGCTCGTTCTGTGCCGGCGGCGGTGCAGCCAGATCCTCCAATAGTGGTCTCCGGTCCCGACAAGGGTCCCCTCTATTCCAACGATGCGACCGTTGTCGAAGGGCTGAGGTCAGCTTACGCGGGGGCCAAGCGGCGCGCGGTCACGCGCTATGTAAATTCTCTTTCCGGCTTTGGTCATTGGCTCCTCAAAAACAACAAGCCGGGATTTGCCGCTCGGCTTCACGAGGAGTCGCTGGATAACGATCTCAAGGAGTACCTGAGCAGGGGTGGCTCCTCGGACGTGGCTAGAGCACTGGGTCGTCTCAAGACGTCGGCGGGCGGAGCGCCAGTGGTGGACCGCCCTGTCCGGAATCCCTACCCTGCCGACGCCGCGCTCATCAGAGATTACAAAGCGGCTCTCATCAAAGGGGACAAGGCAGCGCCTGCGACCGGGCCGAATCGCGGTACCATTCAGGTCTATGGATCTACTCTTATACGTTTCAGTGAATACCTGCATGAAAACAAAAAGCCGGGGATTGCGGCTCGGCTTCACGAGGGGTCGCTGGATGAAGATGCCAAGCGCTATATGGACTCCAGTGGTATCCGGTGGATCAGTGCACTAGCTCATCTCCGGAAGTTCCCGCCGTACGCCGCACTCGGGCGCGAAATTGCCCTTGCTGCTCGTCCGGAAGACGCAGTCGGCATGGAGGCTCGTGCCATTGGGGACGCCCCTGCGCAGCACAGCGGGCCAAGCGAGGAGGTGCCACTGAGGCCACCGGAACTCGCTCCGCCCAGCTTGCGGGCGGGGAATTCCGCCTCGCCAGAGCTCTTTCCACGAGCGCTCGAGCAAGCCATGCCAGCGCCTGCGAGGGCTGAGGGGGCGTCCCCCGCGGTCGATGGTACGCATCCGGTGAAGACCGCAGACGTGCGTATCTGGTGGCCATGAGGACCCGAGCACCGGAGTGCTGGGGTCAAGCTTTCGATGGGGAGACGCGTTGATATTCTTCGAGGAAGAGTTTTTCGATGCCTTCATCGGTGAAGCCAAGATCCCGTCGTCATCGTTGGCCCCGTAGATCCACATGACGCCGTCCTCTGGCTCGAGACCGAGGGTAAGGTCCTGGATGAGCGCTTCGCTGACGCCGAGGTCCCTGGCGACACGCTCGCCGGTGTAGACGTGATGCACCTTATTGCGCTGCATGATCAGGCCGCCGCTGGTTGGGTCCGCAGTTTTGCGGATATCCAATTCCACGGCAGCAAATATCGATCCGATGGGCCGGATAGCCCTGCGCTCCAAGACTTCGGTTCGCGCATCGTAGACGGCGAGATACTCGTAAACCCGGCGGAGCACGCCATGACGAGTGACGCGGCTGTTCGCGGCGCCGCTGGACGACAGCGCGAAATCCAGCGCCAATGCTCGAGTGGCGGGCCCATCGAACTGAGCGCGCTCAACGTACCTCACGAAAGCCCGCAACGTGCCGGCTTGCTTGCAGAAGGCACAGCCGAGGGAGTGGCGTAGCTCGATGTAACACTCGGCTTCTCGCGGAGGAATCGGGCAAAGGCGGTCATGCCACGCCTCCTGGAAAGGGGAGTGCGACCTCGGTAAGTTGCGAGGTCGCGACCTTTACGCACAGCGCCGTTGTGTTGATGCTGCGGTGTCCCAGGAGATCGGCGACCTCGTTGATCGGCCTTCGCTGCTTGACGAGCTGGGTGGCAAGACTGTGGCGCAGGAGATGCGCACCTGCGACCTGCCTGAGTTCAACCCCGCCATGTCGCAAGCGCTTCCGCACGATCCTCGAAACAGGCGACGCGTAGTTGAACGGTGCCACGGGCGGCGTGAAGGACAGGAACAGATAATTATCCACCTTCGGTCGAGCGCGCAGGACGTAGTCGGCGAGCGCAGCGCCAGTCTCCTCGAGCAGCGGCGCCACCCGATCCCCGCTTGCCCTTGGTGCGCCTGACAGAAACCTCGCCAGCACGCCAGTCGATATCCTGCAGCTGAATGGCGCGTAGCTCGCCGTTGCGAATGGCCGTGGTGGCGAGTAGCAGCAGGACGGCTCGATCGCGATGTCGACCGGCGTCGTTGCGCCGATCGCATCTATTGCGCGCCGAACGTCATCCCATGCAAGGCGCGGCGGCAAATGCGCCAAACGCCAATGAGGCGTCCTTGGACGACGCGGTCGAGATCCTGGTCATGGTGGCCCGCCCAACATAAAAACTGAAGAAATGTTCGTATGTGAGAAGTCGCTGCCGTGCGGGTGCCGGTGGTCGCCGATAGCGACAGCCGATGCTCGACAGCAGCAAGGACGTGCTCAGCCGTCAATGCCTCGAGGTCTTGACCGGGATGGTGATGGCGGAACAAATCCAGAAAGCGGCGGGCTCCCAGAAGAACGCCTTCGCCGGTCTTCGGCTTAAGTCAGAACCTGGATACCGAGTTCATCGGCCGTGTCTTTCACGACTGCCAGTGTCGCGCCCAGTTGGGCACCGGCACGGTCGCCGAAGCCGACACGTGCCTCGCGCGCGGCTTTCACCAATTCTGCCGAGATGTCGGCTTTCTCTTCTGAGAGCTTGTTCAGCACGGACCCTCTGCGCCAGGCGAGGTTACCGTCCGCAAACGCACCGATGCGTGTGGGCGCGATCGCCTGCCGGTCAGCCCACACCAGGTTCCGGACCAGGCCTGCATCGGCCGCGCGCTTCGAGATGAGCGTCCAGACCGGCTCGAGATCACTATCGACACTGAGATTGACGGCAAGCACGGTTTCGCCCGCCGCCTCCGGCTCATCCTCCAGCTGCGCCGTTTCCACGATGAAATTGCGGACATATAGTCCGTAAGCCTCGATGTTCTTCAATCGGTCGGTTAATGCCCCGATGGTGCACGAGATCGAAATCGGCTGCGTCACGTCCAGGTTGAAGAAGTCAGCGTCGGTTATCTGGAGATTGCGGCGCGCACCGAGGCAAAGGTCAATGGCGTCGAGAATTGAGCTTTTGCAGCTATCCCCGGGGCCGATCAGGCAATTGATTCCAGCGGATGGAGCCCATGTAAGCTCCTTGATCCCCCGGAAATTTACAATCTCTATCAACCGTATACGTGCCATGATGCCTCCCCCAAATCAGAAATATGTACCGCAGCGACCATCGGTCAGAAGTATTGCCTCGCCGTGCATCCCACGAGCAACCCGCTTGATACCCAGTGTTTCCAGTGGTCGGATATCCGTTACATGAAGGTTACATCGAAATATTAACAAGTTTGGATGTTGTGTAACTAATTGAAACATCTGGCGCGCCGCGCCGAGCGATGATGGCAACTACATCTCCGCCATTGCCCTCTAATGCCCTCCTTTGGTTATCCTTCGTCGTGAGGGCGAGCCAAGGTCTCTGTCACTGGCCTGCTCGATCGCCACTTGGTCGCGCCATCATTCATGCAAGCCCCAGTTTCGATCGGGGTCGTTGCGTCGATTGTCGGCCTCCGGCGGGACCGTCTCGGAGTGCCGGGGCTGACCATCCGATCCTGTCCAGTCAAACCGAACGCGCCAACCAGTGCTCTTGCCGCTATTGCTCTTGTAGCCGATGACTTGCTTATGCACCGTGATGCCCGCTATCACCATCGAACCTGATCCGGTGCCAATATTGGCAATAAACACGCTGTCGATCAGAGGGTGATCCATGAGATCGCGTTCCAGAATGAGCGATGGGTTTTTAACCGCTTGCTCCCTCCTCCTTCTCTCCGCGAGCTGCTCCCTAAGTTTGTCTCCTTCGGCAAGATAAGCTTCTGCTTCCGGCGCATCCGTTGGCGTGCAGCCTCTCTTCATCGGAAGGCGTCCGTCCTTGTAGGCTGACAGGATCGCCGCGGCCGCATCAGGACCAACCTCAAGAACGAGATCGAGCCAATTCCTTTCGCGCATGTAGATGTCGGCGCGCTCAGCTTTCGACAGAACACCTCCTTCAAGGACGAGCTTTCTCGTCTTAATGGGCATGATGTCAGGCAGGCCAGCAAGGAAATCCGTAAGAGAGCGCATAGCCGATTCCTATAGAGTCATTCGTAGGCCGCTAGCAGCCGATGTCTTATTGCTGTCGATCGAACAAGATTGCGTCAGCCTTCGCCCCCCAGCGTCAGGCTCGTCCAATCCGGAAAACTGCCGCGTTGAAGGATGGCTTGCACGACACGGACAACAAGTTGATCGGCGAGATCGAGATCGACCTTGGACTTCGGCGGAAGCACACCCGAGTGGACCGCGTCCGACCGGGCCTTATATAGATGCTTCATCTCATCGAAGATCTTGGTGCGCTCGGCGGCACTCTCGCCCAGGAGCCATGCGGCGCGACTGCCAATCTTGTAGGTGATTTCGGTATTCGACGTTCCGAGATCGTGCATCAGCACGATTTCCGCCGCCATGCCCAAATCGAGAGCGCGGTCGACAGGATGGATCGCCAACCGCGAGCGCCCGAGGCGGTCGATTGCACGGGTAAGACTATCTCCCTCGGCGAATGCCGCGAACTGCCCAAAGACGGTCTTGATCATCGCCATGTCCGCTGGGAACGCCACGAGCGGGTGAGCCGCAAACGGACGGCCTGACATAGTGCCACCGGCCGACAGCAATGCGCGGCGATCCGACAGAATTACCGACATCGGCAACTCGACCCCGCCGTTGGAGCCAAGCAAACAGGCGAGCCGGAGACGGCGGCGGATTGCATCACGCGCCGATGAGGCGGGCTGTGTTATGCTGGTCCCGGCTGGCCCATTTGCTTCAGCCGGGTGTTGCTCGAAGGCTGGCGTTACCTTGTAGGACTGGATGAGGAAGCCGGTTCCGGTGGGCATGCTCGGCCACGAATATCGCCAAGGATAGTCGAATCCGCTGAAGATGTCGGCCCCTGGCGGCACAAGGCGAACACCATCACCCAGTTCACAAGGCTCGTTGATTTCGATGCCAAGCACCGGAGAAACGTCCTCGTAGACTGCGGTATTCCGCGCCACTTCGTCCGTGAAGAGTGCAACGATATCTTCCGGCGCTATTTTCTCGACGAGCCGGTCAATCGCCCGTTCACCGAAGCGGCCCCCGACGACAGAGCCGCCGCCGTCACCACTGAACGCCCAACACGTCGCGAAATCGGAGAACGGCTCCGCGCGCAAGAGATATTGATCGACGCGGTGCTTTGCCTCGCCGCGCCAGAGTGAATAGTCGCTGCCGCTGTGGATATCGGCGAGTTCTCCAGCAATCTCGCGCAGGAAGACTACCGCGTCGGGGGCAGTGTCCACTCCGCTCATTCCTCGTCCCACCGGCCGAGGTTCACGTCGACGAAGCCGGCCGGGTAGCCCCGAGCCACGACGCCGAAATTGGATTCGCCTTCGCTATGAACGACGAGGACATGCTCAGGACCGAGTGGCTGATGTGTGTAGAGGTCGAACACATGTTTGTCGGGCCGGCAGCCGAGCATCCGGCCATAAGTGGCAACCACTGCTTCAGCCGCCGAATAGCCATGACGGGAATGGACGAGCGGCATGGCGATCTCCAGGACACGCGGCCGACCGATCTGCTTCAGCATGTCCTGAAGCGCCGCATCTCGCTGCCAAAAATAGGCTGACTGGCCGCCCCAAATCTCGAGGAGCAATTCAACGCCGCCGTCTTCGACGTCGACGGGATGCGAGACCATCCAGAATTTGTTGGAGCGGGAGTCGAGCTGATCGCTTTGGTACGGGCTGTCAGCGAACAAGCGATCGGTGACCTCTTGGCTGAATGTGCCAGCAGCGACTTGCGCCGCGAAGCGTGATTGAATGGTGTCGAGGCTAGATGGATAAATGCCGCCTTGCCGGAGAATGCCGACTTCTGCGTCGGTCAGGCGAGTATAGTGCCAGGCGCGGATTGTGCGGACTTCCATCAGCCGCATGATATGCTCCTTCACCCACATGAACTCGCCCGCGTAAGGATTTTCGGGATACGGCATGGTGTGATCGGAGGCCTCACGCTCCAGTCATTGGCGGCGCGAGGTGAGCATGTAATTGCGGATGACATCGGCGTGGGCGTCGAGGTCGCCGCGCAACTCGCTGTCGAAGGTTTCGACGTCCCAGACATCAATGATGGCAACACTCTCGATCAAACCGCTTCCCTATCCTGAACACCCGCGTACGCGCGGAAGTAGTCTTTCATCGGGGGACTGGCGTATCATGCCTCATCCCCGTTTCTTGCCACGATCCTCGCGCATGGCGGGCCAGCCAACTCCCGAGCGCCTTCGATGACCGTTTCCAGCGAAACTGCGTCGAGTTTGAGCGATGCGGCGTAAACACGCCGCGCCGAGCGATGATGACAACTATATCTCCTCCATAGCCCTCTGGCCCCATCCTTTAGCCAGAATGCCGGTTGGAGGCCCTCTTCTATGTTGCAGGCGTAACGCCGGCCGTCACGGCGACATAAAGCTTAGCCCGAGCTGCCACCGTATCGCTGAAATGCTGTCCAGCGACAATGATCCCTCTGGCGGTTATTTCGTGCTGCCGACTGCTGGAGCGGCCTAACGAGCACGGGTTTTGATCTTAGCCTCAATGGATATTCCGTCCTTGCTCGATGCCTGACCAGTCTGGGCTGCTTCTCCAGACTCCGCGTCCGAACCGGCATGGGGCTTCGCTGCAACAAACAGCACTCATCCCGCACCCTCGCAACCAGAAGCGCATCGAAATCAAACCAAGGCGCAACATTTTCCGTTGACGCGCAACAAATTGTCGTCTACATGCATCATAGGTCATCAATCTCGCATCAGATCGTAGGTTTAGCGCATGGAGCACTTTTCAATCATTCAGGCGCTCTGCCGAACGGCGATGGGCGCACCAACGCCGGCGCTGCGCAAGCAGATCGAGCGGCTAAGGGATGCTCTCGTCAAAGATGGCGAGGAAAAGCAAGCAGCGTCGCTCGCGGGGATTCTTGCCACGGCGGATCGCCTAACAGAGGTGGCCCCGAGCCGAATCGAGCGCTCGCGAGCGAACCTTTCCGGCGAGACACTCGGTCGCAACACGCCGGTTCCTGTCGATCGTGAAACGGCTGCCGCCTTGGCGGAGATCATCTTTCCGTCGGAAGTCGAGGAGGCGGCCCCGCTTTTCAATTCGACTGTGACGCAGGCAGTTGAGACGATCGTCGATGAATGGGCCGACTTCGAGGCGCTCGCGACCGTCGATATCGTGCCGTCAAAGACATGTTTGATCTACGGAGCGCCTGGCACAGGGAAAACTCGACTGGCCCTCTGGATTGCTCGCAAGCTGGACTTGCCCGTTGTTCTCGTAAAACTGGATGGCCTTGTTTCGTCATTTCTCGGAACGACGGCGCGCAATATTGGAAATCTCTTCGCATTCGCCAATCGCTATCGCTGCGTGCTTCTACTTGATGAATTCGACGCGATTGCAAAAGTCCGCGACGACCCCCAAGAGGTCGGCGAGATCAAGCGTGTTGTGAATGCCCTTCTTCAAAATCTGGATGTTAGACAAAACATAGGATTGACGATCGGCATTACCAATCACTCGAAGCTGCTTGATCCGGCGGTCTGGCGCCGTTTTGAGGTCCAGCTTGAAATCCCTAAGCCCGATTTTGAGGTGCGGAAGGCGATCGCCGCCATGTTTATGCCGCCTGTATCGGCTCCCGACATCCATCTACGTCTTATTGCGTGGTTCACTGAAGGTTCAACCGGAGCGGAGATCGAGGCGCTGGTGCGGACATACAAAAAGGCCACCACGGTTCGCGAGGACGATCGCCGAGGATTACTGGATACGCTCCGTCAATTTGCGACTCTCAACGCGGCTCGCATTCAGAGTGAGCGTCGAACGCTGTTGTTTGATGATCCCGCCACTTTGTTCCGGGCCATGCGTGACGACCCCATTCTCGCATTTTCAATGGCCGACATCGGCGAAATCGCAGGGCGGGATAAATCGACCGTAAGCCGTCAACTCGGGCGACAAGCCAGTAAAGCCGATGGGGGTGTAAATCATGGCTAGCCCGATCCAGATCGTCCTCAATCCGGACAATTATGAGGAAGCCCGAGAGGCAGGCGGCGGAGGCGGACGCAAGGACTTCTTTGCTCACCGCGATCGGGAATTTGGCGCCCATAAGGCAGCTCTGATCGAGCAAATCGACGCTATTTCCGGGATTCTTTCGGCGCAAGCGCAGGGACCAATCGGCTACGTCAAGGTCATCCTTAAACGAGATGCCTGGGCAAAGAGCCATCGGCCGGTTGGGGCGCTTTTCCGCAGCGATCGGGCGCCTCTAGTCGGGGGTGGAGATCTCGGTGTGATGCTTGTCGAAGGCCGCCCGTCGGCATTGGCGCAGGTGAAAGCTGAAATTGCCAAAGCCGAAACGCAGACCAGGATGCGCTATGACGAGAAAAAGGGGAAAGAGGTACCCAACCCCTCAGCGCAAAAGAGCGAGGCCGGAGCGATCGACCGGATCGAACTCTATGGCGCGTCCGACAAGCGCAGCTTTTCGGTCGAAGAAGCTGTTGCATGGCTGGCCAATCCGATGACGGGAAGCGGGTATCAGGTCGAATTATTCGACGTATTGCCACCGCGTGCCGAATGGGATCGGCTCGACCCCGCGCACAGACGCCTGGTCGAGTCCTTCGTTGCTGGCTTCAACGCCCTTGAACAAAGTCTATCAGTGGAGCGTCTGCCTAACTGGCGACAGCGGCTCCCGATGCTTTCCGTGCGTCTGGACCGAGCCGGAGACGGCGCCGTCCTACGGCTGACGAGCGTATCATCAAAGGAGCGCCGTGAGCTTGCGCCGTTCGACCCGAATGTTCAGCATCACAGCCGTTTGCTGGCCTTCTTAGACACGCATCCCTTAGTCCGGCGGATCGAGTTGCCCGGCATCGTGGTGCGTTCTGCTCGCCCGGCAACGCCGAGCCGCGCTCGACCAGATCACGCGATTATGCCAGTTCGCGATAGCCGCAGGACCCATCCGCGGCTGGGTATCATCGATGGCGGCATAAGCTCGGCTTTGTCCGATTGGGTCATCGATCGATGGGACGTGCTTGCTGACGAAGACATGGATCTTTCCCATGGCACGTTCATTGGCGGCCTTGCCGTCGCTGGAGCCGGTATGAATGGTGCGGGGACTTGCCCCGAACCCGACGGAGCGGAGCTGGTTGACGTAGCTGTATTCCCAAATGAGCAGAAGGCCGGTGCCTTCGCATCTTACTATTCGGGCGGCCTCCCTCAGTTTTTCGATGAAATGGATGCGGCCGTCGCAGATGCGCGCGCACGGCATGGCGTGCGTGTCTTCAATATGAGTCTGAACATCCTTCAGCCTGCCGCACCCGATCGCTACAGCCCCCATGCGGTCCGGCTTGATCAGATTGCCGAAGAAAACAATGCCGTCGTGTTCATTTCCGCCGGTAACATTCAGCCGCAAGACCTTCGACCGGAGTGGCCGGCCGATGCGGCAACAGCCCTTTCTAATCTCGCGCTTGCCCGAAACGACGGGCTCCTGACGCCCGCAGAGAGCGCAAGAAATGTTGCAGTCGCGGCATTGAATCCATCAGGACACAGCGGCTGTTTGCCGTTCGCTCCAGCCCGTTTCAGCCGTCGGGGGCCAGGGCTTCGATCCGGCGGGAAACCCGACCTCGCTCACATCGGAGGCGCGGGAACGCAGCACGCGACGCTGGGGCATGGCCTTTTCTCCATCCTTCCGGATGGAACGGTAATCGACGGTTGCGGCACCAGCTACGCCTCGCCTTTGGTCGCCAAGACGGCGGCGGTCCTCGACCACGCCATCGAGGGCGAGGTCTCTCGTGAAACCCTCATCGGGTTGCTGGTCCACCACGCCGAGATTCCAGAGCCCTTGCGCCCGAAAATGTTGGCACCGGTGGCACGGCACCTTGTCGGCTTTGGGATGCCGCCATCTGCTGAACGTATTCTGGAGACGGGCGATCATTCAATCACCCTCGTCTTCGCCTCACGTATCCAGCATGGCCAGCAGATCAATTTCCGGTTCCCGTGGCCGGCATCCCTGGTCGGGCCTGGCGGCAAATGTCGAGGGCGGGCAAAGCTCACGCTCGTATCCACGCCGCCGCTGGATGCCCGGTTTGGTTCCGAGTTCGTCCGGGTCAACGTGAATGCCGTCCTGCAACAGGAGCAGGATGAAGGCAAATGGAAGGGCCGCCTTGATCCGCTGTACCTCCCATCTTCGCGAGAATCGCCAGCGGTCGAGGCGGAGCTAATCGAACATGACCTGAAATGGAGTCCAGTAAAGGTCCACGCCAAGACCTTCCCGCAGGGAGTCGGGCCTTCCTCGAACTGGCGACTTTTTGTTGAGTATCTCACCCGCGCTGGTGAGGTGATGCCCGAGGGTGGCGTACCCTTCACGGCGATTCTGACTATCAGCGATCCAGAGGCGGAAAAGCCGGTCTTTAATGACATGCGTCAAAGCCTTCAGGCGATTGGTACGCAAATCGCTGACATTCGAACGGCAGCGCGTATTACGCCGCGTGTCTAGCGGCCCGTATAGGAGAAGTTACTTGGCTCGGTCGAAAGAGAAGCGAATTGGTTATCTGCGAGGAAAAATGCCCGATGGAACGGAGGCTGTGGTCAGTCTTTCCAAGATTGGTCGCGATTACAGGATTGGATGTGGTTTCAAAGATCATCTCTGCCATCCCTCCGTCCGAGATATTGAAGGCGTAAGGCGTGAGGCATTGCTCGTCTTCGACGTACGCGATGCAATTTATCAGTCAATTTGAATGGGCCACAAAGCGCATCAATAAGATTCGCGAGCTGGCGGAATGATGAAGGAGATGAAAAGGCATGGCTAGATGTACTGCACCAGTAAGGGGGCATCGCTCATCGGCCGCCGCGGCCGACTGCCCTGCATGCGGGAGTCGCTATAGCCGTTTCGGTGGTTACGGCGGGTATGGCGGCGACTACGGCAGCCGCGGATCATACTCGTCCCCTTTATACTCCTCCTCTGGTAGCGGCGGTCGGAGTAGCGGCGGGTCGGGGCGCCGCACCGCAAAGCCGCGCTGGTCGGGAGTAGGTTCGGCTGTGTTGTACACGCCTGAACAAGTGCAGGCGCTCACGCCGGTTCGAGAAAACGTGGAGAACCTAGCGGCCTCACAGCCTGATCTTCGAGATGTGTTTCTCTGTCACGCATGGGATGACAGGCAGGGCTCCGCCAAAGAACTGCATGATCTGCTCGAAGCGCGCGGTGTCCGCGTGTGGTTCAGTGAGAAGGACCTTGGCCTCGGGGTGCCGATGATGCGGGCGATCGACAAGGGCTTGGTGAATTCGCGCGTCGGTATCGTGTTGGTGACCCCGGCTATGTTGCGGCGCCTCCCGGCAGAAGGCATCGCAGACAAAGAGCTTTCAGCGCTCCTCAGACGTGAGCGGCTCGTCCCGGTTGTTCACGGAACGACCTATGAAGAGCTTGAGCAGGTCAGCCTCCTGCTAGCCTCCCGAGCCGGGTTGAGCACTGCCGAGGAGTCAATGGCGGAAGTCGCGGCCAAAATCGCCGAATTGGTCGCTATTTAGTCACGCCGGAGTCAAACTGGGGTGGCTGACTAAATCCCTCCTATCGGCAGCATCGTGTCTTTTCAATCGCTGTAAATGCCAAGTTTCATCCATCCTCACTCATCAGAGAGCAGAAGCACGCACACGTCGTCGTTAGGTGACATGATCGTCGTCCGGGTTTTTGCGCGTGTCACGCTCACGCGGAAATTCTGGCGGGCTTGCGTCATCGCCCCCGCGCGGACATTGCCGCCCACGATACGATCCGGGTTGCCGACGATCTCGCCCTTGTAGCGCTTCGGCCATCCTTCGAAGATGATGACCTCATCGAACTGCTTCCCCTTCGCCTTGTGCATGTTCATCACGACGACACCCGACTCCGGCTTGTGAGCGGTCGCGAAATGCTCCTGCACGAACGCTTGGCGGGTGACAGCCAGCGCGTTCTTGTATCCGCCGGTATCGCGCCAGTCCTGCGACAGGCTTTGCCGGAGCTGCGTTCCGCGTTCGAGAAGCCGGACGTTGCGCGCCTCCTTCGCAACCTCGGCGAGCCGGGTGCAGGCCCCAGCCTCAAGCACCGATCGAATGGCGGTCCAGTCGCCGTCGGGCTGTCCAGTCAGCGCAACAGCCGCTGCAGCCTCGTGGACCGCGAACGTGGCTTGCAAGACGCTGTTCGCCGGAACGGCCTTTCCCTTCGCGAGGCAGTCATTCCACTTGCCTAGCGGAGCGGAACCGCGCCGCTTCCGTCAGATCGCCCTTCGTCGGCGCCTGGCCCCCTCGGCCGCTGAAATAGCTGCAAAGCACATCGACGAATTCGTCGAAGCAGCCGGCGTGACTTCGCTGCTGGAGAAGGAAGGCAATCACCTCCGCCGCCAGGATCGGGCCTTCCATGTCGACGGCGGCCGTGTGCGCGATCGGAGGCACGTTGCCGAAGGGCTCGCGCAGATTGTCGGAGACCAGCCGGGTCATACGCTTCGTCGGCACCAGAATCGCAAGCGACCAATCCCGGCCGCCCGTCGCGACTAGCCGCTTACGCACCGGCCACGATGACGGGGCTGATGATCTATTTCGCAGGGGCTGTTCTGGCGGCCTACGGCGGGGCCACACACTCGGGCGGAAAGTCGATCGCCCACAAGCGGAATGACCTTTCAACCAAGCTCGACCGCGAGATCGCGAAGCTGCACACGACTCATCTTCGCTGAGGGCACGCTGCGCCAGCAGACAGCCGTCGCCGAATTTCTGAAACTCGCGACATTGCGAAGCCTGGTTGGCCTAGTAGTCGCCTCCAACGGGACATCCTTACTCACTGCCCGTCGGGACAATGGAGCAATTCATCCGATTCTGTTCTCCGGTAGGGGACACGAGTCACAACGATTAGCGGCGCGAAAAGAGAGACATGAGACGACGACAGCATTCAGCACTGATGACCGAAAGACGAAGCAGAGTGCCGACGTCGTCGCTAGGGTCGCGTATTCCCCTCACGTCACTCATCCAGACGCTCGCCGTCGCCGAGTATCTGAACTTCCGCCATGCGGCGAACGCGCTCGGCGTCAGCCAGTCCAGCGTGAGCGCGCGCATCAAAGCGCTGGAGGAAGATCTCGGCATCCTCCTGTTCGAGCGCAACACACGCGGCGTCCGGCTCACCGAGGCCGGACGACTCTTTGTCGAACGGGTATCAGCCGGTGTCGAGCACCTCGAATATGCCGTAAAGTCGGCCGGCATGGCCGCCCTGGGGGAATGCGGCAGGCTACGCATGGGCGTCCACGGTCTGATCCCGCATAGCTTCCTCGCCAAGCTGATGGGCCGATATCGAACCCCCTATCCGGGTGTCGAGCTTGAAGTCGCCGAAAGCACGGCGCGAGAAGCGCTCATGCAGCTGCGTGCCGATCAACTCGACATCGCGTTCGTGGTCGGAACGCCAGACACGCCTGATTGCCGTTCGCGACGAATGTGGACCGAGCCGCTTGTTGTAGCACTGCCGGACAGCCACCTGATCGCTGAACAGGAGCACGTCACTTGGGCCGATCTTGCCGGGGAGACCTTCCTCGTCCGCCCTAACGGCCCCGGACCACAAGTTCATGACCATATCCTCCTGCGGCTGTCGGGCCGGTGGCCGGCACCGTCTATTCTGCGTGTCGCTGTCGAACGTGCGTCGTTGCTGTCGATGGTCGGGCAAGGTTTCGGCGTCACGTTGCTCGGGGCCGCATCGAGCCTGTCACCTGTCGCGGGTGTCCGCTTTCTGCCGATCGCCGACGAGCCCGAACCTGTAGTGTTCTCAGCCGTGTGGTCGCCCTTCAACCGAAGCACCGCCCTCCGAAACCTACTCGACCTCGCAGAGGCGATGAGGCGATAGCGCGCGACCCCGGGCAGAACCGGGCCAACCCGTCCTATTCGCCGCCGATACTATCCGGCGACACGCCAGCCTCATCTTCGTAATTGCACTTCCCGAAATCCCCCATTCTCTGATCGGCTCCGACATTTTTGCCGATTGGAGCCTGTATGCGTGGAGGCCGAATCCTCTGGGGTCAGATCACCGTCGTTCTGACCATCGTTCTCGTGATGACTGCATGGCGCCTGACCGAATAATCCTTGGTCACAGCCACGCCCTGTACGGTGCGGCCCTCGTCCAGCAGCAACCGCAACGCCCCCAGTCGCCGCCCTCCGGCGACGACTTCGAACTTGGCTCCCTTCGGCGCCTTGGTCACAAGGTTATGGATGAGGCCATGGGCCTCGATGGTGGCGGCCAGTTCGGCCCTACCTGCGAGCGGGATAGTGATTTCAGCGGTATTCATCGACTTGCTCGTTGTTGATTTCAGGGATTGACCTGAAGGGTTCAGGTCCCCTGAACCCCTGCCTCGCGGCGAGTAGCGGGGAGCGAGGGGGGCAAGTCCCGGGGGCGGAGGGGTCTCCCCGGTCTGCACCTAGCGAAGCGGAGGAAGATGGGGGAACCCGCCCGCGGCGGCTTGCTGGGGAGAGAGGGCCGCGCGCCTCTCTTCCCGCTACATAGGAAAGGTGCCGCTAGGCACATCCATGTCGGCGCAGCCGTGCCGCGAAGCGCGCCCAAGAGAGAAGAGCGTACAAAACGGAAGCACCAAAATGCCCGCCAGCGGGACCAAGTCAGATCGGTGCAGGAGAAAGACCGTGGCCCTGAGACCGGCTCAACAGGGCGGCCGTAGGAGCATCAGCAACGCGCCGCCGTCAGGCGGGATGCGGAACGGACGGCCCCCGGCGAAGGGCGCCGTTCTCTTTGAGCTGCGACCCTGGTGA
>NZ_JAMYMR010000067.1:0-16711 GCF_040318635.1 Mesorhizobium sp. M1066
GACCTGGCCAGTCCCGCGGCCCACTCCAACGGCCGTGGTTGCCTTATAGAGGGCCCCCCGCCGGCTGGTTGGGTCCGCCCCCCACCTCTCCCCCGATCGACGGGGGAGAGGAAGGACCCCTTTCCGCAACTGCTGCGGAGGACGGGCAGGCAGGTGAGGGGCGCGCCGACGGTTACAAGGAATCCTGAAGCGGTGCCTTGAGAAGAACGAGGCGGGTTAAGTCAATCTCTTAAGCCAGCGCAATCCAATCTCCACCCGCAACACGGTATAAAGCCAGCAGATGCAAAATCGTTTCTTGCCCTATCTCCTGACCTTGCCCAGCCTGTTTCTGGCGGCGGTGGTCATCTTCTGGCCGGTCTGGGACCTGATCCAGATCTCGACGCATGAGGTCAGCCGCTTCGGCCAGCTTCGCGACTTCAACGACTTCGCCAATTTCGCGGCACTCGCTGCCGATCCCGATTTCACGGCCGCGCTCTGGCGCACCGGCCAATGGACGGTGATGGTGGTCGGCGGTGCGCTTCTCTTGTCGATCCCGGTGGCGATGATCCTCAACACCGATTTCTATGGCCGCGGCATCGCCCGCGTCATCATCATGCTGCCCTGGGCGGTGTCGCTGACCATGACCGCGGTGGTCTGGCGCTGGGCGCTGAGCGGTGAAAGCGGCATGCTCAACTCGGCGCTGATCGGCCTCGGGCTCATCGATCACAACATCCAGTGGCTGGCGAGTGCCGAAACCGCCTTTCCGATGCAAGTGCTGATCGGCATCCTGGTGACGGTGCCGTTCACGACGACGATCTTCCTCGGCGGGCTGTCGTCGATCCCGGACGATCTCTACGAGGCGGCGGCGCTCGAAGGGGCGACGCCGCTGCAGCAGTTCCGCGAAATCACCTTTCCGCTCCTGAAACCGTTCATCAACATCGCCATCGTGCTCAACACCATCTACGTCTTCAATTCCTTCCCGATCATCTGGGTGATGACGCAGGGCGGCCCGGCCAACTCGACCGATATCCTGGTCACCCATCTCTACAAGCTGGCCTTCCGCATCGGCAAGCTGGGTGAGGCATCGGCGGTGTCGCTGGTGATGTTCGCCATATTGCTGGTCTTCACCATGATCTATGTGCGGCTGGCGATGCGGGAGCAACGCACATGACAAATCGGCTCATGACGGGCAAGCTGAAGCGCTCCATCATCGCCTGGCTGCTGCTGGCGCCGCTGATCGTGGTGACGCTCTTTCCCTTCGCGGTGATGTTCCTGACCGCGGTCAAGCCGAGGCCGGAAGTGCTGTCGCCGACCTGGTGGCCGAGCGAATTCCGCTGGTCGAATTTCTCCGACATGTGGGTGGCGACCGGCTTTGGCCAGGCGTTGCTCAATTCGCTCTACGTGTCTGTGATCGCCACCGTCGGCGCCATCCTGATCTCGGTTCCGGCGGCCTACGCAATGTCGCGCTTCCGCTTTGCCGGCTACGGCGCCTTGCGTCAGTTCCTGCTGATTTCGCAGATGATCTCGCCGATCGTGCTGGTGCTTGGCCTGTTCCGGCTGATGGCGGCCTGGGGCCTGGTCGAGAGCACGACGGCGCTCGGCTTCATCTACATGGCCTTCAACGTCGCCTTCACGGTGTGGATGCTGCAGAGCTATTTCGACACCATTCCGCGCGATCTCGAGGAGGCGGCCTGGATGGAAGGCGCCGGCCGCTGGCTGACCTTGCGCAAGGTGTTCCTGCCGCTGTGCCTGCCGGCGATCGCGGTGACGGCGATCTTCACCTTCATCAATGCCTGGAACGAATTCGTCGTGGCGCTCACCATGTTGCGCAGCCAGGAAAGCTACACGCTGCCGATCCAGGTGTTTTCGCTGGTCGCCGGCCGCTACACCATCGAATGGCACCACGTCATGGCCGCGACGCTGCTGGCGACCGCGCCGGTGGCCATCCTGTTCATCTGGCTGCAGCGCTACCTCGTCAGGGGCCTGGCGCTCGGGGCGGTCAAATAGCCGCTCTATTTCTTTTTTTGACGCAATCCCGGACGGAAAACCGCTTCACACTTTTCCTGGAATTGCTCTAGACCCACGGAGCTTTCATGCGCATCTTCACCGCCTCGCTGGCGACGGAAACCAACACATTCTCGCCGGTGCCGACCGACAGGGCCTCGTTCGAGATGGCCTTCTATGCCGGGCCCGGCAAACATCCGGACACGCCGACGCTGTGCTCCTCGCCGATGGTGGCGCTGCGCCGGCGGGCAGCGGCCGAAGGCCTCGATGTCATCGAGGGCACCGCAACCTGGGCGGAGCCGGGCGGCCTGGTGCAGCGGCAGACCTATGAGGCTCTGCGCGACGAGATCCTTGGCCAGCTCGAGGCCGCGCTGCCGGTCGATGCTGTCATCCTCGGCCTGCATGGCGCCATGGTGGCACAAGGCTATGACGACTGCGAAGGCGACCTGCTCGAGCGGGTTCGCGCAATGGTCGGGCCGGAGGTGGTGATCGCCGTGGAACTCGATCCGCACAGCCATCTGACACCGAAGCGCGTGGCGGCCTCCGACATCCTCGCCTACTTCCTCGAATTTCCGCACACCGATTTCTATGAGCGCGGCGAACACGTCGTCGAGCTTGGGCTTGCGGCGGCGAGGGGCGAGATCAAGCCGGTCATCTCGACCTTCGATTGCCGCATGATCCAGGTCCTGCCGACCAGCCGCGAGCCGATGCGCTCTTTCGTCGACCGGATCAAGGCGCTGCACGGCAAGGACGGCGTGCTGTCGGTCTCCGTCATCCACGGCTTTATGGCGGCCGACGTGGCCGAGATGGGCACGCGCATCCTGGTCGTCACCGACAATGACAAGGCCAAGGGCGACGCGCTGGCGGAACGGCTCGGGCGGGAACTCTACGCGCTGCGCGAAAAGACGGCGATGACGATGCTGAGCGCCGCCGACGGCATCGATCGGGCGCTGGCCGTGCGCGCCGAGAATCCGGGCAAGCCGGTGGTCATCGCCGATATCTGGGACAATCCCGGCGGCGGCGTTCCCGGCGACGGCACCTTCGTGCTGCGCCAGATGCTGGCGCGTGGCCTGGACAGGTTCGCCGTGGCGACGATCTGGGACCCCATCGCGGTCACCTTCTGCCTGGCGGCGGGCGAAGGCGCGGTCATCGATCTGCGCTTCGGCGGCAAGGCCGGTCCGCAGGCCGGCGAGCCGATCGACGCGCGCGTGCGCGTGCTGAAGGCGATTGCGGAGGGTTGGCAGAGTTTCGGGCCAAGCCGGGTGACGCTCGGGCCGACGGCGTTGATCCGCCTCGAAGGCACCGAGGTCGACATCATCCTCAACACCAATCGCACGCAGACCTTCGAGCCGGATATCTTTTCCAACATCGGCGTCGATCCGCTGGCCAAGGACGTGTTGTTGATCAAGTCGACCAACCATTTCTACGCCGGCTTCGAGCCGATCGCCGCCGAGATCATCTATGTCTCGGCGCCAAGTTCATATCCCAGCAATCCGGCGGTGACCAGCTACACCAAGCTGACGCGGCCGGTGTGGCCAAGGGTTGCGGATCCTTGGAAGGGTGACGCTGGTATTCTCCCCCCTTGAGGGGGAGATGTCGCCGAAGGCGACAGAGGGGGTCGCCTCGCGTGGAGTGCCAACCTTCTTCTGCCGCAGCAGGCCGAGTCCGGTCGGACCGCCCCCTCTGGCCGCTTCGCGGCCATCTCCCCCTCAAGGGGGGAGAGTGCGCAGCGCTACACCAGCCCGCGCTTGGCCATCATCGCTTCCGGCGACGGCATCTTGCCGCGAAATGCGGTGTAGAGTTCTTCCGGATCCTTCGAACCGCCGGCGGCGTAGATGTTCTTGCGCAGCCGTTCGGCGAGCGCCGGGTTGAAGGGGTCGCCGGTCTCCTCGAAGGCGGCGAAAGCGTCGGCATCGAGCACTTCCGACCACATGTAGGAATAATAGCCGGCCGAATAGCCTTCGCCGGAGAAGACGTGGCCGAAATGCGGGGTCCGGTGGCGCATGGCTATGGTGTCCGGCATATGCAGTTCTGCAAGCGTTTCGGTTTCGAAACGAAGCGGCGCTTCAGGCGCATCGGGTCGTGCGTGGTAGGCCATGTCCATCAAGGCAGAGGCGGTGAACTCTACTGTTGCAAAGCCGGCGCCAAAAGTCCGCGCGGCCAGCATCTTGTCGAGCAGCGCCTTGGGCATCGGCTTGCCGGTCTTCACATGCAGCGCGTGTCTTTCCAGCACCGCCGGCACGGTCAGCCAATGTTCGTAGAGCTGCGAGGGCAGTTCGACGAAATCGCGGCTGACCGAGGTGCCCGAAACCGAGGGCCAGGTGACGTCGGTCAGCATGCCGTGCAGAGCATGACCGAATTCGTGGAACAGCGTTTTCGCCTCGTCCACCGACAGCAGCGCCGGCTCGCCGGCTGGCGGCTTGGCGAAGTTCATGATGTTGTAGATGACCGGGCTCGCACCGTGGCCGAGCCTGTAGCCGGATTGCAACGCGCTCATCCAGGCGCCAGAGCGCTTTGACGGCCGCGCGAAATAGTCGGCCAGGAACAGGCCGCGCTCGCTGCCATCGGCATTCTTCACCACGAAGACGCGGGCATCCGGATGCCAGGCCGCGATGCCCTTTTTCTCTTCGAAGGTGATGCCGAACAACCGTGTCGCTACATCGAAGCAAGCGTCGATGATGCGGTCGAGCTGCAAATAGGGCTTCAGTTCCGCCTCGTCGAAGGCGAATTTTTCCGCGCGCAGTTTCTCCTGGTAGAAACGCCAGTCCCAGGCAGCGAATTTTTCGTTGCTGCCGGCCTCCGTCGCCAACCGTTGCAATTCGATCTGGTCGCTTGCTGCCTTCTCAAGCGCTTTTTCCCACACCGGATCGAGCAGCGCGTGCACGGCCTTCGGCGTCTTGGCCATGGTGTCATCGAGCTTCAGCGCGGCGAAGGAGGCGTAGCCGAGCAGCTTTGCCTTCTCGGCGCGCAGGCGCAGCATGTCGCGCACCACGTTCGTATTGTCGGTGGCGCCGCCATTCTGGCCACGCATGGTGAAGGCGCGGAAGGCGATCTCGCGCAGATCGCGGCGTTCGGAGAAGGTCGAGAACGGCTCGTAGATCGAGCGCGACAGGGTGACGGCATAGCGGCCCTTCTGGCCACGCATTTCGGCGGCCTCGGCCATGGAGCTTTTCACGAAATCCGGCAGACCGATAAGGTCGGCTTCATCGAGAAACAGCGCCCAGTCGCGCTCGTCGGCCAGAACATTCTGGCCGAAAGCCGTGCCGAGCGAGGACAATTCCTCGCTGATGCTTGCCAGCCGTTTCTTGCCGTGGGCATCGAGCTTGGCGCCGGAACGGACGAAGCCCTTCCAGGTCTTTTCCAGCACCCGCAGGGTCTCTGCGTCGAGCTTCAGGCTCTCGCGGCGCTGGTAGAGATCGTCGATGCGGGCAAACAGCCGCTCGTTCATCGAAATCGCCGAGAAATGCCTGGACATTTTCGGCGAGATGTCGCGCTCCAGCGCCTGGATCGTCTCGTTGGTGTAGGCGCCGGCGCGGCACCAGAAGATCGACGAGACGCGGTCGAGCGCTTCGCCGCCGAGTTCCAGCGCGGCAAGCGTGTTCTCGATGGTCGGCGCATCCTTGTTGCCGGCGATCGCCTCGATCTCGGCCTCGTGCGCCTTCAGCGCCGCGTCGAAGACCGGGGAGAAGTCGCCGTCGCCAATGCGCGTGAAATCGGGCAGGCCGAGCGGCCCTTGCCACGCGGTCAGCGGATGGGCGGCGAGGTCGGCGGCTTTCGTGGAAGGCATGGACAGTCTTTCGCTGGTGAGGGCAGGCAGGTGGGTGGTACCCGATGTAGGGCGCGGCCGGCGGACCCGCAATATGCGGATTTGGCCGATATCGCCCTCAGAAGCCGTCGCAGTTTTCGGCGATCGCCGCTTGCGAACTGGCGGTGATGCGGTTGTCGGTGACCGCGAAGGTTTCCTGCATCAGCATGTCGTTGTTGGGGAAATCGTAGCAGGCGACCACCGTGGTGACGCCGCCTTCGCTTTTCTCGACCCTGTGCCGGATTGCCGCACCGGCAACCGCACCTTTCCACTCGTCTATCGAAGCGATGAATTCCTGCTTGCTTTGCACGATGCCGAGGTCGTCCAGCTTGATGTGGACATCGTCGGCGAGCAGGTCGGACAGCTCGGTGCGGTCGGCGACCAGCAGCGCCGAATACCAGCGGCTGATGAGGGCACGATCATCGGCGCGGGCGGCAATAATCGCTACCAGCAGCGCGGCCGCCGTCAAAATGATCGACCGGATGTTCACCACCTTGCGCGCCGCTGTGTTCATCCCAGCTCCGGCCGTTCGAAATCGCCGGTCTCCTTGTTCATCGTCCAGAGTTCGCCGGTCGAGATATCGAACCAGGCCCCATGCAGCGACAGTCGCCCCTTGCCCTCGAGAATCGAGACGCAGGGAAAGGTTCTGAGGTTGGCGATGGAATAGCGGATCGAGATGCGCTCCAGCGCGGTCTGGCGCTCCGACGCGGTCATGAAGGTGCTGGAGGAGACGGTCTCGGCGGCCGGCGCGATCAGGCTCATCCACTTGCCGATGAAGTCGCCCGGCGAAAGCGGCGCTGAATTGGTGTCGAGCGCGGCACGGATGCCGCCGCAGCGGCCATGGCCCATGACGACGATGTTCTTGACCTTGAGGCTCTGCACGGCGAATTCAAGCGCCGCCGAGGTCGAATGGAACTCGCCATCGGGAGCATAGGGCGGCACCAGATTGCCGACATTGCGCAGCACGAAGAGTTCGCCGGGCCCGGCGTCGAAGATCGCCTCGGGCGCCGAACGAGAATCGCAGCAGGCGACGATCATCGTCTCCGGCGCCTGGCCTTCGCGAGCGAGATCGCGATAGCGCCCGCTCTCTGTGAGATAGCGGCCATTCATGAAATTGCGGTAGCCGGCGAGAAGATGTTCAGGGAGATGGGACATGGGCGGCGTCTGGAGCCTTTCCGGGTTGGATGCGGCAGCTCGTTGCGGTCTAGAGAGGCTCTAGCGGCAAAAGCCGGTCGCGAGCAATGCAGAATTATGAGGGCTGGCTAGAAATGCCATGCATCGAGCGCAACGTTGGCCAACAGCGTTACGCCCAGATGGCGACAGGAATGCCAAAGCTGTCGCGGCCCGGCGGGTCGGGCAGCGGCCGTGCCTCACCGCTGGCGATGCGACCGGCGATCAGCATCATTGCGGCCGCGTCGAGGAAATCATCGGCGGCTGCGCCGCGCGGTGGCGGCTGGTCGAGAAAGCTCGTCTCATAGCCATGCCGGCAAAGCAGAGCCTTGCGTTCCGCCATGCCGGCCGGATTGATGCTGCCCTTGATCTTCTTCGGCAGTTGCATGGCCTGATCGCCGTTCAAGCGGCAGAAAGCGACTTCCGGATGCGATTCGTAGACGCGGCCGCGCAGATCGGGTCGCGCGATCAGCAGGGCGTCGATCTCGCGAATCTTGGCAAAAATGCCGAAGGCCTGGATCGAGACGCCACGCGGCGGGTCGGATGTGGTCATGGCCACCTCGCTTGCGCGGATGTGAGCGGCATACCAGGCTTCGATGGTGGTGAAGCCGTTGGTGTCGGCATAGAGCGCGGCGCGGGAGGGGATCGAGAAGACGCTGGATTGGCGTGCCCCGAGCAGCGGCCGCACCAGCGCTTCGGGGCCGCGACCGCCCTTGCCCGAAAACTCGGGCAGGCCGATCGGTATGTCGACAGCGATGACAGTATCTGTGGGAAGCGATGCGAGCAGGGCAGTGAAGGTTGCAAAGACACCGACCGACGGTGCCATGCCAGAAGTGCGCCGGACGGCGATCCAGCCGGCCTTGCAGCCGTCGACGCCGACAAGCACGGCCTCAGTCGACGTCACGCCCGGCGGCCCCGCCCCGGATGTGTGAGGTGGCGAAGCTGGACCATCGCCATCGGATGCGACAGGCTCTGCGCATCGGTTTCGAGCTGCAGTTCGTCGCCGCCGCGCTTGGCGGTGCGCGCCAGGATCTCGTAGACCGCCGCCGTCGTCGATTGCAGCGCCTTGATCGGCGGCTGGCCGGACAGGATGCGTGCCAGGTAGACGGCCGCCGTCAGATCGCCCAGGCCATTCGGCGGCTTGTCGATCAGGCGATGTTCGGCGAGCAGCGCCTGGCTGCTATCGAGCAGGAGATTGCCGGTGCCGCCCGTCATCATCGACGGCGCCGAGGTGACCAGCATGGTCGATGGCCCGGCGTGGAGTGCGGCCGCGATCACCGATTTCAGGTCTGGCAACGCGGCGCCGGCCATCCATTCCAGTTCGTAGCGGTTGGGGGTGGCTATGTCGGCGATCGGCATCAGCCGGTCGCGCATGGCTATGGCGGTGGGCTCGGGCACGTAAAGGCCGCCCGAATCACCCATCACCGGATCGCAGATATAGACGGCGCCGGGCGTCCTTGCTTTCACCGCGGCGACCAGCGAGGCGACGGCCTCGGCCTGGCCGGCCTCGCCGAGATAGCCCGACAACACGGCGCCGACCTCACCCAGCCATGGTGCCCGCTCGAGATCGGCCATCAGCGCCTTGAACTGGTCGAGCGGCGGCACGATGCGCGTCGCGCGCCCATGGCCGGGATGCCAGGGCAGGATGACGGTCGGCACCGCCCAGACCGGGAAACCCAGGGTCTCCAGCGCAAAGACTGCGGCACGGTTGCCGACCGAGCCGCGCGCGACATGGCTGGAAATGACGATGACCGCACGCGGCGCGTCGGTTTGTTCGGCGCTCATTGTCGTTTGATTCCTAACTGCCCCGGATGACGTAAAGCACGAGCCAGACCATCAGGCCCAGCGCCAGCAGGAGGCCGAGCGTGCGGCCAAAGCGGGTGCCCCAGACTTCGATCGGATCGGCACGATCGGTATCGGCCGCCGTGACATGATCGTGCATGCCTTTCGCGGCCCGCGATACAAACGAGTTGCCGGCCGGATCCGTCTCGTGCGCAATGCGCTCGAGGATACGGCGCGATTCCTTCTCGCTGTCCTGGCGCTGCGCCATGATGATGTCCCGTTTTGCGGACCTTATCGCGTTCGCACGGCCAATCACAGAGCCTTGCAGCGGCATCGGGCGTGCCAGGTGAGAGGCTGCCGGCGCGGGCGGTTTTCTTGCGCGCTGATTGTGGTAATGCTTCGCGTGCAACTTCTACCGAGGGACCCATCATGTTTGCCCAGCGCCTTGCCTCGCCGTCCACGTTCCGCACGCTGCCCGCCTTCCTGATGATGGCGATAGTGCTGCCGCTGCTTGCCGGCTGCGGCTACAACACCATCCCCACAGCGGAAGAAAACGCCAGGGCGGCATGGAGCGAGGTGCTGAACCAGTATCAGCGCCGCGCCGACCTCATCCCCAACCTGGTCGAGACGGTGAAGGGTTATGCCTCGCACGAAAAGGATACGCTCGACGCGGTGGTCGAGGCACGCGCCAAGGCAACGCAGATCACGGTAACACCGGAAACGCTGAAGGATCCCGAAGCCCTCAAGAAGTTTCAGGATGCCCAGGCGGGGCTGACCAGCGCGCTGTCGCGGCTGATCGCGGTCTCGGAGGCCTATCCCGACCTCAAGGCCAATCAGAATTTCCTGGCGCTGCAAGCCCAGCTCGAAGGCACCGAGAACCGCATCGCCGTGTCGCGGCGCGACTACATCCAGGCGGTCAGGGACTACAATCTGACGCTGAGGACCTTCCCCTCGGTGCTGTGGGCGACCTTCTGGTTCCGCGGCAACGAGCCCTTTGCCAATTTCACCGTCGCCGAAGACAAGATGCAGCCGCCGAAGGTCGATTTCGGCACGAAGCAGGGCGGGTGAACGTCGATTGATGATCCTGGTTCTTATCAGCCTTGCGTTCCTTCACACCCCCCTCTGTCCTGCCGGACATCTCCCCCGCAAGGGGGGAGATCGGCAGCCGTGGTGGTTTCGCTAATTTTCGACGTCGCAGAAGTGTTGCTGTCAGCGATGACAGCCAATCTCCCCCCTTGCGGGGGAGATGTCCGGCAGGACAGAGGGGGGTGCGACGGAACGCAAGGCTGACATTCCTGGCGGTCATTTTAAGCCTCTTCTTCCTCCCCTTCACCGCTCTCGCCGCCGATCTCCCCGCCCTGACCGGCCGTGTCGTCGACAATGCCGGCATCATCGATGCGGCGACCAAGGCGGCGCTGACGCGGAAGCTCGCTGATTTCGAGACAAAAGGCTCCGACCAGATCGTCGTGGCGACGATCCCGAGCCTCGATGGCGAGGAGATCGAGCCCTACGCCAACCGGCTGTTCCGCTTCTGGAAACTCGGCCAGGCGAAGGAAAACAACGGCGTGCTGCTGCTGGTCGCCCCGAACGACCGCAAGATGCGCATCGAAGTCGGTTATGGGCTGGAAGGTACGCTGACCGACCTGCACACCAAGCTGATCATCGAAAACGACCTGGTGCCGGCTTTTCGCGCCGGCGATTTCTCCGGCGGTATCAGCAAAGCCGTCGATGACATGGTTATGGTGCTGGAAGGAAATCCGGAGGAGCTGGAGGCGCGCGGCGAGCGCAACCAGCAGGCGCCTTTCGATTCCGACGACCTGTTCTTCACCGTGTTCATCGGCATCTGGGCGATCATCTTCTTCGGCAGCATCGCGGTTTCCGTGCTGCCGCCGATCTTCGGCCAGAAGCTCGGTCCCGGCCGCTACCGCTGGCTCGGCATGACCTTCGAGCCAAGCCGGCGATCCTCCCGTGGTGGCTGGTCGTCTGGAAGTTCCAGCGGCGGCTGGTCTTCGGGGTCAAGCAGCGGTGGAGGCTTTTCCGGCGGCGGCGGTTCGTCCGGCGGCGGCGGCTCGTCGGGAAGCTGGTGATGGCATGACGATACCCAGCATCAGCCTGTCGAAACGCGACCGCCTCGCCTCGGCCGTCCTGATTGCCGCGGTCGTGCTGTTCTCCTGCGTCATGGCCTACGCGGCCGACCTGCCGGCGCTGACCGGCCGTGTCGTCGACAATGCCGGCATCATCGATGCCGCGACCGAGGCGGCGCTGACGCGGAAGCTCGCCGACTTCGAGACAAAAGGTTCCGACCAGATCGTCGTGGCGACGATCCCCAGCCTCGATGGCGAGGAGATCGAGCCCTACGCCAACCGGCTGTTCCGCTTCTGGAAACTTGGCCAGGCGGGCGAGAACAATGGCGTGCTCCTGCTGGTTGCTCCGAACGACCGCAAGATGCGCATCGAGGTCGGTTATGGGCTGGAAGGTACGCTGACCGACCTGCACACCAAGTTGATCATCGAAAACGACATGGTGCCGGCCTTCCGCGCCGGGGACTTCTCCGGCGGTATCAGCAAAGCCGTCGATGACATGGTCATGGTCCTGGAGGGCAATCCCGAAGAACTGGAAGCGCGAGGCAAGCGCAATCCCGCCGATGACGGCACGTCCATCGATCCGATCGTTGCCGTGTTCCTGATCCTGTGGGCGACGATGTTTTTCGGCGGGTTGGCGATGGCGTTCCTGCCGCCGATGTTCGGCACGAAGCTGTCGCCGGGCGTGTACAGATGGCTGGGCATGACGTTTCGTTACGGCCGTGGGCCGAGCGGGTACTCGGGCAGCAGCGGCTGGACAACGGGTTCGTCTTCGGGCGGCTGGTCGTCGGGGAACTCCGGTGGTGGTTGGTCTTCGGGATCAAGCGGCGGTGGCGGGTTTTCCGGTGGCGGCGGCTCATCGGGTGGTGGCGGTTCTTCAGGAAGCTGGTGAGACATATCATGGCAACACGACCAATCAGCCCGCAGGATCATGAGCGCATCGCAACCGCGATCCGCGGCGCCGAGGAGGAAACCGACGGCGAGATCTACTGCGTCGTGGCCCATGCCAGCGACGGCTATTTCTTCCCGGCCGCCTTCATGGCGACCGTGTGCATGCTGATCGTCAGCCTGGCGGTCGGCTACGGTCTGGAGGCCTGGTGGCTGTCGATCCGGCTGCCGCATTTCGTACTCGCCCAGCTCCTGGCGCTTGCCTGCGTGCTGGCCTTGTTGTGGGCGCTGCCCGGCCTGCGCATCCATCTGGTGCCGAGGCGGCTGCGCTACCAGGCGGCGCACGCCAACGCGGTCAAGCAGTTCCTTGCCCGCAACGTCCACCGCACCACGGCGCGCACCGGCGTGCTGGTCTTCGTCTCGATCGCCGAGCGCTATGCCGAAGTGGTTGCCGATTCGGGCATCGACGCCAAGGTCGGCCAGCATGTCTGGGACGGTGTCGTGCGCGACCTTACCGCGCATGCCGGCGACGACCGGCTTGCCGACGGCTTCGTCAAGGCGATCGAGCAGGTGGGTGCGGTGCTGGCCGAGCATTTCCCAGTCACAGCGGGCGACAGCAACGAACTTGACGACCATTTGGTCGAAATCTGAGTCCTTCCAGTGAAGCTTCGAGGGCCCTGTCTGAGGTGGTGACCGCCTGTGAGAAAGCAGCCGGCGGGCCGCCGGGACTCTTGCAATCGGGCGATGCGGGTTTATGGTTAACAAATCATGAATACGCTGACGATCGACATCCGGAAAGCCGACCCGCGCGATGCCAGTGCCATCGCCGAGGTGCATCTGGAGGCCTGGCGCGGCGCCTATTCCGGCATCATTCCGCACCGGACCCTGACATCGATGATCAACCGTCGAGGCGCCGACTGGTGGGCGAATGCGATTCGCCGCGCCGCCACCGTCCTGGTCGTCGAGATCGGCGGCAAGATTGCCGGCTATGCGACGATCGGCAAGAACCGCGCCCGCGAACTGCGCCAGCAAGGCGAAATCTACGAATTGTACCTGCGGCCGGAATATCAGGGCATCGGGCTTGGCAGCCGGCTGTTCGCGGCGGCCAGGGCGCGCCTGGCCGACCATGGGCTGAAAGGCATGGTCGTTTGGGCGCTGGAAGACAACCAGAACGCGCTTGCCTTCTATGCCGGCGCCGGTGGCCGCGACGTTGCGGAAGGCGTCGAGATCTTCGAGCAGAAGGCGCTCAAGAAGGTCGCTTTCGTCTGGGAATGACAGCCCGGCCTTTCGGCCATTGCGTCTCCCGATTTCAGCCAGCACCATTCGCCGCATTGCACCATGACGCGCCGCCCGCTATCGATCGTCCATCGAGAGAGGGATTTAAGCCATGCGCATTGAAGCCATAGCCAGCGGAAAGAACCCGCCTGAGGACGTCAACGTCATCATCGAGGTGCCGATCGGCGGCGAGCCGATCAAGTACGAGATGGACAAGGAGGCCGGCACGCTGTTCGTCGACCGCTTCCTGCACACCTCGATGCGCTACCCCGGTAATTACGGCTTCGTGCCGCACACGCTGTCGGGCGACGGCGATCCGATTGACGTGCTGGTCTGCAACACGCGCGCGCTGGTGCCGGGTTGCGTCATCAACGTCAGGCCTATCGGCGTGCTGATCATGGAAGACAATGCCGGCCAGGATGAGAAGATCATCGCCGTGCCGTCGCCGAAACTGACGCTGCGCTACGAGAACGTCACCGAATACACCCAGCTGCCCGACATCACGCGCCAGCAGGTGCAGCACTTCTTCGAGCACTACAAGGATCTCGAGCCCGGCAAATGGGTCAAGATCGAAGGCTGGCACGATTCCAAATATGCCAAGAAGATGATCGTCGAGGCGATCGAGCGGGCCAAGGCGAGCAAGTAGCTGGGCTTAGGCTCTGCGGAGCATCAACCCCGCAGGGCCTAGGCCTCGCGAGGCCCCTCGACTTCGTCATACCAGGGCGGAGCAGCCGCGAAGCGGCGTCGCGGAGACCCTGGCATCCATGCCGTGACGCTCGGTGAAGTGCGCGGCTAAGCAGAATTCTGCACCGTTGTGGTGTTGTTGGTGTCGCGGCATGGATCCTCGGGTCTGCGCTGCGTCGCTACGCTCCTTGCTGCGCCCGTGGATGACGAAGTCAAAGGCGTTTCGGCCAATCCCAACGTGTGCGACCTGCATGTGGCAGAAGTTCCGTGCTAAGCAACTGATCTAGTTATCCACCCGGCCGAAAGCCGGCACATTGCCGATGACGGTGCGCCTGTCCTTGCCGCAGGCGAAGGTGCGTGCCTTGTCGTCGGCAAGCTTGCGCGCCTGGTCGTTGGCGGTGGGATTGCCGGTGGCCAGCACCAGGCCAACGGTGCAGCCATCGCGGGCGTCCATCTGGCCGACCTTGGCGACGAGCAGCACCTCGGTCGGCTTTTTCTCGTCCTCGGGATTGCTGATCGAGCGGCGATGGATGGCTGCATAGGGCACAGCCTTGTCGCCCTTGGTCTCGATGCGCCATTCGATCTTGGCTCCAGACGAATTGAAACCGGAAAAGCTCTCCCAGACCGTCGTCATGTCGCCGCCGGGGGGAAAGCCGTAGAACAGCGATTCACGGGCATCGTCATAGGCTATCAGCACGGGATAGCCGCGATAGCCCGAACAGGCGAGTTCGGCCCAGTCGCCGTCGCCTTCCTCGGCTTGCGCATAGGTCACGCAATCCTTCTTCGAGTCCAGATCGGTGTAGGCGCTCGCAATGCCGTCGGCATGTGCAGCCTGGCAGAAGCCAGCGAGGATGAGCGGAATCAGCAGGCTACGCATCGCGGGACATCTCCGTTGGAGGTTGTCCTAGCGTATCGCCTGTCGCTATTTCTTCAAGCTCGCTTCAATCAGCAGGTCGGCGTTGCGGGCGACCGCTTGCGCCGGGCCACCAAGCCCGAACAGCTGGCCACTGATATAGGCGCCTTCGATCAGCAGGAGCAGGCCGTCGCCCAGCGTGTCAGGGTCTTGCGCGCCCATCGCAACCGCCATGGCGCGCAGGCGGCGGCGCAGTTCCTGCTTGTTGGCCTCGCTGACCACGCGGGCCGGATGGCTGTGGTCGGGATATTCGACCGCCGCATTGGTCATGCCGCAGCCGCGATAGTCCGCCACCTGCGTGCGCTTGCCGATGCGGGTCAGGAAAGCCTTGATCTGTGCGCGCGGGTCGTCGGGATGAGCGGCGACCGCTTCGTCGAAACGCTCCCAATATTCAAGATCGTACTGCCTGAGATAGGAGGCGGCCAGTTCATCCTTGGAGGGGAAGCTGCGATAGAGGCTGGGCTTGGTGACGCCGGCGCGTTTGACGATCTCGTCGACGCCGATCGCCCGGATGCCGCGCCGATAGAACAGGTCATAGGCCACATCGAGGATCTTCTTGGCGGCCTTCGGCGGCGCCGATGCATGACCGTCGCTGATGGTCAGATCAATATTTTTGTCCGTTGGCATCGTGTGACTCGATTGACAATGTTACCGATCGGTACGTATACAGGATCCCACCCTGCAACGTACCGGTCAGTAACATGATAGCTCAATCTCGTCCATTTGGCCAGCGCTACGCCTTTGTCGTAGTTGGCGTCATCTTCCTCTGCCTGCTGGTCGCGGCCGGCCTGCGATCCGCGCCCGCGGTCATGATGCTGCCGCTGGAGAACAGTTTCGGCTGGCGGCGCGACGTCATCTCGCTGGCCGCCGGTGTCGGTATCCTGCTTTACGGTCTCACCGGTCCATTTGCCGCAGCCCTGATGGAGCGCATCGGGCTGCGTCGCACGCTGCTCGCCTCGCTGGTGGTGATGTCGGGCTCAACCGCGCTCAGTCTGCTGATGACCAAGCCCTGGCATCTGTTCATCACCTGGGGCGTGTTCTCAGGCATTGGTTCCGGCGCTGTCGCCAGCGTGCTCGGCGCCACCATCGTCAATCGCTGGTTCAAGACCAACCGCGGCCTTGTCATGGGATTGATGTCGGCCTCAAGCGCCTCTGGCATGCTGGTGTTCCTGCCGATGATCGCTGCTCTGGCGCAGTCGGGCGGCTGGCAACCGGTTGTCATTGCGGTCGCGATCGCCACCGCGGCTCTGATACCGCTGGTCTGGCTGCTGGTGCCGGAGCGTCCAGCATCGATAGGCATGGTGCGCTATGGCGCCGAGGCGGATGATGTGCCGCCGACATCGCCTGCGTCGCAAGGCAATTTCCTCGCGCATACGCTCAACACGCTGCGCCGCGCCGCCGGCACAAGGGTGTTCTGGTACCTGTTCGCCACCTTCTTCGTCTGCGGCTTCACCACCAACGGTCTGGTCGGCACGCATCTGATCGCCTTCTGCGGCGACATGGGCATCGGCGAAGTTCAGGCCGCCGGCCTGCTGTCGATGATGGGCATTTTCGACCTGATCGGCACGACCCTGTCGGGCTGGCTCACCGACCGCTACGATCCGCGCAAGCTGCTTGGCGTCTATTACGGCATTCGCGGCCTGTCGCTGATCTACCTGCCCTATTCCGGCTTCTCGGCGACCAGCCTGATCATCTTCGCCGTGCTCTACGGCCTCGACTGGATCGCCACCGTGCCGCCGACGCTGAGGCTCGCCAATGAGGCGTTCGGCGACCGCAGCGGGCCGATCGTGTTCGGCTGGATCGTCGCCGGACACCAGATCGGTGCGGCGACAGCCGCCGCCTTCGGCGGCACCATGCGCGAGTTGCAGGGCAATTACGAACTGGCGTTCCTGATCGCCGGCATGACTGCGATTGCCGCCGCCTGTATCTCGCTGCTGATCAACACCAGCAAGCCGGCCTTCGAGCCGGAGCCGCAGGCGGCGTAGGGCTGTCGATCTCCCCCCTTGCGGGCAGGGCTATCGCATATGGATTTTTGCGAAGAAGAACCCCACCCTAACCCTCCCCACAAGGGGGAGGGAACGCTGCCGCGTGCCTTTAATTCTTCTTGGCGCCGAAAAGACAGGCGATTCT